>JBLMXY010000092.1:0-103722 GCA_050257975.1 Acidobacteriota bacterium
GCCTTCTCGGGCAAGGACCCGACCAAGGTGGACCGCTCGGCGGCCTACATGGCCCGTTACGTCGCGAAGAACCTTGTCGCGGCGGGGATCGCCGATCGCGTTCTGATCCAGCTCGCCTACGCAATCGGTGTCGCCGACCCGGTGTCGGTGCACGTGGAGACCTACGGGACGGGAAAGGTCCCCGAGCCGCGCATCGTCGATCTCGTTCGCGAGCATTTTGCGCTCACGCCCAAGGGGATCATCGAATCGCTCGACCTGCGGCGCCCGATCTACAAGCAGACCGCGGCCTTCGGCCACTTCGGAAGGAGGCTGCCCGACTTCACCTGGGAAAAGACCGACAAGGCCGAGGCGCTCGCCAAGGCGGCGGGAGTCGAGCCGGGCGTGGCGGTGACGCCATGAGCGTCGCGGCGCCGGCCCGGCACGACGTCAAGGATCGCGCGCTCGCGGACCGCGGAAAGTTGCGCATCGAATGGGCCGACCGGACGATGCCGGTGCTGCGTCAGATCCGGGAGCGCTTCTCCAAGGAGAAGCCCCTCGAGGGGGTGCGCCTCTCCGCGTGCCTCCACGTCACGACCGAAACGGCGAACCTGGCCCGCACGCTGGCGGCCGGAGGCGCCGACCTGGTGCTCTGCGCCTCGAATCCCCTCTCGACGCAGGACGACGTGGCGGCCTCGCTCGTGGTCCACGAAGGGATCTCCGTCTACGCGATCAAGGGGGAGGACCACGGGACCTACTACGACCACATCCGCGCGGCGCTCGCTCACCGTCCCAACCTGACGATGGACGACGGCGCGGACCTGGTGTCGAGCCTCCTGTTCCTCGCCCTCGGCCGGGACCAGGACGTCGATCCCGTGGTCCGGCAGTGGGCGGGGAGCCTCTCGGCCTCGGAGCGCAAGGCGCTGATCGACGGGGTCCTGGGCGGCACCGAGGAGACGACGACCGGAGTCATCCGTCTGCGGGCGATGGAAAAGGCGGGCGTGCTCAAGTTCCCGGTCGTCGCCGTCAACGAGGCGAAAACGAAGCACCTGTTCGACAACCGGTACGGGACGGGCCAGTCGACGCTGGACGGCATCATCCGCGCGACGAACCTGCTCGTGGCGGGATTGAACGTCGTGGTGGCCGGCTACGGCTGGTGCGGGCGCGGCGTCGCCATGCGCGCGCGCGGCCTCGGCGGCAACGTCATCGTCACCGAGATCGACCCCACCAAGGCGATCGAGGCGGCGCTCGACGGCCACCGCGTGATGCCCATGGAGAAGGCGGCGCCGCAGGGAGACATCTTCGTGACCGTGACGGGAAACAAGGGGGTCCTGCGGGCCGAGCACTTCCGCGCCATGAAAGACGGCGCCGTGGTCTGCAACTCCGGCCACTTCAACGTGGAGATCGACATCCCGGCGCTCCAGGCGGAATCCCGCGGGCGCCGGACGATCCGCGAGTTCGTGGAGGAGTTCACGCTCTCCGACGGGCGGCGCATCCACCTGCTCGCCGACGGCCGCCTGGTCAACCTCGCGGCGGCCGAGGGGCACCCGGCCTCGGTGATGGACATGTCCTTCGCCAACCAGGCGCTCGCGGCGGAGTACATGGTCCGCAATCACGCCTCGCTCTCGCGCCGCGTGTACGCGGTGCCCGAGGAGATCGACCGCGAGATTGCGCGCCTGAAGCTGGAAGCCATGGGAACGACCATCGACCGCCCGACACCCGAGCAGGAGCGGTACATGGGCTCCTGGGAAGAGGGGACCTGAGCCGGCGTTTCCTGCTCGCCCTGGCCCTCTGCGGCGCCGGGGCGGCCCGGGCGGCGGAACCGCTCCGGATCGGCGAGATCCGGATTCAGTGCCAGGACGTCTTCGCCCCCGAAGAAGAGGCGCGCGGCTGGGTCTACCGCGTCGCCGACGCCGTTCACATCGAGACGCAGACGGGCGTCGTGAGGCGCTTCCTCCTCTTTCGCGAAGGCGCGCCCTACGACCCGACCCTCCTCGCCCAGACGGAGCGAAACCTCCGCGCTCTTCCTTTTTTCCGGTCCGTCCGGGTCGTGCCGGGGCCGCCGCACGACGGCGTGGTCGACGTGGACGTCCTGACGCAGGACGCGTGGACGACCGAGTTCGAAGTGCACCTGGGACGCGGCGGGGGTGAGACGACCTGGGCCGCCGGGATCACCGAGCACAACCTCGCCGGCCTGGGCAAGCAGCTCGGGTTCCTCTACAACGAGGACGTGGAGCGCACCAACCGCTTCCTCGAGTATTCCGACCCCGCGCTGTTCGGGGCGTACTGGTCGGGAACCTTCCTGTACGCCGAAAACTCCGACGGGAGCCGACGGTTCGTTCGCGTCGCGAAGCCCTTCACGTCCACGCTCGACGCGTCCTCCGCCCGGGGCCTCTGGGACCGGGACCGGCTGCAGGAGCGCCTCTACGCCGACGGCGTGGTGACGTCTACCTACGCCCGAAAGCACCAGCAGGTGCACCTCTCCTGGGGCGCGGCGCTTTCTCCGGGCGATCTGCGGGCGCGGCGGCTGACCGCGGGGATCGACTTCTTCCAGGACGACTTTCAGGCCCTCGCCGACCACCCCGACGACGTCCTGCCGGCGCCGCGGGATTTCCGCTACGTCTTCGTGGGCTTCGAGGACGTGTCGAGCGACTTCGTGGCGGAGAACTACGTCGATCGGGCCGAGCGCGTCGAGGACTTCAACCTGGGCCCGCGCCTGGCCGCGCAGGTGGGCTTTTCGCCGAAGGCCTTCGGCGCTCCGGCGACGAGCTTCGCCGTGGCCGGGGAGGCCTCGCGCGGCTGGAGGATCGGTCCGCGCTCCTTCCTGCGGGGGGAGGTCGGCTTTCGGACTCGCCTGCAGGGAGGAGCGCAGAACGCGATCCTGGCCGGAACGGTCATGCTCGTCTGGAAGCACAAGACGGCCCTGCCGCAGACGACGGTCGCGCGCCTGCGTCTGGACCGCGGGTGGAATCTCGACCGGGACGTCCAGTTCTTCGCCGACGGCGATCATGGGCTGCGGGGATACCACCTGTACGCCTTCGAGGGCGACCGCCGCGTCCTGGTCAACCTGGAGCACCGAATCTTCGGGGGCTTCGAGATTCTTCAGATCTTCTCGCTCGGGGCGGCGGTCTTCGTCGACAGCGGGGCGGCGGTTCCACCCGGAGCGCCCCTGCGCCTCTCCTCGATGAAGACCGACGCGGGGGTGGGCCTGCGAATCGGGATCGCGCGCGCGGCCTTGAACACCGTCCTGCGGCTGGACTGCGCCTATGCCTTCGACGCCGATCCCCTCGGACGCCGGGGCTGGCTCGTGTCCTTCTCGAGCGGCCAGGCGTTCTAGAGACACCGCGCCGCTACGTGCGGAGCTTCAGCAGCAGGAACGCCGCCGCGGTGGCGAAGAGGATGTTGGGCGTCCACGCCGCGAGAAGCGGCGGAAGCGCGCCGACCGAGCCCAGGCGGCCGAAGAGCTCCGAGAGAACGAGAAACGCCATGCCGAGCAGGAGGCCGAGCCCGATTCCCGCCAGCGCGCCGCGGCGGCCGAGCCGGAAGGCGAACGGCAGCGCGATCAGCGCCATCAGGGGAATCAGGACCGGCCGGGCGATCTTCTGGGCGAGCGCGGTCCGCAGCGCCTCGGTCGGATAGCCCGTGCTCGCGAGGCGCCGGGCGTAGCGCTCGAGCTCCCGGTAGCGCATCTCGTCGGGCGACCGGCTCTCGGTCCGAAAGGCCCGGGGTGGATCGCCCGGGACGGTCTGCTCGAGGAACGTGCCATAGGAGGCTTCCCGCGCGCCGGCGAAGGAGCGGCTCCACCCCTGCCGGAAGAGCCAGGCCTTTCCGTTCCACTGTGCCTGGCGCGCCGCCACGCGCCGGACCAGGTCGAATTGCGGGGAGAGCTCGAAGACCGAAGGGGAGAGCAGCGTCGCGCCCTCGGACACGCTCTCCGCGCGGTGCCAGATGCGGCCCGAGGAGTCGAAGTGCCAGTCGCGTTCGGCCGCCGTGCGCAACCCGGCGTCGGGCGACTTTCCGCGCAGGACGTTGCGGTAGCGAGCCTCGCGCTGGTTGGCCAGGGGAAGGACCGTTTCGGAGACCCAGAAAGCGGCGCCCGCGCCGACCGCCGCGACGACCAGGATCGGCGCCGCCAGGCGGTGAAGCGACACGCCGCTCGCCCGGCAGGCGGTGTCCTCGTTGTTCTTCGAGAGGGCCCCGAAGGCGATCAGTGTCGCGACCAGGACGACGAAGGGGGAGACCTGGTGGCCGATCGAGAGGAGAAAGTTCCGGTAGTAGCCGAGCACCGCCGCGGCCGGCGGATGGTTGCGCAGGATCTCGTCGGCCTGGTCGGCGTAGTCGACGATCGCCGAGACGAGGAGCACCGAGAGAAAGGCCAGGGCGAGCGCCGAGAAGAAGCGGGAGAGGACGTACCGGTCCAGGATCGCGGGAAAGCGCAGGGCGCCTTCGAGCCAGGCCCTTTGCGGCCGCGGCGCGGAGACCGGCCGGGTGGCCGCCGAAGGCTCCTCCCGGCGGGCGGGCCGCCGCCAGCGGGCGCGCTCCCGGCCGAGCCCGCGCAGGAGAGCCAGGCCCAGGCCCGCCAGCAGCAGGTCGGGAAGCCACATGGCGAGGCCGGCGGGAAGGTTCCCGTTCTGCGCCCAGGTCTCGCCGCTCGAGAGCAGCACGTAGTAGGCGATCAGGATCGCGAGCGACAGCGCGAATCCGCTGCCCCGGCCCCCGCGGCGAGAGGTCTCGGCGAGGGGAATTCCGACGAGGGCGAAGGCGACGCAGGCGAAGGGAATCGCGAGCTTCTTGTGAATCTCGACCCAGGCCAGGCGGTAACGCTCCCCGGACTCGCCCCGCGCCCGGCGCGCCGAGGCGATCAGCTCCGAGAGCGACTGCGCCCGCAGGCCCTTCTCGTACGTCACCCGTGCGCGCGACTCCCGCCCGATGTCGCCGGCGAACAGGATCCGCTGGGAGCGATTCCAGTTCACGCGATAGCGCGAAGGATCCGAAGGGGAGAACTGGTGCACCGTCGAGGACTCGAGGTCGAGCCAGAGCCGATCCTCCTCCAGACGCAAGGAGCCGCGGCGGGCCACGATGACCTCGTCCCGATCCGCCGCCGGGTCATCCTCGCCCAGTTTGAGGAAGACGCCCTCGAGCGAGCGGCCGTCCGACCCCACGCGATCGAAGAAGAGGGTGATGCCCGGCCGCGGCTCGCGAAAGGTCTGCGGCGAGACGAGGTTGGCGACCGAGGTGGCGGCCATGCGCGCCATCGCCTCCGAGAGACGCTCGTTGGCCCTCGGAAGGATCGCGTTGTAGACGACGAAGACGAGCGCCGCCAGCCCGGCTGCGGCGGCGAGCAGCGGGCGGTAGACGGCGCCCGCGCCCACACCGCAGCTCCGCAGGGCGAGAAGCTCCGAGTCCGCAGAGAGCCGGCCCACTCCCACGAGAACCCCGAGCAGGAAGGCCATCGGCAGCGTCAGGACGACGATCCAGGGAACCGACAGCGCCACCATCCGGGCGACCTCGGGCAGCGTGGCGCTTCGGCGCACGAAGAAGTCGGTCAGCAGAAAGATCGTCCGAACCAGGAGAAGAAACGTGTAGGCCGCGAAGCCGAGGAGCAACGGCGGCCAGACTTCCCGGAGGACGGATCGGGACACGAGGCGCATGGACGGCTCCATCGTGGGCAGTCGGAGCGCGCCAGTCAACGGGGATCGGGCGGACGGTCGCTACGTCCGATAAGATATATTATGTTAAATTGCAGAAATGGGGTGCCTTCCACCGCGATATGCAAAGTCCGCCGGCTTTGGTGCCGTTTGCCGCATGAGCCTGGCGGACTTTACATATCGCGAAGGGATCGAAGGGGCACGCTGCGGCGAGACGCGCCCCGGCGGCGACGGCTCCAGAGGCGACGACCGGGCTCATCGAAGCGACCCCGTCGGGCGCGGTGCCGCGTCGGTTCGGAGCGCCGCCTCACTGGCGGCCAGTGCAACCTGCCGCCGCAGTTCGGCAGACTCCGCCACATCGCGAAGGGATCGAAGGGCCACGCTGCGGCGAGACGTGCCCCGGCGGAGACGGCTCCAGAGGCGACGACCGGGCTCGTCGAGGCGACCCCATCAGACGCCGCCCCGTCGGTTCGGGGCTTCGTCTCACCGGCCGCCGGAGAGGCGGATCTCCCCCGACTCGAGCTGCTTCAGGATTCCGCGGAGCGTCTCGATGACCTCGCTGCGATCGACGCGCGCCCGGGAGAACGAGAGATTCAGCTTGAAGGGTCCGCCTTTCGGCCGGAAGACGAAATGGAAGCGCTTGGACTTCTTTCCGTCGGACTTCTGCTTCTTCTTGCGGGCGCGCAGGTCGTCTCGCGTCGAGCCGGAGGAGACCTGCGCGATGGCGGCCTCCATCGCGTCGCGGTCGTCGAGGCGCGCGATCTCCAGGAGCACGGACCGCGCGTCGATGTCGGCGCGCCGACATTTCTCGCGGAGGTCCTCCGGGATGGCGAGCAGCGAGAGCGCCTCGGTGATCGAGACGCGCGACTTGCCGACGGCGTCGGCGATCTTCTGCTGCGTATAGCCGGGCTCGCGCGCGAGCGCGGCGTAGCCCTCCGCCTCCTCGAAGGGATGCAGGTCCTTTCGGTGGAGGTTCTCGATCAGGGCGAGCTCCATCATCTCGGGGCCGGAGACCTCGAGCTCGATGCAGGGCACCTCCGTCAGGCCGGCCTCGATGGCCGCGCGAAAGCGGCGCTCCCCCGCGATGATCGTGAATCGGCCTTCCCGGACCGGCCGAACCAGAAGGGGCTCGAGAATTCCCTTGGACTGGATCGAGCGCACGAGCTCGGTCAGGTCGCCCACGCTGGTGCGAGGCTGATCGGGATTCGTCTCGATCTCCTCGATCGGGATCCACCTCCCGAGGGAGGCGCCGAATCGCTCGGACAGCGTTTCGACGAAGTGCGAGTCGTGGCGCATGCGCGCCTCCTGCGGGAGGCCTCTTCTCTTAGACACGCGACAACACCTCCTCCGAGAGGGAGTAGTACTCGGCGGCGCCGCTCGAGCGTGGCGCATAGCTGAAGATCGACTCGTGGTGGGCCGGACTCTCCTCCAGCCGCACGCTCTTGGAAATGGTCGTCTTGAAGAGCTTCTCGCCGAAGACGGAGGCGATCTGCTGGTACACGTCCTTGCCGAGAACGGTCCGGCGGTCGTGCAGCGTGATCACGACGCCGAGGATTCGCAGGTGGGGATTGGGACGAGCCTTGATCTTGTCGATCGTCTCGAGCAGGTCGTCGGTTCCCTCCAGGGCGAAGAACGAGGATTGAATCGGAATCAGGACGTGGGTCGAGGCCACCATCGCGTTGACCGTGATCATTCCGAGCGTCGGGGGCGTGTCGATCAGGACCGCGTCGTACTTGCGCCGCACGGGGTCGATCTTGTCGCGCAGGCGGAAGTGTCCGTCGAACTCCCCCAGCAACTTCGACTCGATCTTGGCGAGCGAGATGCGCGCCGGAGCCAGGTCGAGGTTCGGGAAGCCCGACGGGCGGATCACGTCCTTGAAGGTCACCGCAGGATCCGTCAGCAGATCGTACATGGACTTCTCGACCGTCTTGCGGTCGAGGTACGACATGGTGCTGTTGGCCTGGGGATCGAGGTCGATCAGCAGCGTCTTCATGCCCTTCTGGGCGAGGGCGGCCGCGAGGTTGATCGCGGTGGTCGTCTTTCCGACGCCGCCTTTTTGATTGGTGATGGAAATGATCACGATCGGAGTGTATCCGTTAGCGGTGGTCCGTTGTCAGTGGTCAGTTGCCAGTCATCCGTCCTTTTTTGTTTCGAACCGAAGAAGCGACCTGACCCCTGACCCCTGACCCCTGACAACTACATCTTGTACTTGCCCAGGTCTTCCGGGCTGACTTCTTCCAACCACTTCTTGAGTCGCTCGGGATCGGGCTCCCCGCCTTCGGCGCGGAGGTTCTTGCTCTTCTCGAGCACCTCCTGCTCGACGAAGATCTCCGCGCGCGAGCGCAGCGCCAGGGCGATCGCGTCGCTCGGCCGGCTGTCGATGTCGAAGTGCGTGTCGCCGCGCGTCAGGTGGATGCGGGCGAAGAACGTGTTGTCCTTGAGCTCGTTGATCACGACGCGATCGACATGGGCGTCGAGCTCGGCGAGCACGTTTTTCAGCAGGTCGTGGGTCATCGGCCGCGGTGTGGAGATCTTCTCCATCTCGAGGGCGATCGCATTGGCCTCGAAGAGGCCGACCCAGATCGGCAGGAAGAGCCCGTCCTCCGCGTCGCGCAGGATCACGACCGGCATGTTGGACACCGGGTCCATCAACAGTCCCTTGATCTCCATCTTCACCATGGCCATAGGCTACCCTGCCGTTTTGCCCACCGATCGGTTCGCGCGGGCGAGCTCCCCGATGAGCGAGTTGGGAAGGCCGCGGACGATCCGCACGCGCGCGTAGGAGCCCGGCGCGGTCGGGTCCGCCCCTTCGATGTGGACGATTCGGTTGCACGGGGTGCGGCCCCGGCTCTGCCCCTTGCGGTCCTCTCCCTCGATCAAGACCTCGAATTCGCGCCCCTCGAGCGAGCGATTGATCTCGAGCTGGATCCGCTCCTGAAGGGCGAGCAGCGTGCTCAGTCGATCGGCCGAGACGGCCTCCGGAATTTCCGAAGCGCTCCCCCACCGGGCGGAAGCCGTGCCCGGCCTCGAGGAATAGCGAAACGCGAAGAGGCTCTCGAATCGAACTTCCTCGACGAGGTCGAGAGTCTCCCGGAAGTCTTCTTCCGTCTCGCCGGGGAATCCGACGATGAAGTCGGAAGAGATGGCAATGCCCGGGACCTCCGAGCGAATGCGCCGGATCAGGGCGCGATAGGTCCGGGCGTCGTAGCGCCGTTTCATCCGGAAAAGCACCCGATCGGAGCCCGACTGGGCGGGCAGGTGGAGGTAGGGCGCGATCGCGCCTCCGCGAGAAAGGGCCTCGACCATCGCGTCGTCCACCAGGCGAGGGTGAGAGGTGAGGAAGCGCAGGCGCCGGATGCCCTCGACCCGGGCAGCGCGGCGCAGCAGCTCGCCCAACCCGAATCCCTCCTCGGGGTCCCAATACGCGTTGACCGTCTGTCCGAGGAGCGTGACCTCGCTATAGCCCGACGCGGCCAGGTGACGCAGCTCCTCGAGGACCTCCGATCCGGCGCGGCTCCTTTCGCGGCCTCGCGTGAAGGGAACGATGCAGAAGGTGCAGAACTGATCGCACCCCTCGATGATCGTCACGTAGGCCTGGTAGGCGGAGCCTCGGGTGATCTGCCGGAACTGGTAGACCGGCGACTCCTGCGGCAGCTCGTAGGAGATGAAGCGGCGCCGTTGCCGGCGCGCGGTCTCGACCGCCTGGGCGAGCCCTTCGACCTGACCGGTTCCCAGCACGAAATCGACCCACGGCGCCCGCTCCAGGATCTCGTCCGCCTCCACCTGCGCGACGCATCCCGTCACTCCGATGACCAGATCCGGCTGTTCCCGCTTGCGGGCGCCCAGTACGCCGAGCGCGCTGTAGACCTTCGCCTCCGCCTTCTCACGGACCGAGCACGTGTTGAGGATCACGACATCGGGCGCTCCGTCGGTGGCCTTGCGAAAGCCCTTCGCGTCGAGTTGCCCGGCCATCCTCTCGCCGTCGAGAACGTTCATCTGGCATCCCCAGGTCTCGACCCGATAGCGCGGGCCCTCTTCAGAGCAAGTTGCCTCTTTTCTTGAACTTGCGTGCATGGGAAGAGTGCTCATTCCCGGATCCAGCCGGGCAGAGCCCCGGCCTTTCTCGCTTTCTCGGGCAGGTCGGCCAGTTCCTTTTGGGCCTCCTCGAGCTCGCGGCGCGCGGTCTCCAGTTCCTCGCGCTTCTTGTCCCAGGAGGGCTTGATCACGTTGTCGCGGTACTGCCCGTCGTCCCACGAATAGAAGTCGTTCTCGAGTTTCCTGGCCTCGGCCTCGAGGGTGGAGACCCTGTCTTTCGCGTCGGCCACGCGCTGGCGCGTCCGACGAGCCGTCTCGCGCCACTCTGCTTCGTCTCCCGAAGTCCCGGCCTCCGCCGAGGGTGTCGCGGTCGGCGAGACGGCGGCGGTCGGCGCGCCGGGCGCGGAGTGGGGGGCCCCGGCAGGCTTGGGCGTCGCCTGCCAGGTGGTCAGCCGGCCGCGATTGGGATCGGTCACGAGGGTCTGATTCGTGATCGACACGGAAGGCTTGGGCGTCTCTCTGGCCTTGCGGGTTTGGGAGGCCGCGCGGACTACGTCCGCCAGGGACTGCCCGGTGCGGCCCGGCGCGGCCGGAGTGGCCGCAGCGCGGCCAAATCCCCCGGAGAGGCGGGCCGCGGCGGGCGTGGGCGTCGGAGTCGGAGTCCCGAGGACGTCGGCGGCGGCCGCCAGAAGCAGGCCGGTCAGGAGCACGCATCCCTTCATGGCGCGGTCGTTCCCGCCCGCCCGTAGGCATCCTCGAGACGCACGACGTCCGACAGCTCGGGGGTCGAGACCTCCACGATCTCGCAGACCGCCTCGGCGCGCATCCGATGGCGCGTGCCCGGCCGGATCCGGTAGGTTTCTCCGGGCCCGAGCTTGAGCTCCCGCATCTGGCCATCCACCTCGACGGAAAGGTACACCTCGCCCGACAGAACGTACAGCGACTCGTCCTTTCTTTCGTGGTACTGCAGCGAGAGTCGGTGCCCCCGCTCGATGTGCAAAATCTTTCCGGCGTAGTGCTCGGTCTCGGCGAAAACGAGCTCGTATCCCCAGGGCTTGGGAACCCTCCTCACGGGTGCCCTCGGAACAGACGCTCCACCTCCGACACGTCCGAGGCCCGAAGCGCTTTCTCCGCGAGGGCCGCCGCGCGGACGGTATCCACGGTCGCGATCTGCTCCTTGACGCGGCCGATCGCGACGGGCGTGACCGAGAGTTCCGTGATGCCGAGTCCCAGCAGCACGGCGATCCCGAGGGGATCGGCGGCGAGCTCGCCGCAGACCGCCACGGGCCGGCCGTGCGCCGCCGCCGCGACACAGACCATCCGGATCATCCGCAGGATCGCCGGATGGTGGGGCTGGTAGAGCGTCGAGACGTCGGGGTTGGCGCGGTCCACCGCCAGGCCGTACTGGGCGAGGTCGTTGGTTCCGATCGAGAAGAAATCCGACTCAGGCGCAAGCTCCCCGGCCATCAGGGCCGCCGACGGCACCTCGATCATGATGCCGAGCGCCGGCGGCCGCGCCAGGCCGGCCCGCTCGCTCGAACGCTCGAGATGGCGCCGCGCGGCGCGAACTTCGCCGATCGAGGTCACCATCGGCAGCAGGATTCGCAGATCGCCCCGCGGGGCCGCCAGGCAGAGGGCCGTCAGCTGGGTCTCGAAGAGATCGGGATGGGCCAGGCAGTAGCGCAGGCCCCGCTGGCCCAGAGCGGGATTCTCCCCGCGCGCGGGACCGATTCCCTTCTCTCCCCCCAGGTCGTATGTGCGCACGACGACCGGATGGCCGCCCGACGCCTCGAGCAGCCGCTCGTACACGACGCGCTGCTGCTCGACACCGGGTGTCGCGGGAGAGCACTGGAGGTACAGGAACTCCGAGCGGAAGAGGCCGACGCCCTCGGCGTGGAAGCGCTCGAGGGCGGAGGTTTCTTCGGCGAGCTCCAGGTTGGCCCGCACCGTCACCCGCACGCCGTCTCGCGTCACGGCGGCGCGCGCCGTGCGGGCCCGCAGCCTGCGGTTGCGCTCCCGCGCCTCCCGGGCGCGGACCAGGCCCTTGCGCAGGCGCTCCTTGGAGGGAGCCACGTCCACCGTTCCCCGGTCGGCGTCCACCACGATGGGCCGGTCGGGCGAGACCGCCCCGCAGAGGCCCGAGACTCCGACGATGGCGGGCATCCCGAAGGATCGGGCGATGATCGTCGCGTGCGAGGTCGGGCCGCCCCGCTCGAGCGCGATCGCGCGCACGCGCCGGGGATCGAGACGGGCGGCGTCGGCCGGCGAGAGCTCGTCGGCAACGAGGATGGACCCGCGCGGAAGATCTCGGGGAGCCGCCTGCGGACCCCCGGAGAGCTGGCGCGCGATCTCGCGGGACACGTCGAAAATGTCCGCGGCGCGCTCGCGCATGGCGCTCGACTCGGAGGCCCGAAGACGGCGTCCGAACTCCTCCGCCGCGTCGGAGAGCGCCCACTCCGCGTTGACCCGCTCGCGGCGAATGCGATCGACGACCGCGGCGAGAAACGTGTTGTCCGAAGCCATCAGGGCGTGCGCCTCCAGGATGGCGGACAGCTCGGGCCCGATGCCGCCTCCGGCGCTCGCGGACTGGCTGCGCAGGCTCTCGGAGGCCCGGCGCGCCGCGCGGCGGAGCCGCCGCTCCTCCTCGTCGAAGTCGGAGGGCGACACGGCGCGCCGAAACGTCGGAGTTCCGTCGAACCGCGCGACGACGGCGCGGCCGACCGCGATGCCGGGCGAAACGGGAAGTCCCTGGAGCATCGGTTGCGATCTCAGGTTGCGGTGCCGGGTGTCCGACGCCCGGGTTCCCCATCCCCGCCCGGCGCGTGACCCCTGACCCCTGACCCCTGCTCTATTCCCCCTCGTCGAAGCTGCGCGATACGAGATCCTCGACGGCCGCGAACGCGTCCGCCTCGTCCTCGCCGCTGACGGAGACGGTGATCCGCGAGCCCTGCGAGGCGGCAAGCAGCAGGATTCCCAGGATGCTCTTGCCGTCGACCTCTTCCCCGTTCTTGCGGACCTTCACCGCCGACTTGAACCGGCTGGCGGTCTGCACGAACTTGGCCGCCGCGCGGGCGTGCAGTCCCAGCCGATTGCGAATCGCAAGTTCTCGCTGGATCACGGCAGCGGTCTTACGGCTCGGTGGAGCCGGCGCCGCGGCCCGCTTCGCCCGCGGCGGAGACCGTTTCCTCGTCGGCGAGCAGGTCGGAGGCGACGTAGATCGACCGCTGGCCGCGGTCGCTGGCCATGTGGGCCATCTCCGCGACCGACCTCACGCCCCTCTGCAGCGCAGCGCATTTCAAGACCATCGGAAGGTTCACTCCGGTGACGATCTCGACGCGGTCCTTCTGGAGGAAGGAGAGCGTCAGGTTTGTGGGCGTTCCTCCGAACATGTCCGTCAGGATGACGGCGCCGTCTCCTTCGTCGGCTTCGGCCAGCCCGCGGCCGATTCTCTCCCGGGCGTCCTCGCCGGTCTGGTTCCAGTCGAGCGCCACCGCCACGATTCGGGAAATGTCGGGTTGAATGGTGAGGGCGGCCGCCCGCAGCTCCTCGGCGAGCCGGCCGTGGGTCACCAGGACGATGCCGATCATCGGATCTCCGATTCTAAGGCCGCCGCGCGCCTCACTCCCGGGTGGCATCCCGGTGGGAGACGCGCACCGGAAACCCCTTTTGTTTCAACAGTTCCGCGAGCCTCTCCGCGATGTAGACGGAGCGGTGCTTGCCACCGGTGCAGCCGATGCCGATCGACAGATAGCTCTTGTGCTCCTTCTCGAACAGGGGCACCAGATAGTCCAGAAACCCGGTCATGCGCGACAAGAACGCTTCCGTCTCCGGGTCTTTCTCGATGTAGGCGGCGACCGCCGGATCGAGTCCCGTCTTGCCCTTCAGCTCCGGGACGAAGTGCGGGTTGGCGAGGAAACGGACGTCGAAGAGCAGGTCCACGTCGTGGGGAACGCCGAACTTGTAGCCGAAGGACGTCGCCGAGACGACCATGCGCGCGCGGCTCGGGTCTCCGACGAAGGTCTTCTGGATTGCCGAGCGCAGCTCGTGGACCGTCAACGCGGAGGTGTCGATCACGACATCCGCCACGGCGCGGACCTCCTTCAGCATTTCGCGCTCGCTGCGCAGGGCCGAGAGAAGCGAGGTGTCCGCGGCCAGCGGGTGCGGGCGGCGCGTCTCGGAAAACCGGCGGATCAGGGACTCCTCCGACGCGTCCAGAAAGAGAAGCCGCGTGCCCGGACAGCGGCGGCGCACGCGGGCGAGGATCTCCGGGAAGCGCGCGGCGAAGCCCGGGTTGCGCACGTCGAGGATGACTCCCACCAGGCGCGCGTTGACGTGGTCGAGCAGGGGCTCCACCAGCTCGAGCGGGAGGTTGTCGACACAGAAGTAGCCCATGTCCTCGAGGCACTTGTCGACGTAGCTCTTCCCGGAACCGGAAAGCCCCGTCACGATGACGAGGCTTTCGGGAACGGCGGGCAGGGGGACCGGTTCGCTCATCGTTCCGCGCTATCGCCTCGCCACCGGAGACTGCGCGTTGCGGGCGATCTGCTCGTCGACCTTGAGGGCAAACTCCTTGGCCGCGTCGTAGCCCTGCTGCTTCAGCAGCTCGTTGCGCGCCGCGATCTCGATCAGGAGGGCCAGGTTGCGTCCGGACGCCACCGGCAGCGTCATGAAGGGCCGCGGGCGGTCCAGGATCGAGTAGGTCTGGCCGTCGAGCCCGAGCCGGTCATACTTCTTGGTCGGGTCCCAGCGTTGCAGCTCGATGACGAGCTCGATCGACTTGGAGGCCCGCACGGCGGAGACCCCGAAGAGATGCTTGATGTTGATGATGCCGATGCCCCGCAGCTCCATGTGGTACCGGATCATCTCGGCGGCGCGGCCGACCAGCGAGCCGTTGGGATACTTGCGGATCTCGACGACGTCGTCGGCGACCAGCCGGTGCCCGCGTTGGATCAGGTCGAGCGCGCACTCGCTCTTGCCGATCCCGGAATCGCCCAGGAGCAAGACGCCCATCCCGTAGACGTCCACGAGAACCCCGTGCACCGTCGTCGTGGGCGCCAGCTCGTCCTCCAGGATGCGGGTGATCGACTGGATGACCACCGAGGTGGTCTGGTCCGAAACGAGCAACGGAACCTGCTGCGCGCGGCACTCGCGCGCGAGGTCCTCGGGCACCGCCTGTCCCTTGGTGACGACGAAAGCCGCGACCGGCAGGCGGCAGATCTCGGCGATCCGCGCGGCTCGCACGTCGGGCGGCATGGTGTCCATGTAGTGAAGCTCGCTCTCCCCCAGGATCTGGATGCGGCCGGGCTTGATGAAGGCGAGAAATCCCGCGAAGGCGAGTCCCGGGCGCTGAATGCGCCCCCAGGAGACCGGCCGGCCGAAGCCCGACTCCCCCGCCACCAGGCGCAGGCCCAGGTCCTCGAGCAGCGGCGAGCGGAGGATCTCCGCCGTCAACTTCGACGTGCGGGCCACGGTCTCCGTCGGGCTCATGCGGTCGCCGCGGACGCCGCGGCCTCCGCGTCCCGCAGGACTCCGGCGATCGCCTCCGCCGAGCCGGCGCGGCGCAGCGCATCGGCCAGACCCGCCGTGCGCACGAGCCGTGTCAGCCGCGCGAGCGCCTGCAGGTGCAGCGCAGGGGCCTCGCGGGGCGACAGGAGCAGGAACACGAGCGTGATCAGGACTCCGTCGAGCGCCCCGAAGTCGATTCCCGCCGACGAAACGCCCACGGACAGCAGCGGCTCCCGCAGGCCCTCGACCCGACAGTGCGGGAAAGCGATCCCTTCGCCCAGGCTCGTGCAGCCGTCCCGCTCGCGCCGCAGCAGCCGTTCGGCCAGGTCCGCCGCGTCCGCGACCGCTCCCGCCGCCGCCAGGACCTCCGCCATCTCGCGCAGCACTCCCTCCAGGCTCCGCGCGCGCAAGTCGGGCAGGACCAGCCGGGGGTCCACCAGCCCCGGGAAAACGACCGGGCTCACGGGCGGCTCCGGCGCGCGCGTCTCAGCATTCCGGCACGATCAGGCCGAAGTCGCCGTCGCGTCGCTTGTAGAGAACGCAGATCTTCTCGTTGGAGGAGTCGCGAAACACCAGGAATTCCTGGCTCGAGCTCTCGATCCGCATGGCGGCCTCCTCGACGCTCATCGGCTTGATCGGCAGCCGGTCGGTGCGCACGATTCGGTTGCCGTCGGGGCCCGCCGGCATCGCCCCGCCCAGAGCGCTTCCCGAGAGGACGTCCACCCGCCATGCGGCCGGCGGCACGCGGTGCTTGCGGTCGCGCCGCTTCTCGGAGTCCCGTTTGGCCTGCGCGTCGATCTTGGCGAAGGCGAGGGCGACCGCCGCCCGGGGATCGGCCGTCTCCTCCTGCGCCTTCCAGCGGCGCCGGCGGTGCGTCGCGATGATCTCGGCTCCGAACCGGTGTTTCTCGTGCGAAAGGACGACGCGGACCCGGGCCGGCCCGCCCAGGTGGCGCTCCAGCCGCTGTGTCCTCTCCTCGGCGAGCTCCCTGACCGAGTGCGTGACCTCGACGTTGCGACCCGTGCATTCGACCGCCATCGCTCCTCCTTGCGTCTCAGAAGCTCTGCTTGCGCTGCGACGAGGACGGGATGCGAAGCTCCTCCCGGTACTTGGCCACCGTGCGCCGGGCGATCTGGATCCCCTCGGCGCGCAGCCGCTGCATGATCCGGGCGTCCGAGTGCGGCCGCCGCGCGTCCTCCTCTCCGATGATGCGGGCGATCTTGCTCTTGATCGAGAGGGAGGAGACGTCGTCGCCGGTCGAGGAGTCGATCCCGCTGTGGAAGAAGTACTTCATCGGAAAGAGTCCGCGGGGCGTGTGGATGTACTTGTTCGAGACGACCCGGGAGACCGTCGATTCGTGCATTCCGATGTCGTTGGCGACGTCTCGAAGGACGAGAGGCCGCAGGTGCTCGATGCCGTTGTCCAGGAAGGCGCGCTGGTGCCGAACGATCGAGTCGGCCACCTTGTAGATCGTGCGCTGCCGCTGGTCGAGGCTCTTGATGAGCCAGACCGCCGCCCGCATCTTGTCCTTCAGATAGGCCGCCGCCTCCTCGCCGATCGGTCCGTTGCCGCCTCGCAGCATCCGGCGGTACGCCGCGGAGATGCGCAGCTTCGGCAGGCCGTCCTCGTTCAGCTGGATCACGTACTCGTCGCCGATCTTGCGCACGGCGACGTCGGGCTCGACGTAGATCGTGCGCTCGTTCGAGTATTTTCGCCCCGGTTTCGGCTCCAGGTTCTTGATGATCTCGACGACCGCCTGCAGCTGCGACATGCCGACGCCGAGCGTGCGCGCGAGCGGCGCGAACTGCCGGTTCAGGAACTCCGGCCAGTGCTCGGTGATGATCCTCTCGATCAGGGGATTCTCGATCCCGAGCGCCCGGATCTGCAGCATGAGGCAGTCGGGAAGGTCGGACGCGCAGATGCCGGGCGGGTCGAAGGAGCGCACCAGCGCCAGAGCCGCCTCGGTGTCGCCCTCGTTCTGGTAGCCGGCCGCGCGGATCTCGTCGCGGGTGACGCGCAGGTAGCCGTCCTCGTCGACGTTTCCGATGAGGTACGTCGCGATCTCCCGGACCGGGGCCGACGCCTCCGACATCGAGAGCTGCCAGCTCAGGTATTCCTGGAGGCCCGGGGGGCTCGAGAGGGTGTTCTCGAGGGGAACCGCTTCGCTCTCTTCGTACTGTCGCGGGTTGTAGGCGCTGTCGAGGTAGTCCTCGAAGTAGGAGTCGAAGTCGATCTCCTCGAAGGAGTCCCGCTCCTTGGCCTCGACGGGTCCCTCGGCCGGCGCCGCGGTCGGCGCCGCGGGGCTCGATGCCTCGGCCGCGTCGCGCGATTCCTGCGTGGTCGGCGCCTCCTCCTGCTCCTCCTCGAGAAGGGGGTTCTCGACCATCTCCTGGGTCAGGACCTCCTCGAGCTCGAGCTTGGACATCTGCAGTAGCTTGATGGCCTGCTGCAGCGACGGCGTCATAACGAGCCGTTGAGAGAGCTTGAGGCTGAGTTTCTGTTCGAGAGCCATGTTTGAAGGAACCCGTGCCTATTTCAGCTGGAATGCCTCACCGAGATAGATCTTCTTGACGACGGCGTCGCTCGACAGAGCAAGGGGCGTGCCTGCCCGCAAGATCTGGCCGTCGTGAATTATATAGGCGCGGTCGACGATGCTCAAAGTCTCGCGCACGTTGTGGTCGGTCACGAGAACGCCGATCCCCGAGGAGGCGAGCCGGCGCGCGATCGCCTGGATGTCGAGAACGGCGATCGGGTCGATTCCCGCAAAAGGCTCGTCGAGCAGGAGAAACGACGGCGACACGACGAGGCTGCGCGCGATCTCGACGCGCCGCCGCTCGCCGCCCGAAAGCGTGTAGGCCCGGTTGGCCCGGACCGCCTCCAGGCCGAACTCGGAGAGCAGCTCGTCGGCGCGCTGTCGCCGCTCGACCGGCGACAGGTCGAGCGTCTCGAGGATGGCGAGAAGGTTCTGCTCGACGGTCATCTTTCGAAAGACCGACGGCTCCTGCGGCAGGTAGGAGATCCCGGCGCGGGCGCGCCGGTACATGGGCAGATCCGTCAGGTCCCGATCCCCCAGCCGCACCACGCCGGCATCGGGCCGCACCAGGCCGACCACCATGGAAAACGTCGTGGTCTTGCCGGCCCCATTGGGCCCGAGCAGGCCGACGATCTCCCCGCCGGCGACCTCGAGCGAGACGCCGTTGACCACGGCGCGTCCGGCGTAGGACTTGACCAGGCCGTCCGCCGCGAGGATGGGCGGCGGCAACGGCGGCTCCGAGGGCGTCATCGGTCGCGGCGGGTCTGGTGGATGGTTTCGGTCTTTCCCCCGACGGGGGCGGTGACCTCGACCCTACGCCCGCGGTCGGTGATCGTCAAGGTCGCGCCGGCGACGCGGTTGCCTTCGCGGTCGGTCACGCGCGCGGGAGATCCCTCGAGGATCGTGCGGCCTTCCGCCGGAAAATCGACGGCGTGCTCGGCCTGGCCGCGGCGCCCCGTCGACGAGTCCGAGAGGGTCACGCCCCCCGAAAGCTCGAGCCTCTCGATGCGCCGGGCCTTTCCCAGGAAGGCGGATCCCGTCTGCCCGCCGGCGCGCCAGGGGCCGCGCGAGGCCGTGACGCCGCCGTCCAGGGCCACGTCCGCGCCGCGTCCCGCGGCTGCGGGCTCTTCCGGCGTTTCCCGATAGATCAGCCGGTTGGCGGTCAGCACGGTCGGCCGTTTCTCCTCCGGGCGGCTCGCGGCGGGGTCCGGAGCCAGGACTGCTCTCACCTGCCCCACCGCGACGACCGAGCGCTCCGTGTCGTTCAGGGTGATGTCCCGGCCGAACAGCGAGGAGGCGTCCTGCCAGAGCGCCGCGCCTCCGGCGAGCGTCGCCGTCCTGGCGGTCTCGTCGAAGGTCATGCGGTCCGCCTTCCCGTAGGTCGGGCGGGACGGATCGCCGAGCAGCGCCGCGTCGGCACGCTTCTCGCCGGCGGAGCCGAGGACCGCGCGGACGCCTCCTCCCTCCGCGCGGACGACCTTGCGCCGGTCGTCGATCTCGATTCGCGGCGCCGAGACGCGCGAGCCGCGCTGCTCGACGGTGGCCGAGGAACGGGCGTCGCCGGTCAGGACCCACACGCCGCGGGCGGCGGCCTGGGTCGCCCGGTCGGCCCGGCCCGACCTTCCCTCGCCGTCCAGCCGCGCATTTCCCGACAGCGAGAGGCCCTCGACCGCCCCGTCCGCGCCGAAGGAAAGCTCGCCGCGATCGGCCGAGGCCCGCTCCGCTCCGGCCGTGACGGCCACGTCTCCGCGCGCGCGCGCCGAGACCGCCCGCCGGGCGGCGAACTCGAGCTCGATCGCGCTGGCCGTGACCTTTCGCTCTCCCTGCTCGGCCGACGCGGGCGAGCCTGAAAGCGCCATGGTCTTCAACTGCCCGTCGTCCCCGAAGAAGAAGGACGCTTCCTCGCCCGAGTAAGGGCCCGGCGCCTTGCGCGCCCCCGGGAAACGCCCGGCGCCGACGACGCCGTGGACCCGGCCGCCGGCGCGCGCCCAGGCCAGACGCCCTTCGGGTCCCTCGAGCTTCAGGATCAGCCGCTCGCTCTCGATCGTGTCCCCTTCGCCCGATTCCGCGCGAACGCCGCCGGACAGCTCGATGGAGCCTTCGTCCTTGCGGTAGAGGGCCGAGTCGGCCCGCAGCCTCGAAAAGGCCGCTCCCTTTCCGCTGCCCGATCCTTCGACGGGTCCGGCGAGCGCGAGGGTCCGACTCGCCACGTCGTACCGGCCCGACCGCGCGTTGACGTCGAAGCCCCCGCGGGCAAAGTGCAGCGCTCCGGGGATCACGAGCGCGCGGTCGACCGAGCCGAAGAGCACCTTGCCCGTCTCCGCGAGGGATCCGCGGGCATCGATCCAGCGCACGTTGCCCTCGAGCGTCGCTCCCCGAGTGCGGGCGTCGTACTCCGCCTTCTCGGCGTGCACCGTGACGGGCTCCCCGTCGTCCGGATAGAGCGTCAGGGAGACGTTCTGCCCCGCGTAGAGCTCGGGCGACACGCCCACGGCGGCCGCTCCGAATCCCGCGGTCTTCTCGGCCTTGATGCGAAAGAGCGGCTTGCCCTTGAGCGACTCGGTGAAGTCGAAGCCGGAGGAGAGACTGGTCGCCGGCCCCGCGTCCCGGGGCGCCGGGACCTCGTTGGAGGCGCCGCCTCCCCGCCGCGGCCGGCTGCCCGGGCGAAAGGAGATCACGACCAGCGCGAGGAAAGCCGCTCCGAACGCGAGCAGCGCGATCTCGAGCGCGCGGCGCTTCACGGCGTCCCGGCCGCCGCGCCGCGTTCCGGCCGCGCCGGCTCGGCCGGCCGGGCGCGACGCGCGGCGACGATCTCCGCCTCGACGCATCCGCCGCGCCGGCGCCCGACGCGATAGTGGATCTCGATCTCGCGGCCCCCACGGCAGAGCGGCTCGAGGGTCTCCCGGGACCAGGAGAGACAGGACAAGGGAGAGCCCGAGCGGCGCAGCCTCGCGCGAAGGCCTCGCTCGCCGAGCGGCGCCGGCTCCCCCTCGAACGACGCCGCGGCGCAGCGGAACACGGGCTGCGGGTTGCCGGACCCGTGCGGCTCCAGACGGGACAGGCTCTCCGCGAGCTCCTCGGTGACGTGCTCGAGCGGCAGGTCGAGCTCGGCCTCCTCGATCCGCTCGAGCCGCTCGGGATCGATCCGCGCGGTGAAATGCGAGCGGGCCGCCTCCCGGAACTCCGCCCAGCGGGACGCCGGAAGGGCTCCCCCGACGGCCTGGTCGTGTCCGCCGAATTCGAGGAAGAAAGAGCCGAGGTCTTTCAGCGTGTCGTGCAGGGGCACCCCCGGGATGCTGCGGCCGGAACCGACGGCCCGCTCCCCGTCGAAACCGAAGAGCAGAACGGGGCGATGGTATTCCCTGGCGAGGCGCGAAGCGGCAATGCCGAGGACACCGCGGTGCCACTGCGGGTCCGCCTCCACGATGACCGCCGCGCCCGGGCCGCCGGAGCGCCCGAGGCGCTCTCGGGCCTCCGCCACGACGCGCCGCTCGATCGACTGGCGCAGCGCGTTGCGGCGCGAGAGCTCGGCCGCGACGCCCGCGGCCCGAGCCGGATCCCGCTCCTCGAAGAGGGAGAGGGCGAGCTCCGCCGTGTCCAGGCGCCCGGCGGCGTTCAGGCGCGGCGCGACGCGGAAGGCGACCTCCTGCGCCCCGGGCGCCTCCCCCTCGGGGATCCCCGCCTCGCGAAGCAGCGCGGCGAGCCCGGGGGCCCGGGCCCTCGCGAGCGCGGCGAGGCCCGCCGAGGCGATGATCCGGTTCTCGCCGGTCAAGGGAACCAGATCGGCGATCGTCCCGAGACAGGCGACTCGCAGCAGAGACTCGGCCGACAAGGCGAAGCCCGCCCGGCGGGCCACGGCCTGCGCCAGCTTGAAGGCGATGCCGCAGGCGGCCAGGTCCTTGTACGGGTAGCCGCAGCCGGGCTGCCGCGGGTTGACGACCACGGCGCCCTCCGGGAGCTCCCCGCCGACCAGATGGTGATCGGTCACGATGACGTCCACGCCCGCCGCGCGCGCGCAGGCGACTCCTTCCAGGGCAGTGATTCCGCAATCGACCGTCACGATGACCGCCGGCCGCTGCAGCGCGAGCACGCGGCGAACCGTTTCCGGCTTCAGGCCGTAGCCGTCCCGCAGCCGGTGCGGGAGAAACGCCACCGCGTCCGCGCCCGCCCGCGACAGCGCCGCCCGGAGCTGCGCCACGGCCGTGACACCGTCCACGTCGTAGTCCCCGAAGACGACCACGCGCTGGCCCCTTGCCGCCGCGGACACGAGGATCCCGGCCGCCTCTTCGATCCCCTTCATGGAGAGCGGATCGTGAAGGCCCGCCGGATCCGGGCGGAGGAATTCGCGCGCCTGCTCCGCCGTGCGCACCCCGCGGCGCGCGAGCAGCACGGCGATCGCCGGCGGGAGTCCCGTCGCCGCGGCGAGCGGCGCGGCCTCGAGAGGGGGCGGGGCGACGCGCCAGACCGTCATCCGCCCTCAGGATCCCTGCCGACTCGGACGAATCGTGTCCGACCCCGCGCTCTCAGGCCGCCGAAGAATGGATGCGGCCGTCGTCTCCGGGGCGATCGGCCGCGGACCATCGCTCGGCGCTCGCAACGCCATCCCTCACCCTTTTTTCGAGAACCCGGCTAGACGGGAACCGTCTCGAACCGTCCGAGGGCCCGGAATTTCCGATAGCGCCTCTGCCGCCGCTCCTCGGGCGTCAGCTCGGAGACCTCCTTCAAGTGGCGCTCGACCGCTTCGCCGACGGCCGCGGCGGCGCCGGGAGCGTCCGCGTGCGCGCCGCCCGGCGGCTCCGGAACGACTTCGTCGAGGACGCCGAACTCCACCAGGTCCGCGGCCGTCAGCCGCAGGGCCTCGGCGGCCTCCTTCTTGCGCGAGGCGTCCTTCCAGAGGATCGCGGCGCACCCCTCCGGAGAAATCACGGAGTAGATCGCGTGCTCCAGCATCAGGATCCGGTCCCCGATCCCCAGCGCGAGCGCGCCCCCCGAACCTCCCTCCCCCGTCACGGTGACGATGATGGGGACGCGGAAGCCCGCCATCTCGCGCAGATTCGTCGCGATCGCCTCGGCCTGGCCGCGTTCCTCCGCGTCGATGCCCGGATAGGCGCCCGCCGTGTCGATGAAGGTGAGGATGGGGCGCCGGAACTTCTCGGCGAGCTGCATGACGCGCAGGGCCTTGCGAAACCCTTCCGGGCGGGGCATGCCGAAGTTGCGCCGGACCTTCTCCTTGGTGTCCCGACCCTTCTGGTGGCCCACGACGGCGACCGGCCTTCCGCGGAAGGTGGCAAACCCGGCGACGATGGCGGGGTCGTCGGCGAACTTGCGGTCGCCGTGCAGCTCGGTGAAGTCTTCCGTGAGGGCTTGAATGTAGTCGAGGGTGTAAGGACGAGCCGGGTGCCGCGCCACGAGCGTTTTCTGCCAGGGAGTCAGGTTGGCGTAGATCTCGCGCGAGACGCGCTCGAGCTTCTCTCGCAGCTTCTCGATCTCCCGCCGGTGGGAAGCGTCGTCCGGGAGGGCCGACAGCTCCTCGATCCGCCGCCGCAGCTTGAGAATCGGCTCTTCGAAATTGCCGTCTTCGCCGTTCACGATGCGATTCTACCGGTCTTGCGGGCCGCCCGGGTCGAGAAGCAGGCCCGCCGGAGGTGCCTCACATCAGATCCTGCGGGTCGACATCCACGTCGATCCGGACGCCCGAAGGCGGCCGCTCCGGAATCGCCTCTTCGAGCGCGGCCAGGACCCGCTTGCGGTCGGCGGCCCGCAGCAGGATCTGGAACCGCCAGCGTCCCTTGATCCGCTCCAGGGGCGCGGGCGCAGGGCCCGAGAGGCGCAGGGTCCCCTTCGACGCCTGGAGGGCCTGCGCGACGCCCGCCGCGGCGGCCTCGGCGCGCGCGCGGTCGGGCGAGGAGGCGAGGACGGATGCCAGCTCCGAGAAGGGGGGATAGAAGAAGGCGCGGCGGAACTCGAGCTCCTGGCGCGCGAAACCGTCGAGGTCGTGCGCCGCGGCGAGCCGGATCGCGGGATGCTGCGGGTGGAACGTCTGGACGTGGACCGTTCCGGGGGACTCGCCGCGGCCGGAACGGCCCGACACCTGCGCCACGAGCTGATACGTCTTCTCCGCGGATCGAAAGTCGGGGAAGTTGAGCAGGATGTCGGCCGACAGAACGCCGACGGAGGTGACGCGCGGGAAATCGTGCCCCTTGGCGACCATCTGCGTCCCGATCAGGCAGGAGACTTTCCCCGAGGCCATCTCCTCGAGCACCGCCGCCGCGCCCCGGCGGCGGGCCGTGTCGCGGTCGAGCACCGCGTGCGGCACTCCGGGAAAGAGCGCGGCGAACCGGTCCGCCACGCGCTCGGTCCCCGCGCCGATCTCTTCCAGGAGGGCTCCCCCGCAGTCGGGGCAACGCGGCGGCCGCGGCGAGCGCTGCCCGCAGTAGTGGCAGACGAGAGACCTGCCGCGATCGTGCACGGTGCGGCAGACGCTGCACTGCGAGCAGCGAAAATCGAATCCGCAAGCGCGGCAGAGAAGAAACGGCGCGAAGCCACGGCGCGGCTGGAGAAGAATCGCCTGCTCGCCGGCCGCGAAGACTCGGCGCAGGCGCTCGACGAGCGGCGCGGAGAAGAGCGGCACGCCCTTTTCTTCGGGAAGCGCCCGCTCCCGGCGCAGGTCCACGATCTCGACCTTCGGCAGCGCCCGGTCCTCCACGCGCGCGGTCAGCTCGAGCAGCCGCAGCCGCCCCTCGCGCGCCGCGTGATAGGCCTCGAGCGACGGCGTGGCCGAGCCGAAGAGCAGGACCGCCCCGCTCGACCGGGCCCGGATTGCCACGACTTCCCGGGCGTCGTACCGCGGGGACTCTCGCTGCTTGTAGGAGGCGTCGTGCGCCTCGTCGACGACGAAGAGGCCCGGGTCCTCGACGGGCGCGAAGGCCGCCGAGCGCGGGCCGATGACGATCCGCGCGCGCCCGCTCCGCACCCGTTCCCAGGCCTCGCCGCGCTCCCTCTCGGAAAGCGCGGAATGGAGCACCGCCGCGCGGTCCGAAAACTCGCGCGACAGCTCGCGCGCGAAAAAGGGGGTCAGCGCGATCTCCGGGACGAGCCACACCGCGCCGCGGCCGGCCTCGAGCGCCGCCGCGATGGCGCGCAGGTAGATCTCGGTCTTGCCGCTGCCGGTCACTCCCTGAAGGAGCGCCGGGAGGTAGCGGCGCTGTCCGATCGCTCCGGTGATCTGCCCGAGCGCGGCGGCCTGCTCCGCCGTGAGGACGACGGGCCTCCTCGGGCCGGAAGCCGCCAGACCGCCCGCCGTCTCCCCTCGCCGCTCCTGCTCGAAGGAAAGCAGCAGCCCCTTGCCGACGAGCCCGCGCAGGACGGCCGGGCCTGCTCCGGTCCGCGCGCGCACCTCCGCGGCGGTGGCCGGGCGTCCGAGGGCCTCCAGATACTCGAGCGCCTCGGCGGCCTTCGGGCTGCGTCCGAGCCGACGCGCGCGGTCGGCGGCCTCGACCCGGGCGGGAGCGTAGGCGAGCTCGACGCGGCGGAGCCTCGGGAGTTGCGGCGACACGGGCCGAATCCAGCCGCGCTCCTCGAGCGATCGCAGCAGCTCCTGGCGACCCGTCCCCGGAAGGTCCGTCACGCGCACCGACTCGCCGCCCGAGAGTCGCGCCAGAAGCTCCGCCTCCGGCCCGGAGCCGCGGGCGAGCGCGCCGCGCTCGGTGATCCGATAGCGCACGGCCCCGGCGGCCGGCAGACGCGCCGGGAGCGCGCTCTTCAAGATCTCGCCGGTCGACGCGAAGAAGCGCTCGGCCACGCGGGACGCCGTCGCGAGCAGCTCCGGCGTGCAGGCGGGCTCGAGGTCCAGGGTCTCGATCAGGTCGCGCAGGCCCGCCGCGTCGGCGTCCCCGGCCGGCCCGGTCACCACCCCCGTCAGCGCCCGCTCCCCGAAGGGAACGCGCACCCTCGCTCCCGGCGGGGGCGGGCTCATCGAGGCCGGCACGCGGTAGGAGAACTCGCGCCGGATCGGAAGCGGAAGCGCGACGGAAACCGTCCCGGAAAGGCGATCGGAAGGGGCCGAAACGCCCGGGCGATCGCGGGCGGGCGCGTCGATGGCCGGATCCTACGTGCGCGAAAGGTCGGGCGGATCGACCTCCCGCTCGTCGTCCCGCACGAACACGTAGGAGCGCCGGGCCGGATCCCAGCGGTAGCGGCGGGTGGTGTCGTCGTCGAGGTCGGGGGTGATGACGACGGCGTCGCGGTCGATCGAGAGGTCGCCCGCCGCGAGCGTGATGTCGCGCTCGAGGAAGATCTCCGCCCCGAACGAAGGGGCGGCCCCGGCGCTCCCGTCGATTCCCGGAAAGACGACGACGGTGAACCACGGTGTGGATTCCGAGGAGTCCCGGCGGACGAACGCCATGACGAAGTCGAGGACTCCGTCGTCGTTCAGGTCGCCGCGCACGAAGTAGGGATGGTAAACGCCGTAGAGATGGCGCATGTCCCCGTCCCCCGACGCGGAGGCGTGGCGGTCCACCTCGGCCGGAAGGCGCAGGTTCCGATGCCGGCCGAGAAAATCTTGCACGGCCTTGCGCTCGGCGGGGCGCAGACCGAAGGGATCCGCGCCGGCGGCCGCGCGGGGGGCGGCGGGAGCCGGGACCGCGACGGCCGGGGCGGGGGCCGCGGCCTTGCGGCAGCCGGAGGCCCACGGGGCGACGGCGATCGCGAGGAGCGCGCACAGAACGGCGCGGACCTTCGCCGACCTTCCGCTCCAGATTGTCTCCGTCGATTTCATGGGTTCGGGCCGTCCGGGCCCCCGATCCTCGCGTCGGCCGGCGCAGCGGCCACTGGATTCTAATCCAACGCCGGCGCCGCCGATCCGGTCCGCACAGCGGCCCGGTCCGTTTCTGCTAATGTTCCCGCGTCCAACCGGAGACTCCCGGAGGACCCCTCCGGGCTCACGCAAGGAGGCCGCTTGCGACAGGAGAAAGACAGCCTCGGCACGCGAGAGATTCCCGACGACGCCTACTGGGGAGCCCAGACGTCCCGAGCCGTCGAGAATTTCCCGATCTCGGGCGAGCGCGCCCATCCCGAGCTCGTGCGCGCCTTCGCGCGGATCAAGAAAGCCTGCGCGCGCGTCAATGGCGAATTCGATCGGCTCTTGGCGGAAAAGAGGCGCGCGATCGAGCAGGCCTGCGACGAGATCCTGGCAGGGCGCCACGCCGAGCAGTTCGTGGTCGACGTCTACCAGGCGGGAGCCGGCACCTCCTTCCACATGAACGTCAACGAAGTCGTCGCGGGGCGCGCCTCCGAGATTCTGGGCAAGCCCCGAGGCGACCGCGCGGCGGTCAACCCGAACGACGACGTCAACCTGGGCCAGTCCACCAACGACACCTTCCCGACGGCGCTCCACATGGCGGCGATCGCGGTCGGCCGCCCGCTCGTCGAGGAACTGGGCGGCCTGGCGCGCTCCTTCGCGGCGAAGGGAGACGAATTCGCCGGCATCGTGAAGTCCGGGCGCACGCACCTGATGGACGCGGTTCCCGTGACGCTCGGCCAGGAATTCCGGGCCTTCGCGACGGCGACCGAGCGCCGCCGCGAATCGCTCTCGCGCGCCCTCGACGGCCTGCGCGAGCTCGCACTCGGAGGAAGCGCGGCCGGCACCGGCCTCAACACGCCGGCCGGTTTCCGGGAGAAGGCGATCGCGCTGCTGTCGCAGATGGCCGGCGAGCCGTTCTCCGTCGCCGCCGATCCGCGGGAGGCACTCCAGAGCCGCGCCGCGGCGGGCGACTATTCCGCCGCGCTTCGGGGCTGCGCCGTCGAGCTCTCGCGGATCGCCAACGACCTGCGCCTGCTGGCCTCGGGCCCCGCCACGGGACTGGACGAGATCCGTCTGCCCGCGGTCCAGCCGGGCTCCTCGATCATGCCGGGAAAGGTCAACCCGTCGCTGCTCGAGTGCTTGAACATGCTCTGCTTCCAGCTCGTCGGGTTCGACACGGCGAACCAGCTCGCGGTCGGCGCGGGTCAGCTGGACCTGAACGTCATGATGCCGCTGCTCGCCTACAACCTGACGCGGGGCCCGCAGCTCCTGCGCGCCTTCCTGCCGATCGTGCGGACGCGTTGCGTCGACGGCATCCGGGCGAACCCCGAGAAGTGCCGCCACTACCTCGAAGAGTCCCCGTCGGTCGTCACGGCGCTGACGCCCAAGATCGGCTACGCGAAGGCGGCGGAGGTCTTCAAGGAGGCGGTGGCGCGGGGCGTGCGCGTGCGCGCGGTGCTTCTCGAGAAGAAGCTCGTCACCGAGGAGGACCTCGAGGAAGCCATGACGCCGGAGGCTTTGCTCGGCCCGCTCAAGTGAAAGAATGACGCGATTCGTTCCCCGTTTTTTTTCGCGGCGGCGCCGGGGCGCTCCGCCCACGAGGAGGGAGGACGGATGTTGAGCTGGCCACAGGACTTCCCGACCAACTTTCAGTTCCTGCTCCGCTGGTTCCATTTCCTGGCCGGAATTACCTGGGTCGGCATGCTCTATTTCTTCAACCTGGTCAACGTCAAGGTTCAGAAGGAGCTCGACGCGGCGGTCAAGGGGAAGGTCAACCTGAATCTGCAGCCCAAGGCGCTCTGGTGGTTCCGCTGGGGCGCCGTCTGGACGTGGGTGACGGGTTTCACCTACTGGATCCTGATCATCGGGACCGAGCCCTCGGGCCATAAGCCCCTTCTCATCTTCATCGTGGGCTGGGGGATCGCCTTCGTGGTCCTCGCGGGCCTCTACCGCATGTCGGTCAAGGGCGGGCCGCTCCAGGACGGCCGGGCGCTCGCCGTCGTGATCGCCGTGGTCGTGATCGTCGTCGGCTGGATCCTGGCCTCGGTCTGCCGGAACTGGGGCTCGAGCTCCCGCGCGCTCTCCATCCTGATCGGCGGCGGAATGGGCACGATCATGTTCCTGAACGTGTGGATGATCATCTGGCCCCTTCAGAAGAAGATCCTCGCGGCGACCAGGGCGACCGTGGACACGGGCGCCGCCGCGCCGGCGGATCAGCCGGCATGGGCGCGGCGGGCGTTTCTCGCCTCCCGCACGAACGCCTGGCTCTCCGTCCCGATGCTCTTCTTCATGGGGGCCGCGAGCCACTTCCCGATCTTCAGCGTCATCCCCGGCAAGTAGGTTCGCCGAGCCCGGATCGCGAGGGGCGGCCGTCGGGCCGCCCCTTCGCTTTTCGCGATCCCTCGCGCGAGGCTCCCGCTCCGGAAGCGGCGCGGGATCAATGGCCCGCCAGATGGTCCCGGACCTTCTTCATGTCTTCCCACACGTCCTTCTTGCGCTCGGGCGAGCGGAGCAGGAAGGCGGGATGGAAGGTCGGCATGACCCGCACCCCCCGCGCGCTCTGCCAGCGCCCGCGCAGCCGGCCGATCGGTTCGTCGGTGCCGAGAACGGCCTGCGCCGCGAAGGTGCCCAGGGTCACGATCACGCGCGGCGAGATCAGCCGGATCTGCTCCTCGAGGAAGGGCATGCAGGAGGAGACCTCGTCCGCTTCCGGATTGCGATTGTTGGGGGGACGGCACTTGAGCACGTTGCAGATCCAGACGTCCTCCCTCTTCTTGCCCATCGCCTCGATGATCTTCGTCAGGAGCTGCCCCGCCCGCCCGACGAACGCGAGTCCCTGCTCGTCCTCTTCGCGTCCCGGCGCCTCGCCCACGAACAGGAGGTCCGCCTTCGGGTTTCCCTGGCCGAAGACGATGTGGGTGCGCGTCTTCGAGAGCTTGCAGCGCGGGCATCCCTCCAGGAATTTCTGGAGCGCGGGCAAATCGCGCATCGAGCCGGGGACCGCGGACGGCGCGGACACGGCCGGTCGTTCGAGGTAGAGCTCCAGGACGCCGAGATCGCGGAAGTATTCGAGCTCCGCCCGGGGAGAGCCTTCGTCCGGCATCCCCGCCAGTCTACGACGAGCCTACGCGCGCGGCGTGGAAGTTTGGGAGGCGGCAGCCCGCGCCGCGAGGAAGGCGTCCCAGATCCGGTCGGCGACCTCGCGCTTGGGCGCGCGGGCGACGGTGTGGCGCCCGCCGCCACGGGAGAGGATGAGAACCTCGTTGTCTTCCGACTCGAACCCGATGTCGGATCGGCTGACGTCGTTGACCACGATCAGGTCGGCGGCCTTCTCTTCCATTTTCCGGCGCGCGCGAGCCTCGAGGTCCCCGGTCTCCGCCGCGAAGGCCACGACCGTCTGGCCGCGACGCAGCCCCTTCAGGCTCGCGAGCAGGTCGCGCCCCGGAGCGAGGTTCAGAGTCCGGCCTCCCTGCTCGCGGTGGAGGCGCGTCGGGCTCTCCTCCGGGATGAAGTCGGCGACGGCGGCCGCCATGATCAAGCCGTCGCATTCCGGAAACTCCGTCAGCAGGAGGGCGTGGAGCTCGTCGGCGGTCTCGAAGAAGAGCGCGCGCACGCCTTCCGGCGCGGGCAGCTCGGTGGGCCCCGAGAGCAACGTCACGCGCCCGCCCCGGTCCCGCGCGGCCTCGGCCAGGGCGTAGCCCATGCGCCCGCTCGAGCGGTTCGAGACGAAGCGGATCGGATCGATCCGCTCGCGCGTGGGTCCGGCGCTCACGAGCAGGCGCATTCCTTCCAGATCCCGGCGCCCCTCGGCCAGCCGCAGGGCTTGCTCGAGGATCGTCTCGGGCTCGGCCATCCTGCCCACACCCTCGTGGCCCGAGGCGAGCGGACCGCTCTCGGGCCCGACCAGGCGCGCTCCCCGGGCGCACAGAGCCGCGACGTTTCGGGATACGGCGGGGTGCCCCCACATGCTCGACTCCATGGCCGGGGCGATCAGCACGGGGCCGCGGTGCGCGAGAAAGTAGGTCGACAGGAAGTCGTCCGCCAGGCCGTTTGCGAACTTGGCGAGCGTGTGGGCCGTGGCCGGAGCCACCAGCAGCAGGTCGGCCCAGTCGGCGAGCGCGACGTGATCCACGGCGGCGCCGTCCGCGCCGCCCCAGACCTCCGTCTGGACGGGCCGCCCGGAAAGCACCGCGAAAGTCAGCGGCGAGACGAACTCCCGCGCGCCTCGGGTCATCGCGACCTGAACCTCGGCGCCGCGCTTGACCAGGCCGCGCGCGACTTCCGCCGCCTTGTAGGCGGCGATTCCGCCGCTGACACCGAGAACGACCCGGCGCGGGCGCGACATGAATGGGCCCGGGAGAAGGCGCCGCTACTCGGACAGAGCGGGCTCTTCCTCGGCGACCGAGCCTTCCGGCGCCTCGGCCTCGCCCGCGGGCTCGAGGACCCCGCCTTCCTCGCCGTAGTCCCAGCGCACGCGATTCTCCTCGAACTCGATCGCGGCCAGGCGCGTCGGCTTCAGCGGCCGGTCGGCCTCGAGCTTGGGGCGGGCTCCCCGCATGAGCTGCTCCGCGCGCCGCGCGACCAGCAGCACGAGGCGAAATTTGCTGTCCACCCCGTCCGGAATCTTCTGAATCATTCGATCTCCCTCGTCTTATCGAAATTCCCTGCGGACCCTCTCCAGGCGATCCGCCTGGCGAGCCGGCGTCAGCCTGCGCGCCCGAACGATCGATTGTAGCTCAAGAGTGGCCCGTTCCAGGTCGTCGTTGACGATAACATACTGGAAACCCGAGGCTTCCTGGATCTCGCGGGCGGCGTTGATCAGGCGCTTGCGGATCGCCTCGGGGCCGTCCAGGCCCCGCGTCGTCAGCCGCCGTTCCAGCTCCGCCGGCGAGGAGGGGACGATGAAGATGGCGACCGCCTCCGGCTGGACGCGGCGGATGTCGCGCGCCCCCTGGACGTCGATGTCGAGCACGACGTCCTCGCCGGCCGCGAGCCTCGGAAGCACTTCGGCCTTCGAGGTGCCGTAGATGTTGTCGTGGACCTCGTTGTGCTCGAGGAACTCGTCGCGCTGCGCCATGCGCTGGAACTCCTCGACCGTCACGAAGTGGTACTCGCGGCCGTTCTGCTCCCCTGCCCGCATGGCTCGGGTGGTGTGGGAAACGGAGAAATGCAGGGGCGGGCCGGGCGGGTCCGCCAGGAGCCGCCGGATGAGGGTCGTCTTTCCGCCGCCCGACGGAGACGAGACGATGAAGAGATCGCCGCGCGCCGCCGTCATTCGAGGTTCTGGACCTGCTCGCGGATCTTCTCGGTCTCCGCCTTCATGTCGAGGACCTCGCGGGTCAGCTGCAGGTCGCGCGCCTTCGACCCCAGGGTGTTGATCTCGCGCAGGATTTCCTGCGAGAGGAAGTCGAGCTTCTTCCCGACGGGGCCGGAGCCGCTCTCGAGCAGCTCCCGGAATTGCGAGAGATGGCCGGCGAGGCGGGAGAGCTCCTCGGCGACGTCGGACCGCTCGGCGGCGAGCGCGGCCTCCTGCTCGAGGCGCCCGGAGTCCAGCGGCAGCTGCGGGAAGAGGGCGCGCATCCGGTCGCGGAGCGTCTCCGCGATCGACCGGACGATCTCGTCGCGCCGGCCCGAGAGCCCTTCGCGCTTCTTCTCGAGCAGCGCGATCCGCCCGGACAGCTCCTCGGCGATGCGCCGGCCCTCGGTCTCCCGCATCGCCACGACCGCCGAAGCGACGCGCTCGGCCAGGGTCTCCAGGGCCGCGATCTCGCCCTGTGTGAAATCGTCCGAGGGCGCCTCGACCGAGACCGCCTGAGGAAGGGCCAGGAGATCCCGCGCCTCGAGCTCCGCCTTGATCGGGTACCGGCGCGAGAGCTCCGCGAGGCGGGCAAGCAGCGACTCGACCAGCCTCTCGTCGATCACGATCTGCGGCCCTCCCGGGCCGACCCGGGTCAGACGCAGGGTCACCTCGACCTTTCCGCGCGCCAGAAGCCGCGCGAAGACCTGCCGCAGCGGCGGCTCGAGCGACGCCTCGGAATCGCGCAGGCGGACGGTCAGATCGAGGAACCGGTGGTTGACGCTGCGGGCCGACAGGTCCGCCGACCACTCCGGGCCGAGCGGGCCGCTCGCCCGCCCGAATCCCGTCATGCTCCGCACCGTCACGGAGCGCCGGCGGGGACGGGCACGGCGGAAGCGTCCGTCTCGGAGAAGAATTGCATGTCGTGCAGCCTGCGGTAGAGGCCGTTGTGAGTCAAGAGCTCGGCGTGCGTCCCGCTCTCGACGATCCTTCCCTCCTCCAGGACCACGATCCGATCGGCCCGGCGGACCGTCGAGAGGCGGTGGGCGATCACGAGCGTCGTCCGCCCGGCCATGAGGTTGGCGACCGCGCGGGCCACGAGCGCTTCGGATTCCAGATCGAGCTGCGACGTGGCCTCGTCCAGGATGAGGATGGGCGCGTCCTTGTAGAGGGCGCGCGCGATCGCCAGCCGCTGTTTCTGGCCCCCGGACAGGCGGGCCGCCCCCTCTCCCACCCGGGTGTCGTAGCCCCGCGGAAGGCGCTCGAGGAAGCCATCGGCGCAGGCGGCGCGGGCGGCGGCGCGGACGCGCTCGTCCGGCGCCTCCGGCTCTCCATAGGCGATGTTCTCGCGGGCGGTCGAGTCGAAGAGGATGGTCTCCTGCGTCACGAGGCTGATCTGCCGGCGCAGGGAGACGAGGGTCGCGTCCCGCAGGTCTATTCCGTCGAAGGTGACGCGCCCGCCGGTCGGGTCGTACAGGCGCGGCAGCAGGTTGACCAGCGTCGTCTTGCCGGCGCCCGACGGCCCGACGATCGCGACGGTCTCGCCCGGCCGGATCTCCAGGTCCACCTCGCGCAGCACCGGGTCCTGCCCGTACCCGAAGCAAACGCCCTCGTAGCGGATCGCCGAATGGAAGGGCGGCAGCTCCCGCGCGCCCGGCCGCTCGACGATCTCGTTGACGTCGTCGATCAACTCGAAGATGCGCGCAGCCGAGGAGAGGGCCAGCTGCAAGGCGAGGTTCGTCCGGGTCACGTCCTTGAGCGGCTTGTACATCATCAGGATCGCGGCCAGGAAGGAGATCAGCGCGCCGACCGTCATGGCTCCCGCCCGGATCTGTCCGGCCGCGTAGGTGAAGATCGCGGCGAGACCCAGGCCCGCCAGAACCTCCATCAGCGGCGAGTTGATGGCCTGGAGGCGCACGGCCCGCAGGCTGATTCGAAAATACCGCTCGTTGGCCGTGCGGAACCGCCGCGCCTCGTAGCCCTCCATCCCGTACGTCTTGATGACCCGGTTTGCCCGCAGCGTCTCGGACAGAAGCGAGGACATCTCCCCCATGCGCTCGCGCGAGGAGGTCGCCGTCCTGCGCAGGCGGCGGGCATTCTCGAGGATCGAAAGGAGCACGACCGGGGCCACGATGAAGACGACGAACGCGAGGCGGGCGTTCAGGGAAAAGGCGTAGAAGAGGACGAACACGATCGAGAGCGCGCCCTGGGCGAAGTCGGCCAGCTGGCTGCCGAAGGCGAACTGGATCTGCTCGACGTCGGTCAGCAGGCGGCTCATCAGCTCTCCGGTCGAGGCCCGCGAGTAGTAGCGGCTCGACTGGTGGATCAGCTTCTCGTAGGCGTCGCGGCGAAGGTCCCGCACCATTCCGAGCCCGATTCCATTCAGCTCGAATTCCGAGAAATAGGAGAGAACGTTCTTGAGGACGAGCGCCGCCAGGAGCAGAAGCGGCGCGGCGAAGCGCTCGGAGACCCCCGCGCCGGCCGCCGCCGCGATCGCGCGGCCGTAGCCGGTTTCCAGCCACCGCAGCAGCGGGGCGACGCGGCGCCCCGCGTCGGCCTTCAATCCCGCGAGCGACGCCGCGGAGCCGGCGCCCAGGGTGTCGTCGATGACCTTGTTGAGCAGGAAGAGCAGGACGACGGTCGCGATCGAGACGATCGCCATCGCGAACAACGCGAGAAGGGCCCGCCCCCGGTACCGAACGAAGTAGCCGAGAAGCCGGGAAAGCGGCGCCCCGGCCCGCGCGGGGGGGCTGCCTGCCGTCGTCGCCTTCGCGGCGTCGTTCATCGGGTCGCGGCGCGGGCCGGGCTGCCCACGTCTCCTTCGATCGCGCCGAGCACGGCCTCGGCGGCTCGACCGCTCGCGCCGGGCGGGCCGAGCTGCCGCGCGACGCGCTCGAGGTCTCGCTTCATCCGATCGCGCCGCTCCGGCGCGTCGAGCAGCGCCAGGGCCTCCCCCTCGAGACGCTCGGGCGTGAGCTCGTCCTGGAGCAGCTCCGGCACCACCGGCTCCCCCGCCACGATGTTGACCAGGGAGATCCACGGCACCCGGACGAGCCTCTTCCCGATCGCGAAGCTCGTCCGGGACGCCCGGTAGACCACGATCATCGGGGTTCCGCACAGAGCGGTCTCGAGCGTGGCCGTCCCGGAGGCAACCAAGGCGAGGTCCGCCGAGGCGATCAGCGCGTGCGAGCCCGAGGCGACCGGGCGCACGCCCGCCTCCCGGGCGCCGGGATAGAGCTCGTCGGAAAGGCCGGGCGACCGGATCACGAACGGCTCGAGGCCGCGGTCGCGGGCGAGTCGCGCCGCCGCATCCCGCATTGCGGGCCAGTGACGCCGGACCTCGGAGCGGCGGCTGCCGGGCAGAAGCGCGAGGCGAGGGCGCGTCTTCTCGGGAAAGGGCGATGGCCCGGCCAGGCCCTCGGCGACGTCGTCCACGATCGGATGGCCCGTCCAGACCGCGTCGCCCCCGTGACGCCGGTAGATCTCCGTCTCGAAGGAAAAGAGCGTCAGAATCCGCCGGGCGCGTCGCGCGATCCCGACGGCCCGGCCGGGCCGCCACGCCCAGACCTGCGGGCTGACGTAGTAGATCAGCGGAATCCCCTCCTTCCACAGCGAGCGCGACAGCGCGGCGTGAAAGTCGGGAAAGTCGATCAGCACGGCCGCGTCGGGACGCCGGGCCGCCGCGCGGCGAAGCGTCGAAAGCGCCCGCAAGACGGCCGGCAGGCGGGCGAAGACCTCCGAGAAGCCCATGACGGACAGGTCCTCGGAGCGCGCGATCCTCTCGAGGCCTGCCGCCGCCAGCCGCGGTCCCCCCATTCCGAACGCCGAGAGCCCCGGGCGCCGGTCGGAGAGCGCCCGAAGGAGCCGGGCGCCGTGGAGGTCCCCCGAGGCTTCGCCGGCCGAGATGAGCAGATTCAAGGACTTCAGAGTAATGCAACTCCGGCGGGGTTTCCCGTCGCCAGCGAGGCGCCCGGGGAGGCTCCGGGCCCCGCCGCGGCGACATCCTCCCCGTCGGCGTCGCGCCGCCCGCGTATCCAGCGGCGGTACCAGGCTTCGAGAGTCAGCAGCAGCCAGAGCTTGTTGTGGCGGCGCTGGGCGCTCGAGTCGAGCAGCGGCCGCAGATTCTGGACGCGGAGAACGCCGTCGGCGGCGAGATCGCCGCTCTCCAGGATCCCGAACGCGATCGGTCGGCCCTCGCCGGTGACCCAGCGCTTGAACGGAGGCGAGAACCCCTTCTTCGGCCGACGCCGGATCGCGTCGGGAACCCAGGGTTCGACCGCCTCGCGAAAGGCGACCTTGGTGGCGCCGGGCCGGACGAGCCGCTCGGGGGGCAGAGAGAAGGCGTACTCGACCAGCTGCCGGTCGAGCAGCGGAACGCGCGCCTCGAGGCCCACGGCCATCGTCGAGCGATCCACCAGCGCCAGGCCGTTGTCCGGCAGGTAGGTGTGCAGGTCGAGGTACAGAAGCCGGTGCGCCGGCGGAAGCTCGGGCCGGTCGAAGCGCCGAAAGAGCCAGGCCGCGTCCTGCGGAGCCTGCCCGAGCAGGAGCCGCTGCTCGTCGGCCCCGAAGAATCCACGAATCGGGAAATAGCGGTCCACGAACCGCGACCCGAGCACGCGGTCGGCGCCCGAAGCCCGCCGGCCCCAGGAGGTCCGCGCGAGCGGGCGGACGAGAAACCTCTGGGCGGCGTCGAGCAAGGGAGAAACGAGCCGCAGGCGGCGCCGCAGCCGATCGTACTTGAGCGCCGACTCGTGCCAGCCATATCCCCCGAAGACCTCGTCGCCTCCGTCGCCGGAGAGGGCGACCTTGACCGACGCCCGGGCGAGCTTCGAAAGCTCGAGCATCGCGAGGGACCGCGAGTCGTACAGCGGCTCGTCGAAGACGCGGGAGGCTCGGTCGAGCGCCGGGGCCAGACCGCTAAGCTCAAGAAGCTCTTCCCGGTGAGGCGTTCCCAGGGCTTCCGCGGCGAGCCTCGCGTACCGCAGATCGTCCAGGTCGCCGTCGCGGTAGGCCACGGTGAAGGTGGGCAGCGGCTGCGCTCTGGCGGCGCGCGCGACCACCAGGGTCGAATCGAGGCCCCCGGACAGGAAGGCTCCGACCGCCACGTCGGAGACCAGGTGCGTGGTGATCGCCCGGTCGAGGCGCTCGCGCAGCTCTTCGGGATCGTCGCTCACCGGACGCCGTTCCAAACGCCAGAAGGGGGCGAGCTCGATCGAGCCGCTGCCCGCTTCGTAGACGAGCCGATGGGCCGCCGGAAGCTTGCGGATGCCGGCGAAGAGGCAGCGGTCGAAGGGAACGTACCCGTACGCCAGGAAGTCGGAGAGGGCCTCCGGATCGAGCCGCGCGGCCAGATGCGGCAGGGCGAGCAACGCGCTCGGCTGCGAGGCGAAGGCGAGTCCGCGCGGCAGGAGGGCGTAATAGAGCGGCTTGATCCCGATGCGGTCCCGAGCGAGGAGGAGGCGCCCCGTGCTCTCCTCCCAGCAGGCGAGCGCGAACATCCCCTCCAGCCGGACCAGCCCCGCCGCCCCCTCGCGCCGCAGCAGCCGGTGCGCGACCTCGCCATCGCTCTCGGAGACGAACCGCTCGCCTTCGGACTCCAGTTCCCGCCGCAGGGCGCGGAAGTTGTAGATCTCTCCGTTGTGGACGAAGGCCGAGAGGCCGTCGGGCGCGACGGACGGCTCTTCCCCGCGGACGGTCGTGTCCAGAATCGCGAGGCGGCGGTGGCCGAGCGCGACGCGGCGGCCGCGGCCGATCCAGCAGCCCCGGCCGTCGGGCCCGCGGCGCGCCAGGGCCTCGACCGCGCGGTCGAACCGATCGGGATCGATCCCGTCCGCGTCGATCCATCCGGCGATGCCGCACATCAGCCAGGAAGAAAGAGCGCCGGATCGCCGGGTCCCGCTCCCGAATCGCCGGTCACGGCTCTCCGGTCACGACGGGAAGGGATACATCAGCCAGGCCACGGCGAGCCCTCCCACGACGAGCGAGGCGAAGATCAAACCGAACAGGCGCCACCGCTCGCTCGACTCCTCGCGCCACAGGAGGGCGAAGAATCCGGAGACCAGCAGCGCATAGACCGTCATGATCAGGAAGTGGTCGGTCGGCAGCAGCGCGGCGATCACTTCTTCCTCCCCGAGGCGATGTCCCAGGCGTCGAGCATGAGCAGCAGGTTCATCAGGCCGGCCGTGAGCAGATACGCGCAGCCGTATTCGTAGGTTGGGGCGAGAACGGCTCCTCCGGGGTTGCTGGAAAACGTGCGCGCGGCCAGGTTCAGGAGGCCCGCGCCGTAGACGGCGAACGTCGCGAGGATCGTCAGCGGCTGGCCGCCTTCGATCGAGTACAGCCGCCCTTCGAAGGAGAGCCCGAGCGCGAAGCAGGCCGTCACGATCACGGCGAATAGAACGGCGGTCTTCCGGCGCCCGAGGTAGAAGTGCCCGAGTCCCGGAAACAACCAGGCGATCGCCGCCGCCGCCGCCGGATGGCGAGACGCCGCGGGGGTCGCCGCACTCAAGCGCCGGCCTCCGCGAACCGGGACGCGAGCCGGCGGCGGGTCTCGTGCAGGTCCTCGGGAACGATTCGGACGTCGGCGGTGACAGTCATGAAGTTGGTGTCTCCTTTCCACCGGGGCACGACGTGGACGTGGTAATGGCCGGTTACTCCGGCGCCGGCCGCGGAGCCGAAGTTGACGCCGACGTTCAGGCCGTCGGCGCGGAAGGTCGCGACGAGAATGCGCTCGGCCCGCGCGACGGTGCGGACGAGCTCGTCGAGCGTCCCGGCGCTCGACTGCGACATCCACGCGTCGTGGCCGTAGGGAGCGACCATGACGTGGCCGTTGGTGTAGGGATACTTGTTCAACAGAACGAAGACCGATCGGCCCCGATGGACGATCAGCGAGTCCTCGTCATCTCTCGAAGCCGCCGCATCGCAGAGAATGCACGTTTTCGACTTATCCGACACCAGGTACTCGTACCGCCACGGCGCGAACAGGACTTCGGGCATCGGCCGGCCGGCTAGCGGTTGATCAGTTCCTTGAGTTCCTTCCCCGGCTTGAAGTAGGGGATCTTCTTGGCGGGAACCGCCACCTTCACGCCGGTCTTCGGGTTGCGCCCCATCCTTGCCCCCCTTTCGCGGAGACGGAAGGAGCCGAAGCCGCGAAGCTCGATCTTCTGGCCGTCTTTCAGGGAGTGGACGATTGCGTCGAAGACCGTGTCGACGATGGCCTCCGCCTGCTTCTTCGTGACATCGGTCGCCACGGCCACGCGCTCGATCAGTTCCGCTTTCGTCATATCCCTCCTCGCTCGAAAGGGCCGTTCGGGCGCTCGAGCCCGGCCACGCCGCCTACGCCTCCGTGGGAGAGTCGTCCGCCTTCTTGCGGGAGCGCTTCTTCTTCGCCGGGGCCGGCTCGGGCGCCGATTCGGGCCCGGCGGCGGCCGTTTCGGCCGCGGCCGGGGACTCCTCGGGGGCCGGGACTGCGGCCGGAGCCTCCTCGACGTGGACGCCGGACAATCCGACCTTCATCTCCGCGTCCTCGATCCGCAGAATGCGCGCCCGGACCCGGTCGCCCTCGTGGTAGTGGTCCACGAGCTTCGCTCCGCGCGGGATCGGGGTCTCCGAGACGTGCATGAGGCCCTCGACGAGCCCCTCGATCTGGATGAACACTCCGAAATCGGCCACGCGGGTCACCGTGCCCTCGACCACGTCGCCGACCTGATGCCGCTCGCGGAAGGTCTGCCAGTCGTTGGGCTGGAATTCCTTGATCGAAAGGGAAATGCGCCGGTTCTCCTGGTCGATCGACGTGATGATCGCCTCGACGTCGTCTCCCTTCTTCAGGACCTCGGACGGGTGCTTGACCCGCTTGGTCCACGACATATCGGAAACGTGCACGAGCCCGTCGATGCCCTCCTCGATCTCGACGAATGCGCCGAAGTCCGTGAGGTTGCGGACCTTGCCCGAGACGCGGCTGCCGACGGCGTATCTCTGCAGGACGCCCTCCCAGGGATCGGGCAGGGTGTCTTTCAGGGACAGCGATATCCGGCGCGCCTCCCGGTTGACGTCGGAGACGACCGCCTCGACGGTGTCGCCCGGGGAAACCACCTTGGAGGGGTTCTTGACCTTCTTCGACCACGACATCTCGGAAACGTGCACCAGCCCCTCGACGCCCTCCTCGAGCTCGACGAAGGCTCCGTAGTCGGTGACGTTGGTGACGCGCCCGGTGACCCGGGACCCTGCCGGGTACTTCTCCGGCACGTGACTCCAGGGATCTTCGGTCAGCTGTTTGGTCCCGAGCGAGACGCGCTCGGTCTCGCGATCGAACTTGAGGACGACCACGTCGATCTCGTCGCCGACCTTGACCAGGTCGGAGGGGTGGTTCACGCGCCCCCACGACATGTCCGTGACGTGCAGGAGCCCGTCGAGGCCTCCCAGGTCCACAAACGCGCCGTAGTCGGTCAGATTCTTGACGGTCCCGCGCAGGACGCGGCCCTCCTCGAGCAGCTGCAGCGTCTCCTTCTTCTTCGCCTCCTGCTCCACCTCGACCACGGCCTTGCGCGAGAGGACGATGTTGCCGCGCTTCTTGTCGACCGAAATGACCTTGAAGTCGAAGTCCTTTCCCCGCAGGGACTCCAGGTTCTTGACCGGCTTGACGTCCACCAGAGAGCCGGGCAGAAAGGCCTTGACGCCGATGTCCACGGCGAGGCCGCCCTTGATCCGGTCGATGACGCGGCCTCGAACGGTCGAGCCCGATCGGTAGGACTTCTCGACCTCGTCCCAGACCTTCATCTTCTCGGCCTTGTCCTTGGAGAGGACGACGTAGCCGTTCTGGTCCTCCGTGCGCTCGAGAAGGACGTCCACCGCGTCGCCTTCCTTGACGGTCAGATTCCCCGAGAAGTCGGTGAACTCGGAGACCGAGATGATCCCCTCCGACTTGTACCCGATGTCGACGATCACTTCGGAGGGTGTGATGCCGATGACGCGCCCCCGGATGATCTGTCCCTCCTGAAGATTGCGAAACGTCTGAGTCAGAAGGTGCTCGTATTCCTGGGGCGAAAGCTCCTGTTCGGTCTCCATCGGCTTTTCTTCTCGTCCTCCTTCGTGATTCTTCGCCGTCATCGGAAAAAGGGATCCCCTCTCATAAGTATTTGAACCGCAAAAATATACTCTATGTTGCGGGCCGAGGCCGAGTCAACTTCCCCTCCGGCCGGACCCGGGCTTCGATCTCGGAGACCACCTCGAGGACCTCCTTGCCCGTCGAGTCGACGACCGTGTAGCGGTCGTCCAGGGTCAGAGGGGAATCGGCCCGGGTGCTGTCGTCGCGGTCTCGCCGATTCATCTCCTCCAGCACCTCGGCATAGGGGCGGCGGTCACCCCGGGCGGCCAGCTCACGCATTCTCCGCTCGGCCCGGACGGCCGGCGACGCGGTCAGGAAGAACTTGTGCGGCGTCTCGGGAAAGACCCGGGTGCCGATGTCCCGCCCCTCCAGGACGCCGCCCCGCTCCCGGCCCAGCCGCTGCTGCTCGGCCACCAGCCGCCGGCGGACCCCGGAGATCGCCGAAACCGCCGAGGCGTAGAGCGAGATCTCGGGCTCGCGGATCGCTTCGGAGACGTCCCTCCCGTTCCACCGAACGCGTGGACCTTCCTCCCGGGGCTCCAGGTCGATTCGGCCCGCCTCGGCCAGGGCTACGACCCGCCCGGGATCGGTCACGGGCAGCCGAATGCCGGCCTCTCTCGCCGCGAGGCCCACGGCACGGTACATCGCGCCGGTGTCGATATACGGGACGCCGAGCCGCCGGGCGAGCTCCCGCGCGACGGTCGACTTTCCCGCGCCCGAGGGGCCGTCGATCGCGACGATGAGGGGCGCGCTCAACGGCGCGGCTCCGTTGGCCTCCCCTTCTGCCGCTCGCTCTCCCGGTCGAGGCTCCGCCGCAGGGCCTCCACCTCGCCGCCCGTCAGCCGGCGGCAGCCGCCCGTCGGCAGGCGGTCGTCGCGGATCGGGCCAATGGCCGTGCGCTTGAGCTTGGAGACGGGATGTCCGATCGACTCGAACATGCGCCGGATCTGCCGGCTGCGCCCCTCGTAGAGCGTCACCCGAAGCCAGCTGTTGCCTTCCCCGCGGGCGGCCGTGGTCGAAAGGCGGTCGATCCGGCAGGGGCGCGTGCGCGCGCCGTCCAGAACGACGCCGGCGCGCAGCCTCTCGAGATGCGCCTCCCGCGGCACGCCGGAGACCTTGACCCGGTACTCCTTGCCGCAGCCGAATCGGGGGTGGGCGACGCGCGCCGCGAGATCCCCGTCGTCGGTCAGCAGGAGCAGGCCCTCGGTCTGCACGTCGAGCCGCCCGACCGGCTTGACGCCCCGGCGCAGGCCGGCGGGCAACAGGTCGATCACCGTGTCGCGCCGCGAGGGATCCGAGAGCGTGGTGACGTAGCCGCGGGGCTTGTTCAGAAGAAGGTAGGTCCTCGCTCCGGCAACGAGCCGAACCCTCCGGCCGTCCACCCGGATCGCGTCCCGTTGCGGGTCCGCGCGCGACCCCAGCCGCGCGATCTCCCCGTTGACGCGCACGCGGCCCTCCCGAATCCACTCTTCCGCTTCTCGCCGCGAAGCGAGGCCCGCTTCCGAAAGGATCTTCTGCAAGCGGACGGGGCCCGACGCGCTACGGCTGGTCGCCCTCATCGCCGTCCTCGTCCTCTTCGCCTCCTTCGTCTTCCTCCGAGGGCGGCGCCACGGCCGCTTCGGGCATCGGCTCGGCGGAGGCCTCTCCCACCGTCGCGGCCAGATCCTCGGCCAGCTCCTCGGGCCGGGGAAGGTCCTCGACGTCCTTGAGGCCGAAGCGAACCAGGAAGTCCGGCGTCGTGCGATAGAGAAACGGGGATCCCACGACGGATTTGCGGCCGGCGGTCGTGATCAGTTTCTTCTCGAAGAGCGTGTTGAGCACGCTCGCGGAGTTCACGCCGCGGATCTCCTGGATCTCCGGAAGCGTGATCGGCTGGCGATAGGCGATGATGGCGAGCGTCTCGAGGGCCGCGAGCGACAGCCGGCTGCGCTCGGAGACCTCGTGGAACTTGCGCAACAGGGCGTCGAACTCGGGCCGCGTGACCAGGCGCCAGCCGCCGGCGACCTGCTCCAGGCGAATCCCTCGCTCGGCGCGATCCGCGCCGGCCGCGATCCGGGAGAGCGCGCCCTCCACCGCTTCCGGCGTCGCCTCCAGGACGTCGGCCAGGTCCTTCTTCTTCACGGGCCTCGAGCACGAAAAGAGCAAGGCCTCGAGGGCCGGCACGATCCTCTGGGGATTGGTCTCCCTCGGGCGCGCCGGCGAAGTCTCCGTCTCGGTCGTCGATGCTTCGCTCATGAGGGCAAGTCTACCGTCTCACCGGTAGGCGTCCCGCACGTCCTCGGCCGAAAACGGCTTGTCGGTCCGCGACACGTGGATCTCGGCGAAGGCCGCCGGCTGGAAGGCCGTCACGACGCCGAGCCGGATGAGCTCCAGGGTGGCCAGGAACGCCGTGACCGCCTCCGCCCGATAACGCATCTCTCCCAGCAGCTCGAGAAGCGGCAGCGTGCCGGCCCGGTCCAGCCGCTCGACCAGCTCGCGCATCTTGTCCGCGACGGAAAAGCGCAGGTGGCGGACCTCGAGCGCCGGCGGATGGGCCAGGCGGTAGCGCTCCGTGACCTTGCGAAACACGTCGATCAGGTCGAAAAGCGAGACCTCCAGGGTCTCTCCCTCGGGCGACTTTGGAACGACCGTCTCGGCCCGCGGCCAGAGGCCGGCTCGAAGCGTGTCGATCTCGTGGAGGTTCTCGGCCGCCGCCTTGAACCGCTCGTACTCCTGCAGCCGCAACGCGAGCTCCCGGCGCGGATCCTCCGCTTCCGCCCCCGGCGGGCGCGGCAGGAGCATCTTCGACTTGATGTAGATCAGCTCCGCCGCCAGCGCCACGTACTCCGAGGCGACGTCCAGGTCGAGCTCTCTCATGGCGTCGAGATAGAGGGTGTATTGCTCCGTGATCTCCGCGACGGGGATGTCGGTGATCGACACCTCGTTGACGCGGATCAGGTGCAGCAGCAGGTCGAGCGGCCCGGAGAAGGCCTGGATCCGGACCGGCGGAAGGGCGCTCTCCGCGCGCTCGTCGTTCATGCGCGAATCGCGCGCCGGCGGCTCATACCCGGAAACCGACGGCCCGGTAGACGAAGAGATAGAAGGGCAGGATGATCGCGTTCAACAGGCGCGTGGAAAGAAGCAGGATGAGGATGAGGAAGCCGAACGGCGCGATGACGCGGAAGAGCCGGATCGCCGGCGGGCCGATCACGGAAGCGAGGACGCCGCTGCCGTCGAGCGGCGGAACCGGAATGAGGTTGAAGACGCCGAGCGCGACGTTGATCAGCGAGAACTGAAAGAAGACGTAGGCGATCGGGGCCAGAGCGCCCGGCGCGAAGCTCTGGCCCTGCAGCGCCAGCGCCAGGTTCCGGATCGCCTCCGGCGACCAGGTCCGCAGGGCGATCAGGATCGCCAGGCCCGCCCCGGCCAGCAGGAAGTTCGACAGGGGGCCCGCGGCCGACACCGCCAGGTTGGCCAGGCGGGGGTTGCGGGTGTTGCGCAGATCCACCGGCGTGGGCTTGGCCGCGCCGAAGATGATGCGCCCTCCCGAGAAGAAGTACATCATCAGCGGGAGCAGGACGCTTCCGAAGGGGTCGATGTGGCGGATCGGGTTCAGGCTGATGCGCCCCAGGTCGCGCGCCGTCGTGTCCCCGAACCGGAGCGCGGACCAGGCGTGCGCCGACTCGTGGAAGGAGATCGAGAAGAGAATGACGGCCAGCTGGATCGCGAAGTCGACGACCTTGAAGGCGAGGGAGTCCATCCGCAGGCGACTATAGCGGATGGCCCGCCGACAGGCCCTTTCGGGACCCGTAACCTTTGCGCGCCGGGGGCGTATCCCTGGTTAGCCGTGCCGATCGGGAGCGGACCGGGAACCGGGGGGCGGACCGAAGACCGCGCGCTTCTCGAGCGCGTGCGCCGCGGCGATCCGGAGGGCGCGGCCGCGCTGTTCGAGCGCTACGCGCCGGCCCTGCTTCGGTTCACCGACCGGCTGCTGTCGGACCGTGGGCTGGCCGAAGAGGTGACCCAGGAGGTTTTCGTCAAAGTGATCGCGCGGGCGCATCAATACGACGGGAGGGCGGAGGTGGCTTCCTGGCTCTTCGCCATCGCCGCCAATGCCTGCCGCGACCGCCGGCGCAAGGAGCGCCGCGCCCCGGTCGTGCCGATCGACGCCCTTCCAGAGCCGGCGGCCCTGGGAGACGGCGTCGAGCGGGTCCTGATCGAGAAGGAGAAGCGGGAGGCCGTCCGGCGCGCGCTCGCCGAGCTGTCCGAAGAGCAGCGCGAAGCCCTCGTGCTCGCCCGCTACCACGGCCTGCCGTACGCCGAGATCGCCCGGGTTCTCGGGATCTCGGTCGGAGCCGTCAAGACACGAATCTTTCGGGCCGTCGAGACGCTCAAGGCCCGCTTTTCCGAAGGAGACGCCTCATGGAATGCCGCGAACTGAGCGAACGGGCGGTCGACCGGCTGACGGGCCAGCTCACGCCGGAGGCCGGCCGGGCGCTCGAGGCGCACGTGGCGGCCTGCGCCGCCTGCCGCGCGGAGCTCGACGCGGCCGAGCGCGCCTGGGAGTTTCTGGGAGAGGACCCGGATCCGGAAGCGACGCCGGAATTTCGGCGGCGAGGCCTCGAGCTTCTCGAGGAGGAGATGCTGCGCATGAGGGTCCGGCAGTTCCGGCCGAAGCTCCGGCTGCGCTGGGCGGCGCAAGCCGCGGCGGTGCTGCTGGCGGCGGGCGCGGGCTACCTCGCGGCTTCGCGCCGGGTCCCTTCGCCCTCCGCGCCGGCCCCGGCAGCCGGGGTTCCGGCGGCCTTCCCGATGCCCGGGCCGGGCTCCAACGCCCGCCTCTCGAACCTCTCCTACCAGTCCGTGGGCGCAAGCGGCCGCATTGGCATCGGCTTCGACGTCACGACGCGTCACACCGTCGAGGGCTCGCCGTCGGATCCCGAGGTGGCGCGCCTGCTCGCCTACGTCCTCTCGCGCAGCGCGGAGAACGCCGGCGAGAGATCGCGGGCGATCGAGCTCGTCCAGCAGCACTACGGCGCCGGAGTCACTCCCGCCTCCCCGGACATCGTCGCGGCTCTGACGAACACGCTGCGCACGGACGCCAATCCGGGCGTGCGCAAGAAGGCGGCCGATGCGCTGTCCGGCATGCCGATGACTCCCGAGATCCGGTCCGCCTTCCTCGACGCCCTCCGCGACGACCGGAACCCGGCGGTCCGGCTCGTCGCGATCGAGACCCTGGCCGCCGCCGCCAAGGAGTCGCCAGACCCGCGGACGATCCAGTCTCTCCGCGAGAAGGCCGTCGATCCCTCCGAGAACGGCTTCGTACGCGCCAAGGCGGCATCCGCTTTGAAGACGATGGAGTTCTAGCCGTGATGTCCGAAACCCCGGCCGCTCTCGGGGCGTCTCTCCGAGCGATGAACCGAAAGCCCGGCGAAGACGCTCCTCTCCTCTCCCGCACCGCCGGTGTCGAGACGCGGGCGCTCCGGATTCTCCTCGCCGCGGGCGTGGCGCTGCTGCTCGCCGCCGCCGTTTCCGGCGAGGAGCGCGGCGCGACCGCGAGCCGCACCGACCGGTTCGAGGCGACGCTCCCCGCCGGGGCCGCCGTGCACGTGTCCAACGTCAACGGAGACGTCCTGGCGAGCCCGGGCCGGGCCTTCTCGGCCGTCGTCACGACGACGGTGACGGCCTCCACCCGTGCCCGCGCCGAAGAGATTCTCGGCAAGACGCGCATCGCGCAGTCCCGCGACGGCGACGAATACCGTCTGGCGACGCAGTGGCCGGGCCAGGGCGGACGACGGGGGAAGGACCATCGGCGCGACGCCCTGAACTGTCGCGACTGCCGAATCGTCTCGCGCTACGAGCTGATCGTTCCGCAGGGCGCCGCGGCGAGCCTGCAGACGGTCAACGGAACGGTTCGCGTGCGCGACCTGGAGGGGGACCTCGAGCTGCACAGCGTCAACGGCAACGTCCAGATCTCCGGCGCGCGCCGGTCGCTCAAGGCGCAGACGGTCAACGGCCGGGTCGAGGCCGAGGCGGCTGCCCTGCCCGCCGGCGCATCCTGGGAGCTTCAGACGGTCAACGGCGCCGTCGGCGCCACGCTTCCCAAAGACGCGAAGTTCGACTGGAGCGCCTCCACGATGGGCGGAGAGATCGCTTCCACCTTCGCCCTGCCGGCAAACCGGGAGGATGCGACGGCGGAAGTCCCGCCGGCGGCTCCGGATCAGCCCCGGCCACCTCGCCCGACCGCGCACACGCGCCGGGTGGTCGTCGTGAATGACGGCGACGACGGCGAGCAGATCATCGACACGCGCGAGCTCGCCCGCGAGATCGAGGAGTCGCTGCGGGACGTGGAGGTCGAGATCCACGATGCCACCCGGCAAACGGAGAGGGCCATGCGCCACATGCGCGTCGTGCTGCCCGACCGCCGCTACCACGCCGTCGTCGGCGGCGGCGGCGCGACGGTGCGGGCGAGCACGTTGAACGGGAACATCACGCTGCTCGCGGCGGGGACGAAGGAATCGGAGGCGAAGCCCCTCGTGGCCGGGCGCCACGCGATCGTGGTGACGGTTCCGAGAGTCGAAGTCCGTGTTCCCGACGTGACGGTCCGCATGCCGCGGGTCCGCGTCCCGAACCCCGAGCTCCTGGTCGACGCCGGCGAAGGAGACGAGGAATCCGTCGTCCGCGGCGACATCTCCGGCAACTTCCTCTCGACGAGCAACGGGAGCTATCGGGTGGGCCGGGTCAGCGGGAAGGTGAAGATCCTCACGCACTCGGGCGAAATCCACATCGCGTCGGCCGGCGACGGCGCGGACTTGAAGACGTACGGGGGCGACATCCGAATCGGGCCGGTCCACGGCGACCTCAAGGCACAGACGTTCGCCGGGGACATCCGGGCGGGAGAGGTCACCGGCTCGGCGACCGTCGAGACCTCGGGAGGCGACATCCGGATCGACCGCATCGCCGGATCGGCCAGCGCGCGGACGGCAGGCGGCGACATCGTTCTGCCCGCCGTGGGGGGCTCGGTTCGGGCGGAGACGGGCGGCGGCGAGATCCGCGTGGGCGTCGTTTCGCGGTCGGTCCGCGGGGGAATCGCGATCCGCAACTCGGGCGGAGACGTCCTGCTGACCCTCCCCTCGGACTTTCAGGCGGAGATCGAGCTTTCCGTCGAGGGGCCGGCCGATCCGGAGGACGTCCTGATCCATTCCGAATTCCCCGGCCTGGCCGTGACCCGAAGCGCCGATTCCCAGCATGCCTCGGGCACGCTGAACGGGGGCGGTCCCCGCGTGACGGTCCGCGCATCCTCGGGAGGCATTCGCCTGCGCCGCGGCCCCGCCTCCGGGTCCTAGCCTCACCGGCCCGGGACGTTCATCCCCGATTCACGCCGCCGCGGGATACAGTCTGCGGCGGCGCAGAAGCCCCGCGCCCTTCGGTCAGGAGGAAGTCATGAACCGGACTCGTCACCGGATTCTCGTATCGCTCGCCGCCATGGCGCTCGCCGTCCTCGGCACCACTTCCGCCCGGGCCGCCCGAGCGAAGAAGGTCGATCTGAACAGCGCCACCCAGGCCGAGCTCGAGGCGCTCCCCGGCGTCGGGGCCGCGACCGCGAAGAAGATCATCGAGGGCCGGCCTTACTCGTCGGTCGCCGGGCTCTCGAAGGCGGGTCTTTCAAGATCCGCGATCGAAAAGATCTCTCCGCTGGTCACCGTCCGCAAGGGCTCGGGCCGCAGCGCCGAGGAAGCCGCCGCCTCCGCGCGCGAAACCAAGAAGGCCAAGAAAGAGACGAGCGCCGAGAAGTCGCCCGCCGCTGCGCCCTCGGGTCCGATCGATCTGAACACCGCCTCGGAAAAAGACCTCGAGTCGCTGCCCGGCGTGGGCGCCGCGACGGCCAAGAAGATCGTCGCCGGACGCCCCTATTCCTCGGTCTCCGACCTCGGAAAGGCCGGCGTCTCCTCTTCCACGATCCAGAAAATCTCGCCGCTGGTCACCGTCGGCGCAGCGCGGCCGGCGAAATCCGCGCGCTCGACGGGCGCCGCCGCAGAGTCCGCCGCCGGAAAGGGCGCGCCCGCGGCCGCAGGACCCGTCGACCTGAACAAGGCCTCGCAGAGCGAGCTCGAAGCGTTGCCGGGTGTCGGGGCGGCGACGGCCAAGAAGATCATCGAAGGCCGGCCCTACTCCTCGGTGGCCGACCTCGCGCGCGCCGGAGTCTCGCAGAGCACGATCCAGAAGATCTCGCCGCTCGTCGTCGCCCGCGGCGCGGCGGCGTCGTCGAGGCCTCCTGCTCCGGCAGCCTCCCGGGAGACGAGCGCTCCCCCCGCTCCCCAGGCGGCGCCGGCCCGCGAGGCGCGCGACTCCGGTCCGGAGGCTTCCGCCCCCTACCAGGCTCCCCCCGCCAGGGGGATGGTCTGGGTCAACACGGCCACCAGGGTCTACCACTACGAAGGCGATCGCTGGTACGGCCGAACCAAGGAAGGCAAGTACATGACCGAGCAGGACGCGATCGCCGCCGGCTACCGCCCTTCGAAACAGAAGGTGGCAGGCGAAAAGCCGTAGCGCGGCCGGTCCCAAACGAGCATCGAGAGCGCCGGGCCAAGGGTCCGGCGCTCCGTTTCAGCGGATCCTCAGCGTTCGGACCGGCTCGAGGTCCACCTCCGACCCGGTGCCGAACCGGGGATCGTGGCCTCGGGCGCCGCGGAGGTACTCCCGAATTCCCGGACGGAACTCGTGCCAGGGTCCTGCGAACACCGCGAGGGCCTCGGAGACGTTGCCCACGTTGTCCCGCGAGAGGCTGCGCAGCTGGTCTCGGGTCAGCGGCGGATCGGGAATCCAGCCCTTGCGCGCCGCCCACTCGAAACCGCGCGCCAGCACCCGCCCCCACCAGAGCGGCAGGTGCAGGAGCGGTTTGCGGGGCTTTCCGACCGCCATCGCGATCTCTCGATAGATCTCGTTCAAGGTGAGCGTTTGCGGGCCGCCGAGCTCGAAGCTCCTTCCCGACGTCTCCGGCCGCTCGAGCGCTTCGGCAAAGACCCTGGCCACGTCGTAGACGGAGACCGGCATGAAGCGCGTCGTGCCCGGCCCGATGACCGGGATGAACCCGGGGTTCCAGCGCACGATCGGCGCCAGCAGCGACACGAAGCCGTCCCCCGGGCCGAAGATGATCGAGGGCCGCAGGATGGTCCAGTCGAGGCCGGATTCCCGCACGGCCCGCTCCCCCGCCGCCTTGGTCCGCCCGTATTCGGACGGGGAGTCCTCCGAGGCTCCCATGGCGCTCATGTGCAGGAGGCGCCGCACCCCGGCCCCCCGCATGGCGCCGACCACGTTCTCGACCGCCTCGCGATGCATGCGGTCGAAGGTCTGCGGCCCCTTCTCGTTGATGATGCCGACCAGGTGGATGGCCGCGTCGCGCCCCGCCGCGGCCCGCTCGAGCGAGTCCCGGTCCAGGACGTCTCCGGCGACCGCGTCCACGGGCCGGTTGTACCGGTTCCGGGTGCTGCCGGGCTGCCGCTCGAGCACGGCGACCTCGTGGCCGCGGCGCAGGATCGCGTTGACCAGGTGCGTGCCGACGAAACCGGTGCCGCCCGTGACGAGAACTCTCAATCGCTTCTCCTTTCCTCTCTTTTACCATGCGCCGCGCGGCCGCCTTCGCCGGAGGAATACCCGAACAGGTCGCTCGCGATCGTCTCGCCGCAGCCGAGGCGCGCCGCCACTTCGCGCCGCGCCTCGGCGAGGCGGTGAAGGTCGCGCACGGGGTCGGCGATGCGAAGCGGTGGAAGGCCCGATTGGCGCGTGCCGAGGAGGTCTCCCGGGCCGCGCGCCTCGAGATCCTTCTCCGCGATGAGGAAGCCGTCGGTCGTCTGCTCGAGGATGGCGAGCCGGCGGCGAGCCTCCTCCCCCGCCCGGTTTCCCACGACGAGCGCGCACCAGGAGCGGCGCGCCGAACGGCCGACGCGGCCCCGCAGCTGGTGGAGCTGAGCGAGCCCGAAGGTCTCGGCGTTCTCGACGACCATCAGCGTCGCCTCCGGAACGTCCACGCCCACCTCGACGACGGTCGTCGACACCAGGATGCCGACGCGGCCCGACGCGAACTGCGCCAGCACCGCCGAGCGCTCTTCGGGCGGCATCCGGCCGTGCAGCGTCGCGATGGCGACGCCCGGGGCCGCCGCGGAGACGCGCGCCGCAGTCTCGCGAGTCGCCGCGACCTCGCGCTCCCCCTCCTCGATCGCCGGCACCACGACGTAAGCGCGCTCTCCGGCGCGAACCCGCTCGGCCGCAAACCGATAGATGCGCTCGCGCGCCTCCTCGCCGCGAACTCGCGTGAGGACCATTCCCCGCCCGGGCGGCTTCTCGTCGAGAACGGAGGCGTCGAGCTCGCCGTAGATCGCCCAGGCGAGGGACCGCGGAATGGGCGTCGCCGTCATGACCAGGACATGCGGGCTCTCGCCCTTGCCGAACAGACGCGCCCGGTGCGCGACGCCGAAGCGATGCTGCTCGTCCACGACCACGAGGCCGAGCCGCCGGAACCGCACGGGCGACTCGATCAGGGCATGGGTGCCGATGAGCACGTCGATCTCTCCGCGCTCGAGCGCCGCGAGCAGCGCCTGCCTCGGCCGGCCGCGAACGCGGCCGGTCAGCAGTCCCAGGCGGACTCCCGCCTTCTCGAGCCAGGCGAGGCTCGCGGCATGCTGCTCGGCGAGGATCTCGGTGGGCGCCATCAGGGCGCCCTGCACTCCGTTTCGGGCGGCGAGCAGCAGCGCCAGACCCGCGACGACGGTCTTGCCGCTGCCGACGTCCCCCTGGAGCAGGCGCGCCATGGCCCGTCCCGAGGCGAGATCCCCGGCGATTTCGGCGACCGCGCGCCGCTGCGCCGCCGTCAGCCGGAACGGCAGCGACTCCCCGGCGAGGCGGCGAAGCGCCGAGTCGCCGCGAAGGCGGATCCCCGGCCGCGCCCGCAGGCGCGCCCGCCGCTCTTCGATTCGGGCGGCGAGCACCGTCATCTCCTCGGCGGCGAGGACCGAGCGGGCGCGCGCGGCGTCCGGAATCTCCTCGGGAAAGTGCGCGGCGGACAGCGCCCCGAGAAGGGCCGCCGGCGGGGCCGAGGCACTCGCGAACTCGGGAGACACGGCGTCGAGCGCGCGGCGAACGAGGGTCCTCCAGGCCCGCGGCGAGATTTCCGCGACGCGGCGCGCGATGCCGACGATGCGCCCCGAATGGAGAGGGTCCGCCTCCTCGCCCGGATCGAAGAACTCCGTTTCCGGGTTCTCGAGGCGCAGCTCCCCGCGGGAGCTCACCGCGGGCGCGCCGTAGAGGACCGCGGCGTGGCACGACTGCGCCGCCTTGAGGAAGCTCGGGTACCGGTTGTGCCAGACGACCCGGATGGCTTCGCTGCCGTCGTCCGCGAGCGCTTCGACGCGCAGCCCTCCCCGCCGCATGCGCGCGCCGCGCGCCCCGGCCAGGCGCACGAACAGGGTCGCCGGTTCTCCGGGGACGAGCTCCTCGATGCGGCCGAAGCGGCGGCGATCCTCGTACCGGAAAGGAACGTGCAGCAGGACGTCCGCCACCGTGCGCAGGCCCGCGTCGGCCAGCCGCGCCGCACGGGCGGCGCCCACGCCCGGAAGGCGGGACACGGGGTCGCGGAGCGCGACCCGCGCCGGAGACGCCGGCGGGGCCGCTGCCGGCGAGGGGCTCACCCGAGCGTCACGCCCCCGTAGACTGGAACGTCAGCGTGACGAGGCCGAACTTGACGGTGTCCCCGCTCTGCAATGGCACGGGCGTTCCGGTGGCGACGCGGTTTTCGTTGACGAACGTGCCGTTCATCACGCCGATCTCCTCCATCACGTAGAAGTGCCCTCCCATCTGGTAGAGCTTGGCGTGACGGCGCGAGGTCGAGCGCTGCGGGTCGAGCGGGGTCAAGTCGATGTCGGGCGTGATGCCGGTGACCGGGTCGCTGCGCCCGACGAGGGTGTCCCCTTCCCGGTTGAGGAAGAACTCGAGTTCCTGCTCGACCGAAACGAGCCGGCACACGTCCCGCTCGCGCGCGGGCGGCGGCCGGCGCGTCGCCGGCTTCTCTTCCTCCGCGACCTCCCTTCCGAGGGCCTCTTCCAGCATCGCGGTCACCTCCCGCAGGCGGCGCGAGAGCTTGCGCATCATGCGGACGGCGATTTCGGTGTTCCCCTTGAGCATCGAGTCGAACGTGGCGCCGTTGATCCGGACCAGCTCGACGTCCGTCTTCGCGCGCGCCGAGGCGGTGCGCGGAAGGTCCTCGAGCACGCTCATCTCGCCGAAGAAGTCTCCCTTTTCGAGCGTGGCCAGGATGTGGGTCTCCTTGCCGATCGTCTTGTGGAGCTCGACGGTGCCGGACTGGATGATGAACATCTCGTTTCCGATCTCGCCCTCGGAGAAGATGATGTCCCCCATCGGGTGCGTCACGAGGAACCGCTCGAAGGGGCTCTTTCCTCCGCCGGTGCCCGACTTGAAGACGGCTTTCATGGCCTAGGCCACGACCGGCGCCTCGAAGGTGAGGCGCGGGGCTTCCTCCAGGTCCACCCGCACCCTGGACAGAAGCGGCAGCGTGCGCGGGCGGGCCAGGTGCCCGGCCGGGAAGCCGGCCGCCACCGGGAACGGAGCGCCCCGGAAGCGGTCCCGCAGGAACCCCCGGACGTCTTGCGGGGGCTCCGCCCGATCGCGCGACACGACGGAACCGATGATCATGGCTTGAAGACGATCGAATGTACCCGACCGCTCCAACTGGGTCAACATTCGGTCGACGCGGTAGATCTCTTCCCCGATGTCCTCCCAGAAGAGCACGCGCCCCTCCCCCCGAATCGCCTCGGGGGTTCCGCAGAGCGAGGCCATCAGGGACAGGCAGCCGCCCGAAAGCAGGCCCTCGGCGGTGCCTGCCGACAGGACGTCCAGCTCGTCGAAGCGGTGCTCGGCCGGCGCGTCGCCTGAAAGCACGCCTTCCCAATCGAGCCCCGGCTGCTGGGCGATCTCGACGGCCACCATGGGCCCGTAGAAGGCCGGCAGCCCGCGCGCCGCGAGAAAGGCGAAGAGCGCCGTCAGGTCGGAACCGCCGAGATGGATCTTGGGATTCGCGGCGATCTCCTCGCCGTCCAGGCGGTCCAGGATCCGCGAAGCCCCGTAGCCGCCCCGAGCGAAAAAAATCGCGTCGATTTCCCCGTCGCGCAGGAGAGCCCGGTACCCCTCCGCCCGCTCGGCGTCACGTCCCGCGAAGAGGCCTTCGACACGGCGCAGGTTGGCGGCCTCGACCACGCGGTATCCGCGCTCGCGAAGCCGCGCGATCCCGGCATCGAGCTTCGACGGATCGACGGGCCCCGAGATCGCCGCGACACCGATGGTGCCCCCCGGCCGGAGTCGAGGCGGCCGGATGATCTCGGGCATCGCGCCGCCAATCTTAAGCCGTTCAATTGACGACCTCGGGGTTGAGGAGAAAAGGGGCCCTGGTGGAAGAATCTCTCAGCGCCGCCCGCGAAGCGGGCGCCTGGGCTGAAAGTCCGTCCGCAGCCAAAAGACCCCGAGCGGGCCGATAAGCCGAATTCTGTCCCCGGTTGCCCGGTGACGATCATTCCTCTGGCCGCGAGGTCTCCCTCGCGGTCGAGCAGCCGACCCGGAGGCAGTCCGCCGAAGCGAAACGGGACGGGCGCCCTCTGCCTCCCTATTTGGCCTTGCTCCGCATGGGGTTTGCCGTGCCCCCTCCGTTGCCGTCGGGGCGGTGCGCTCTTACCGCACCGTTTCACCCTTGCCGTCCCGCCCCGGATGAGGCGGAAGGGCGGTTTGTTTTCTGTGGCACTTTCCTTCGCGTCGCCGCGACCGGGCGTTACCCGGCATGCCGCCCGCACGGAGTTCGGACTTTCCTCCCCGATTGCTCGGGGCGATCGCCTGGCCCGCTCGGAGCCGCCGTCATTGTACCAGCGATGGGCGGCGGGATCGGCCGCACCGAGGGAGCCAGCCGTGGCGCCCGGCGGGTCCGAATCAGCCGCGGTTCTTCTCGTCCTCGAAGTAGCGCATCCACTCTTCCACGTCGACCGTCTGCGCCGGCGCGCCGTCGCGCCCGGAAGACGCTCCGAATCGCTTCCAGAACTCTTCGGGCGCAAGCGTCCTGGCCCCGGCCTCCCGCGCGAGTCTCGAAAGGCCGCGGTCTCGCGTCACGAGGACGATCTCGCCCGGGGCCTGCGACCGCCGGATCTCGCGCAGGATGGCCTCGTCGGCCGAGACTCCTCCCGAAAACCGAATGAACAGACTGCCGAGGGCGCTCGCCCCCGGCGGCGCCGGTCCGTCGAAAAACAGCACGACGCGGGCCCGCGTGCGCCGAAGTCGCTCGCAGAGCTCCGAGATCAGGGCCGAGCGGTCCTCCGGCCTCGGCCGGGAGGTCTCCCGCGCGAGGCCGATCAGGTTGTTTCCGTCGAGAAAATACGGCATCCGCGGACCGTCCCCGGCGTCAGCCTCCGCCCTGGGCCGCGGCGCGCAGCGCGCGGCGGGGATGCTGGAGCTGGAAGAAGAGCACCCGCACGGCGTGCCAGACCGCCTTCCGGTGGGTCGCGAGCAGCCCGGCGAGGGCGACGAGCAGGATTCCGGTGAACCACGGGACGAAGAACACGAGTGTCGCCAGGACGAAGGCCACGATGTCCTCGGCGAGGGAAAGGACGAACTGGGCGAACCCGCGCGTGGCCGCGGTCGTCGTCAGCCGCGTCGTCGACTTGACCAGATGCGCCGCCAGCGTCGCGACGGCCCCTCCCGCCGCCGTGGCCGCGAGCGCCCCTGCCCCCGCCGCGGTCGAGGCGGAGAGCGCGAGCAGAGTGCCCACGATCGGGCGGAGCAGCGTCTGGCCGAGCTCCCAGAGCCGGTCGACGACGGGAATCTTGTCCACGATGAACTCGGCCAGGAACATCACGAGAGCGATCTGGAGAAGCGCCGGGCTCGAGAGGAACGCCGCCGTCGGGCCGGGGAACTCCAGCGGCTGGAGGCGGATCATGCCGTTGAAGAACAGCAGGACCACCCAGGCGTTCCAGCCTGCGGCGGCGGCCAGCCCCAGGCCGGTCAAGAGCGCCGTCAACTGCGGGGCTTGAAGAGCCGCGAGAAGAGAGTCGGCCGATCGTCGGCCGGCGGCGAGATCGAGGCGTCGACCGGGCTCGTCGCCGCCTCCAGCTCCGGGCCCCGCGGCGGCGCCGTCTGGGGAGCGCTCGAGACGGCGAGCAGGACCGCGTCGAGCAGTTGCCGGTTCTCGGGCGTGGGGTCCAGATCCAGGGCCCGCCGGGCGAAGGGCTCCGCCTCGCTGCTACGGCCGCGCTCGTGGAGCGCCGCGGCGGCCTCGCGGACGTACTGGACCCGCCGCGGCTCGAGACGGGCCGCTTCCTTGAGGTTTTCGAGCGCGACGGGCACCCACATGCTGTTGCGCATTTCGACCTGCGCGAGCGTGAAGCGGTACTCCGCGTTGTCCGGAACGAAGCGGATCGCCTCCCGCAGCATCTCGACGGCAGGGTAATAGTCCTTCTGCTCGATCAGGGCCCGGGCTCGCCGGTAGTTCTGCGCCGCGAGCTGTCGCCGGGCCTTCGGGTTCGAGATACTCTCCGAGAGCGCCGCGACCGGCACCGGCGGCGCGGTCAGCGTCGCGTCGTACTCCGCGCGGCGGGACGGCTCCGACAGCGTCTCGTGCGCGGTCTTCAGGCGCTCGAAGACCGTCGTGAGCTCCTTCTCGCAGTGGGCGAGGTCTTCGCGGTGGCGCAAGTCCGGGTGGAAGAGCCGGCTGCGCTCGAAATACGCCTGGTGGATCTCCTCGACGGTGGCCTCGGGGCGGACGCCGAGAAGCTCGTAGTGCGAGAGCCAGTCGATGCGGCGATAGGTGTTGCGGACCAGTTCCGCATGCCCGGGCGTCCGCTCGGAGGCCTGCGCGGCGACCTCGACGTTCAGGGCCTCGATCCCGCTCGCCGTCTGGGGCCCGACCCCTTCCTTGCGCCATTCGACGATGCCGCAGGACAACAGGGCGTAGACGATCTTGGCGGTTGCGGCGCGGGAAGTCCCGCCGATCTTGAGCAGCGAGTCGAGATCGAGGCGCCCGTCGATGCGCGACAGGATGTAGGCCTCCTGGGGCGTCAGCGGCAGGTACTGGTAACGGGACATCGGGTCGCTCGAGAGCACGGGGACGAGCTTGCCGTCTCCCAGCCGCTCGCGAAAGACGTCGGATTCGGGCAGCCTCCGGATTCCCTCGACGATGACGGCGGCCGTCGAGAGGGTCAGGGCCACGTCCGGATCGAGAACTCCGGTGGAGGACTGGAAGCGATACTCGCCCTCTCCCCACTCGAACGTCGAGAAGACGATCTCTTCCACGAGCCGGCGCATCTCGGCGTCGAGCACCTGGCGGGAGACCAGTCCCTTCTCGAGGAGAATCTTTCCCAGCCGCGCTCTGCCCTGCTTGGCCACCGTATCCAGGGCCCACGTGAGGTCCTGGTCGGTGATCCAGCCCCGCCGTTTCAGAAAGGCGCCGATTCGCTGCCCTTCGCGGGAGGAGGTTGCCGTGCGCAGCTCTCCCTTCTCGAAGAAGAGATGCCGCGTCTCGTCTCCCCGCACGAGCGTGAGGGTTCCCTTGAGTCCTTCGAGAAAAATGCGCCGGAGCACCTGCGGGAGCGGGGTCTCGGCGAGGAAACCCCGAAACGCGGTGCGTTGCGTGCTGCTCATGTTCGATGCGAAGCGGCCGTGTCGTCTAGCGTAGCAGACTTCAGCGCACCGCGACGACCGCCGGCCGATTGCGCGACGTCGTGAAGTACGAGGGAATGCCCGCCTTGGCCTTTCGGGCGGCCTCGATCGACGGGTAGCGGCCCCAGAAGACGCGGAAGCAGTCGCGCCCGTCGTGAATCACCGGCAGCAGCCACATCGCCTTGCCCCGGTCGTGCCGCCACGCTTCCTGCAGCGACGCGACCTCGCAGACGAGCTCGAGCTGGATGGCGTAGCGGGTTCCCCGCTGGGAGTCGAGCCGGCGGCGGTCGCGCTCGGCGCGGCGCGCCCAGGCCTCTCGCGAATCGGCGGCAGGCTCGGCAGACGCTCCCGCCGGTGCGGGCGACGGTTTGACGGCCGGGGCGGCCTTCCCGGCAGGCGACGCCCCCGGGCGCGCAGCGGGCTTTTCCGCGCGCCGCGCGGCGGGGGCCGGCTCGGCGGCCCGGGGCGGGGCCGATGTCGGCGCGAGCGCCGCGGGCGCCGCGGTCCCGACGGCGGCCGGCCGCGCCCCGGCCGTCTCGACGCGCGCTGCGGTCGCCGGGGGCGGAAAAGTCACGGCGGGCATGGTGGTCGGCCGGGCGGCGGCGCTCCCTGCCTGCGCCGGAGCTCCACCCCGAGCGCGCAGGAAGAGGACGGCGGCCACGGCCGCCAGGAGGATCCCGATGACCCCGACGAGAAGCGCGCCCGGGCGGCGTTTGGCCGGAGGCTCCGGCAACGGTGCTTCCGTCGTCGGTTCCCAGAGATCGGCCGGCCGGGACGGCGGGGGCGTCGCCGCCTCGTCGAAGCCGGGCTCCGGGGACGGCGCCTCGAAGCGGTCCAGAGGCGAAGCCGCCGCGGACGGCAGTTCGACCATCTCGCGCTCCGGTCCGGACGGGAAGGCGGCCGGCAATTCGGCCTCGAACTGCGGCTCGCGAAACGGCGGCGGCTCGGGCGGGGCCTCGATTCCCTCTCTCGTTTCCGCCGCGGCGGACTCCTCGGTCGGCGGCCGGACCTCCGGCTCGGGCGCCCGCTCGGGCTCGCGCTCCGCAGGCCTCGCGGGGGGCGGCGGCACCGGGTGCACCAGCCCCAGCGTCACCAGGGCCGCGAGGAGCTTGCGCACGGCGAACTCGTCTGCCGGCGCTCTCTCGGCGATCTCTCCCGCGGTCGAGCGCCCGTCGATCAACCGGACGACCGACTCGGCGTCGGCCGTCAACCCGAAGCTCGGAAACTCCGCGTCGAAGCGCTCCGACTGAACGAGGGTCTGATCCGGCGGTCCCAGCTGGTGGTCGACCAGGTTGCGGTCCCGCGATCGAAGGAAGAGCTCGAGCAGCAGCCGCGGCACGGGAAGCCGGAAGTCGCCGCCCGCGGGGCGGGTCAGAGGGTCGAAACGGTAGCGGCCGTCGTTCCAGGCGAGCAGGTCCGAGAGCACTTCGATCGCCCGAATCTTCTCGCCCCATTTCCACTCCCGACGCGTCAGGAGTCCCGTCTGCAAGGCGGCGAGCGCGGCGTCGTTGCCCTGCGCCGCGAGCCGGTCCATCGCGTCGGCGGACAGTTTCCCGGCGCGCACGAGGATCGCGGCGGTCTCGAAGCGGGGATCGGAAGAGACCACGCCGACGACTTCCCCCTCTTCCAGATCGAAGCCGCACTCCGCCGCTCCGCGCGAAAACCGCAGCGCCCCGCTGGTCTTTTCTCTCCAGCAGGTGACCAGAGCCGCGAGCGGATCGACCTCCCGGATCTCCCCCTCCGCCTCAAAAACGCTCTTCATGCGGACCGCGCCCTCCCCTGTTCCAGATACTCGAGAACGGCGCGGGCCGTGGCCGCCCCCACCGTCTCCTCGATCGACTTCGGATCCGCCGAGGCCAGACCCGACAAAGAACCAAAACGGGACAGCAGCCGGCGCGCGCGCGTCGGACCGACTCCCGGAATGTCCGTGAGGCTGGTCTCGCGCATACGCCGGGCGCGGCGACCCCGGTGCCGCGTGATCGCGAAGCGGTGCGCTTCGTCGCGAAGCCGCTGCACGAGCTGCAGCGCGGGGTCCTTGCGCGCGAGCCGAATCGGCTCGGGACGCTCCGGCACCCAGATCTGCTCCTCCCGCTTCGCCAGCCCGGCCACGGCGAGCGAGAGGCCCAGGCGGTCGAGGGCCGTCAGCGCCGCCTGGAGCTGCCCGCGCCCGCCGTCGACCAGGACCAGGTCGGGCATGGGTCCGCCTTCGTCCCGAAGGCGGCGGTAGCGCCGCTCGACGGCCTCGCCCATGCTTCGAAAATCGTCCGGCGCGAGCAGGCTCTGCGAGGCGATTCCGAAGAGGCGGTAGTCCGACTTCTTCGGCCGCCCGTCCTCGAAGGCCACCAGCGACGCGACGCTGTCGGTGCCCTGCAGGTGCGAAATGTCGAAGGCCTCGATGCGGCGGGGAGGAGCGTGCAGCCCGAGCACCCGAGCGAGCCGCTCGACGGCGATCGCCTCCGGGCCTCCCGCCCGCCGGAAGCGCGCCCGGTGGCGCTCCTGCGCGTTGGTCGCCGCGAGCTCCACGCGGCGGGCGGCGGCGCCCCGCCGGGGCACCCGGATCCGCACGCGGGCGTGGCGGCGGGCCTGCAGAAACTCCCCGAGAAGGCCCGGGTTGGGGATCGCGGTCGGCAGGTGGACCTCCTCCGGAAGGAACGGATTGGCGTCGTAGAACTGCGGCAGGAACGCCTCGAGGAAGACCGCCGGGTCGACCTCTTCCGACTTCTCGAAGAAGAACTCGCGGCGGTCCTGGACCACGCCGCCCCGAACCACCAGGACGCAGAGGGAGACGTCGTTGCCCGCCTCGAAGAAGCCGAACACGTCCACGTTCTCCCCCTTGAGCGACTGGACGAGCTGGTGCTCGGAGACGTCCGCCACGGTGCGCAAGACGTCGCGGTAGGCGGCCGCCATCTCGAAGTTCTCCTCCTGCGAGGCTCGAAGCATCTTCGCCTCGAGACTGGCGGACAGCTCGCGGTTTCGTCCCTCCAGAAAGAGCAGGACGTCCTGGACCGCCTCGCCGTACGCCGCCTTGTTCGTCAGACCCGCCACACACGGCCCGAGGCAGGCGTGCAGGTCGTAGTAGAGGCAGGGCCGCGGCAGCCGCCCGTCGATCTCGATCGTGCACGTGCGAATCAGGAAATGCCGGGTGATCAGGCGCATGATCCGGCGCGCCAGCCCTCCCCAGAACGGCCCGAAATAGGAGTGGCCGTCCTCCTCGACGCGCCGGGTAATCAGCGCCCGCGGCCAGGGCTCCCCCGTCGTGATCTTGATGAAAGGATAGGTCTTGTCGTCCCGGAGACAGACGTTGTAACGGGGGCGGTGCTTCTTGATGAGGGCGTTCTCGAGAAGCAGGGCCTCGAGCTCCGTGTTCGTGACGATCGTTTCCAGATCCCGGTACCCGGACAGGAGCGCGGCGACCTTGGCGCTCTCGGGACCGTGCACGAAATACGACGAGACCCGCTTCTTGAGGGAGCGGGCCTTTCCGACGTAGAGCAGTTTTCCCCGTGGGCCCCGAAAGAGGTAGACGCCGGGCGCGTCCGGAAGCCCCTCGGGGGGACGGCGTTCTTCCGCCACGGATTGAGTGTAACGGGGAACGTCGCCGCTGTCAGCTGCCGCCGCGAGGCGGATCCCGCCGTCAAGTATGATTCGGCGTCTCGAAGCGACCATGAACGAGTGCCCCTACTGCTTCGCGCGGGTCGGATCCACCGACACCAGCTGTCCGAACTGCGGACGAAAGATCGAGCACTGGCAGACCGGCTTCTACACGCGCCAGCCGCTGCCCAGCCGCACCCGCACGGTCGTCTGGGTCGTCGCCGCGGTCGCTCTGGTCCTGATCATCGGGGGCTTCGCGCGATCCTGCCACTGGCTCTAGCAGGGGTCGGGGGTCAGGGGTCGGGGCTCAGGGGCCGAAGCGACAACTCAGCGGAAGATCTGAAGCTCGCGCAGCGACCGCAGCTCGTCGCGCAACGCGGCCGCCCGCTCGAACTCCAGGTCCTTCGCCGCGGCCCTCATCTCCTTTTCGAGCTCGACGATTCGGCGCCGCAGGCTCTCGGGATCCGGCAGGCTCTCGCGCGATGCCGGGACGAGGCCGTCGTGGTAGTCGAGGTTGGCCATGCGAACCAGCGGCGAGTTGATCTGCTTGACGATCGAAGCGGGCTCGATCCCATGCTCCCGGTTGTGCGCCTCCTGGATCTTCCGCCGCCGCGAGGTCTCCTCCATGGCCCGCCGCATCGAATCCGTCATGGCGTCCGCGTAGAAGAGGACCCGGCCGCGGACGTTGCGCGCCGCGCGGCCTGCCGTCTGGATGAGCGACGTCTCGCTGCGAAGAAACCCTTCCTTGTCGGCGTCGAGAATCGCGACGACGGCGACCTCGGGCAGATCGAGCCCTTCCCGCAGCAGGTTGATGCCGATCAGGCAGTCGAAGACTCCGCGGCGGAAGTCGGCCAGGATGCCGACCCGCTCGAGCGTCTCGATGTCCGAGTGCAGGTACCGGCAGCGCACGCCGACCTCGGAGAAATAGCTCGTCAACTCCTCGGCCATCCGCTTGGTCAGCGTCGTCACGAGAACGCGCTCGCCGGCGGCCGCGGCCGCCCGAACCTCCGCCAGCAGGTCGTCGACCTGGCCCTTGACCGGCCGAACGGCGATCACGGGGTCGAGCAGACCGGTCGGCCGAATCACCTGCTCGACGACCTCGCCGCCGGCGCGAGAGAGCTCCTCCGGGCCCGGGGTCGCGCTGACCGCGATGGTCTGCCCCCGGCGCGCCTCGAATTCCTCGTAGGTCAAGGGGCGGTTGTCCAGGGCCGACGGCAGCCGAAACCCGTACTCGACCAGGACTTCCTTGCGGGACCGGTCTCCGTGGTACATCCCGCGCACCTGCGGCAGCGTCACGTGGGATTCGTCGACCACGAGGAGGAAGTCGCGGGGGAAGTAGTCGAGCAGGGTCGGGGGCGGCTGTCCGGGACGCCGGCCCGAGAGGTGCCGCGAGTAGTTTTCGATCCCGTTGCAGTAGCCGAGCTCCTTGATCATCTCCAGGTCGAACATCGTTCGCTGGTGGAGCCGCTGCGCCTCGAGGAGCTTTCCGGCCGCGTTGAGCTCCTTCAACCGCTCCTCGAGCTCGAGCTTGATGCTCTCGACGGCGCGGTCGAGCGTCTCGCGCGGCGTCGCGTAGAAGGTGCGCGGATACAGGGCGAGTCGCTCGACCCGGGCGATCGCCGTGCCGCGCAGCGGATCGATCCGCGTGATCTTCTCGATCTCGTCGCCGAAGAACTCGACCCGGACCGCGACGTCCTCGTACGCCGGATGAACCTCGAGCACGTCGCCCCGCACGCGGAACGTCCCGCGCGCCAGGTCGAGGCTCGTCCGCTCGTACTGCATCTCGACCAGCTGCGCGAGCAGCCGCGGCATTCCCGAGCGGTCGCCGACCTCGAGATAGGCCAGCATGTCGTAGTAGGCCTCCGGGGCGCCGAGGCCGTAGATGCAGGAGACCGACGCGACGACCAGAACATCCCGCCTCTCGAAGAGCGCCTTGGAGGCCGAGAGCCGCAGCTTGTCGATCTCCTCGTTTCGGGAAGTCTCCTTCTCGATGTAGGTATCCGACTGCGGGATGTAGGCCTCCGGCTGGTAGTAGTCGTAGTAGGACACGAAGTACTCGACGGCATTCTCGGGAAAGAACGCGCGGAACTCCTGGTAGAGCTGCGCCGCGAGCGTCTTGTTGTGCGAGAGCACGAGGGTCGGCCGGTTCAAGGCCTCGACCACCTTGGCGATCGTGAAGGTCTTCCCCGAGCCGGTCACGCCCAGAAGGACCTGGTCCCGCCGCCCCTGCCGAATTCCCTCGGCCAGCTTCTCGATCGCCTCGGCCTGATCTCCCTGGGGCATGAACTCCGTCACCAGGCGAAACGCGCCGCCGGCGCGCTCCTGAGCGTCGCGGTAGGACGGGGGCCGCGAGAGGGAGACCGTCCGGGTGGAGGGCGGAGGCGGCGCGGTCGCCCCGGGTCGGCCGCCGGAACGCCGGCTCATGGCGTCGGGGAAAGGGCGGGGACGGGCACCGGGCCGGAGGGAGCCGGCGTGGCGCCGGCCGGCGGCGCGGCCGCCTGGAAGACCGCCGTCAGCTCGCGCACCTTTTCCGACCCGATCGCGCCCCGGGTCGCGCTCGACAGGATCGCGCGCAGCCGCTCCATCGGCTCCGGTCCGACGCGTCCCTCCTGAACGCGCCGCCGGAATCCGGCGTAGGCTTCCCGCAGTCTCTGCTTTTCCTCGGCCGTGACCTCCGGGGCGAGGTTGCGCTCGATCTGCCCCATCATCAGGTCCGTCAGGACCTCGGGCTTGCGCCGCGCATAGATCAGGAAGATCGCGAACAGAATCAGCACGACGATCGCGGCGGCGCCGCAGCCGATCAGGCCGGCGCGCCCGCAGCCGCCCCGGGCGCGGCCGGGCTCGATCGGGGCCGGCGGGATCGGGGCGCCGGGCGGGGGCGGGGGGCTGCTCACGGGACTGTCGCTTATAGCATAGCGATCGGGGATGCCTCAAAATGGCGGCGATGCCGCGGCGCGTCCTCCTGGTCGTCGTTCCTCTCCTCGCCGCCGGCGCGCTCGGCGCTTTCACCGGCTCGCTCGCGAGCGGCTTCTTCCGCGTCCCCCGCGTTTCGGAGCTCGAGACCTACCGGCCGGACATCATCACGGAGATCCGCGCGGCGGACGGCTCGACCATCGCGCGTTACGCCGTCGAGCGGCGAATCCTCGTGGGCGGCGCCGACATTCCGCCCATCGTGAAGAAGGCGATCATCGCCACCGAGGACAAGAACTTCTACAGCCACGGCGGCGTCGACCTGCGCCGCACCCTCGCCGCGATGGTCTCCAACGTGCGTCGCCAGACCTACTCCCAGGGAGCCTCGACCCTCACGCAGCAACTCGCCCGCGCCATCTTCCTGTCGCCGCGCAAGACATTGTCGCGGAAGATCAACGAAGCGCTGGTCGCCTTCGAGATCGAGCGGCGCTACTCGAAGGATCAGATCTTCACGATGTACGCCAACAAGATCCCGCTCGGGCACGGGAACTACGGCGTCGAGGCCGCCTCCCGGTACTACTTCGGGAAGAGCGTCAAGGAGCTGCGTCTGCCGGAGGCGGCGCTGCTGGCCGGGATCATCCAACGCCCCGCCGACCAGTCCCCGTTCCGCAACCCCGAGCTCGCCCGGCGGCGGCGGTCGACGGCGCTGCGCCGGATGGTCGAGGCGGGGTACATCACGGAAGCCGAGCGGCAGGCCGCCGAAAGGGAGCCGCTTCCGACGGCGCCTTCGCTCAAGGAGACGGTCACCGCCCCGTACTTCTGCGAGGAGGTCCGCCAGTATCTCGAGAAGACCTACGGGGCGCGGGACCTCTATCGCCGCGGGCTGCGGGTGGACGCGACATTGGACCCCGAGCTTCAGGAGATCTCCGAAGAGGCGCTCGGCTGGGGCCTGCGCCGCCTCGCCCGCCGGCGCGGTTTTCCGCGGCCGCGCAACCTGCTGGCCGAGGGTTACCCCGACCCGGCCGCCTACGTCGACCCGAGCTGGGAGGGAGCCGCCTTCGCGGAAGGCGAGACCATGCGGGGCATCGTGACCGGAGTCACGAAAGCCTACGCCGAGATCCGGATCGGCCCGCGCACGTTCTCGATGCGGCCGTCCGGCTTCGCCTGGACGGGCGCGGCCTCGGCCTCGAAGATCCTGCGGCGGGGCGACCTGGTGACGGTCACGCTCGAGAAGGGCAAGGACGGGGGCGCCCTCACCCTCGAGCAGGAGCCGCGCGAGCAGGGAGCCGTTCTGATCCTGGAAAACGCAAGCGGCGCGATCCGCGCGATGGTGGGCGGCTACGACTGGACCCGAAGCAAATTCAACCGCGCCACCCAGGCCCTGCGTCAGGCCGGCTCGACCTTCAAGCCCTTCGTCTACCTCGCGGCGCTCGAGCAGGGCTACACGCCTTCCGACACGATCTTCGACGGGCCGATCTCGATCGTCTACGACCCGCGCCGTCCTCCGTACCGGCCCGCCAACTACGACAAGACCTTCCGCGGCATCGTCACGCTTCGCCGCGCGCTCGAGCACTCGATCAACGCGCCCACGGTCCGCCTGGCCGAGGTGGTGGGCCTGGACAACGTGATCGCGGCGGCGCGCCGCGTCGGGATTCACGAGAAACTCGAGCCGTATCCCTCGATGGCGCTGGGCGCCTTCGAGGTCACGCTGCTCGAGATGTCGGCCGCCTACACGGTCTTCGCCAACCAGGGCCTCGCCGTGACTCCCTATTCCTTCGACCGCATCCTGGACGCCAACGGGGACCCGCTCGAGCAGACGCGCGTCGACCCGAGGGAGGTGGAAACGCCGCAGCTGTCCTATCAGCTGCTGCAGATGCTGCGGGGCGTCACGCAGCGCGGCACGGGCGCGGCCGCCGCCAGCCTGAACCTGAACGTCGCCGGCAAGACCGGCACCACCAGCGATTTCACCGACGCCTGGTTCATCGGAATGACGCCGCGCTACACGGTCGGCGTCTGGGTCGGCAACGACATGAAGACCGTCAGCCTCGGCGCGGGCATGGAAGGCGCGCGCGTCGCGCTTCCGATCTGGATGCGGATCCTCGAGAAGATGAAGGTCCGGGGGCGGATCGATCCGAAGGCCGACTTCGACGCGCCCCCCAACATCGTCACGACGCCCGTCGACTACGAAACCGGCCTGAAAGCCACGCCCTCGACGCCCCACCCGATCCTGGAGACCTTCCTGAGCGGATCGCAGCCGACCGAGGAGTGGAGCCCGAGGTGGGGCGACATCATCCGCCTGCCCTGGTCCCTCCAGGAATCCTTCTACGTCCCGAAGAAGGGAGAGCCGGGCGAAGCGCCGGCCTCCGAGCCGCCGCCCTCGCGGAACTGACGGATTGAGCCGAGCCTCTCGCGCCGCCGGCGCCGCCGACTGGTGGGTCCCCGGCGGGGCGCTCTTCCTCGCCCGCGCGAGCGACGCCCTCCTTCGCTTCGGACTCTTCTTCGCCACGGCGAAGCTGCTCGACCCGGGGGCGTTCTCGCTCTACGCGCTGATCACGGCGGCGCTGGCCACCTGCCAGTGGCTGCTCGCCCTGGGAGCGCCGCGGGCGGCCCTCTACTTTCACGCCCGCGGGGAGCGCGGGGCGCTCTTCGCCTGGCTCTACGTTCTCGCCGCGTCGGCGAGCGGCGTCGTCTTGCTTTCCGTCGCGATGCTCCCTCCGCTGCGCGCGCTCTTCTTTCGAGGCATTCCGGACGGATTGGTTCTCCTCGGGCTCTGTCCGCTGCCCTTCCTGCTGGTCGGGGACTCCGTCGGTTCGGCGCTCGTCGCCGCGCGGCGCACGCGCGCCTACGGCGCCGCGCTCTGGGTCCGCAACATCGGTTCGGCGCTGGTGCTCGCGACCGCCCTGTCGGCCGCCGATCGCCTGAAGTGGGTGCTCTGGGGACGGCTCGCCGTCGCGGCCGTCGTGGCCGTTTTCGTCGTCCTGGCGGCCCGGGCCGTCCCGAGCTGGCGGCGCCTTCCCGAGTTCGCTCCCGCCGCGATTCGCTACGGCGGCCCGACCGCGCTCTCTTCGGGGGCGGTCGCGCTTCACCGCAGGGCGGACGTTCTGCTGCTTTCCGCGTTCGGCCGCACGCCGGAGATCGGCGCCTACTCGCTCGCTCAGGCCATCGCCGAGACCTTCTGGCTCGTGACCGATTCTCTCGAGAACGCCCTCTTCGTGGACGTCGCCCGCCACGAAGAGCGCCGCGCGCGCTCCGAGGTCCGTCGCGCGTTTCGCCTCTACCTCTGGCTCGCTCTCGCGGGTCTCGCGGTCGGGACGATCGGAGGCGAGCTGCTGATCCGCGTCTTCTTCGCCCGCTATCCGGCGGCCGGACCGATCCTTCCCTGGCTGCTCGGCGCGACCGTCGCCTGGGGCGTCGCGCGCCCCTTCTACTCCTACCTCATGTCGCAGGGCCTCGTGCGGACCGCCCTGCTGTGCAACGCCGCGGGTCTCGCCGTCAACGTCGCGTTCTGCATGCTCTGGATCCCCGGCGCGGGTGCGATCGGCGCCGCGCGCGCGTGCCTGGTCAGCTACGCCGCGCAATCGGCGATGTTCTGGGCGATGTTCCGCAGGACGCGGGACCGGGGGCTTGCGCCGGTGCCTGTCGAGGGCGGCGACTTGCTGCCGTAGGGGGATCGGTCCCTGGTCCCTGGTCCCTCGACCCCGGCGCGACGAACTACTGCGGACCAAGGACTAAGGACCAAGGGCTATCCTTCCCACGTTACTGCGTTGCCGCGGCGAGAGGCTGCACAGGGCCGCAGGCGGTCGCTTCGCGACCGGCGGCCAAAAACTTCAAAACGAGAGCTTCCTGCTCCGCTCCCGTTACTGTGTCGCCGCGGCGAGAGGCTGCACGTCGATAGTCAATTCGGCGACGACGTCTCGGTGGAGGCGCACGTGGACCGCGTGCTGCCCGAGGCGCTTGATCGGCTCGGCCAGTTCGATCTTGCGGCGGTCCACTTCGATCCCCTTCTCGCCGAGAGCATCGGCGATCTCGGAGGGGGTCACGGACCCGTAGAGAACGTCCTCCTCGCCCGCCTTCTTGCGAATGACGATGGCCAGGCCTTCGACCTTGCGCGCGACCTCTTGCGCGATCTGCTTGTCCCGGAGCGTCTTGTCGTCGTACTTGCGCTTCTCCTCGCCCAGCCGCCTCGTGTTGGCCTCGGTCGCCTCGTAAGCGAATCCCTGGGGAAAGAGGTAGTTGCGCGCAAAGCCGTCCTTGACGGTCACCGTGTCGCCTCGGTGCCCGAGGCCCCGGACGTCGTCCGCCAGGATCACCTTCATCTTCTCGTCTCCCCTTTCTCGCCGCGACGGCGAAGGTGCAAGTACCAGTCGAACAGGCCCAGCAGCGCGACCCCGAGGCTCATCGGGAAATACGCCGCCGGGACGTAAAGGACGAGGCGCAGGATTCGCGTCCGGAACCAGCGCCGCGCGAAGTGGCAGATGATAGAGAGGCCCGCCACGAAATACAAGGCCGCAAGGGCGAGCAGGACGTCCCCGGCCACGGTTCGCGGCAGGCCGTCCAGAAACGCGAAGGCGACGCCCGCCGCCACGAAGAGCCCCGCCACGCCGGCCGGAATCTCGAGGGCCTCGAACCGCACCGTCCCGGCCGAGGCGGACGGGCGCGCGAGGCGCGCGCCGGCATAGAAAGCCACCGCGGAGCCGAGAATCCAGCAGCCCCCGATGAGGCCGGCCCAGTAGCGTCCCGCGAAATCCCGGGCGGCGATCAGTGTCGTGCGCACGCGCTCCATGGTCTCGGGGTCGGCGTTGCCGTGCCGATAGGACTCGAGCGCCGCGGGAATCATGGCATCGAAGGCGGAACGCAGCTCCGATTCCACCGGCGGCCGGCCGGCAAGCGGGATCGCAACGAGGATCCCGGACAGAAGCAGGCACCCGCCGAGCGCGAGCGTGAGGAAGGCTCGCGAAGAGTCCGAGCCGCGGCGCACGCGGCCGGCGAAGAGCACGGGCAGTCCCGTCACCAGAAGGGCCGCCGCGACGACGCCGGCCGCCTCCCTCCAGCCGGCCGACGCGAGCGCGACGCCGAACAGGATGCCCGCGGCGAGAATCGTCGCGACGAGGCCCGCGGCGAGCCCGCGGCGGTGCGTGACGCGCACGGGCGGCACGGCCGCGAACGGGAACCCGAGCGCGCCGAAGAGCGGCACGACGAGGAAGGCCGCGAAGAAGAGCGCCGAGAGGCAGGCAGCCAGGGGAATCTCCCAGGGCGTGCGAGGACTCTCGAGCGCGGGAGAAGCGGCTTCCTCGGTCACCGGCGAGATCGCCATAGCCAGGCGCGGAAAGCGGAAGGCGACCGGCGGAGCCTTCTCCTTCCGTTCCCTCCCGCCCGCGATCTTCTCAGTCCGTTGCGTACGGCAGCAGCGCGATCGAGCGCGCGCGCTTGATCGCGGTCTGCAGCTTGCGCTGGTGCAGCGCGCACGTGCCCGAGATGCGCCGCGGCAGGATCTTGCCGCGCTCCGGAATGAACGACTGCAGCAGCTTGACGTCCTTCCAGTCGACGTACTCGAGCTTCTCCGCGCAAAACTTGCAGACCTTGCGGCGGCGAACGAAGAACTTCTTGCGCGCGGTCGGCTTACCGTCCCGGGCGCCCGAGGCGCCCCGCCCGCCTCGCGAAGGCATCGCGGTCATGCTTCCCCTCCTTCCGGGACGGCCTCGGCCGCCTCGGGTGCGGCGATCGGCGTGGCCGGCGGCCGCGGCGGCCGCTTGATGGCCTTGATCCGGAGGCGCTCGGCCATCTTGGCCGCGGGCTTCAACTCCTCGTCGGCCCGCACCGCCAGATGGCGTAAAACCTGATCCGAGAGCTTCAGGCGCCGCTCGACCTCGGTGACGAGCGCCGGCATCGCCCGAACCTGAAACAGGTGGTAGTAGGCCTCTCGCTTGCGCAGGATCGGAAAGGCGAGCCGGCGCCGACCCCACGGCTCGTCGCGCGCGATCTCGGCGCCTCCATCGGTCAGCAGTTTGCGGTAGTCGGCGGTGATCCGGGCCGCCTCGTCCTCGGACAGGTCGGGCGTCAGGAGCACCATGATGTCGTAGAGCCTCATCGATTCCTCCTCGTGGATGTCAATCCGGACCCGAGGCGGGGCCCGGAGAGGAAGGTTTCACGTTTGCGCCTCTCATGGCGGCGTCGATCCCCTCGGAAAGCCAGGTGCGGAGCGCCTCGACCGCGCGCCCGACGGACGCCTCGAAGACTTCCCTCTCGGCGCGGGAGAAAGGCTCCAGGACGTAGTCGCCAAGCTCCCGCTCCCGGGAGTACTGCTCGCCCCGCACGCCCACCCGCAGGCGCGGGAAATCGGAGGAGCCCAGGCGCTGGACGATCGAGACCATTCCCTTCTGGCCTCCCGCCGAGCCCCGCGGGCGCATCCGCAGGGCTCCGAGCGGGAGATCGATGTCGTCGTAGACGACACAGAGATCCGAAGGATCGATTCCGTTCTTCTGGCAAAGAGCTGCAACCGCCTCTCCCGAGGCATTCATGTACGTCTGGGGAAGAGCCAGGAGCACCGGCACGCCCGCGATCGACCCGCGCCCGACCCGAGCGGCGCACTCGCGGGACCGGATTCGGATGCCCTCCTGCGAGGCGAGCTCCTCCACCACCCGGTAGCCCGCGTTGTGGCGCGTGCTCTCGTATCGGTCGCCGGGATTGCCCAGGCCGACGATCGCGCGCAGGCCCTACTTCTCCTTCTTCTCCTTCTTTTCCGGCTTCTCCGCCTTCTCCGGCTCGGCCGCCTCTTCCTCGGTCGCGACCTTTCCCTTCTTCAGCACCTCGGGCTCGATGGGCTCCGCGGCGGCCTCCGCGGCGACGACTTCGGGCTCCTTCTCCTGTGTCGGGTGCGCCACGTGCACGAGGACCTTCTCCGGATCGTCCACGACCGTGACTCCCTCGACCGGCGGAAGGCTCGCGATCCGAAGCGCGTCGCCGATGCCGAGGTCGCTCACGTCGATCGGCAGGCGCGGGGGGATGTTGCCCGGCAGGCATTCGATCTCGACCTCGCGCGTGACGAAGTCGAGGATGCCGCCGTCGGTCTTGACGCCTCGAGCCACGCCCTCCACCTCGATCGGAACGCGCACCCGGATCTTGGCGTCCATCAGGACGCGCACGAAGTCGATGTGGAGCGGCTCGCGGGAGACCGGATCGCGCGCGAGCTCTCGGATCATGGCATGGCGGCTCTGGTCGGAGCCGGCGAGCTTGAGCAGGAAGATCGCGTTTTCCCCCGCCCCGGCGCGAAAGACATCGGTCAGGGACCGGCGCTCGAGCTGGATGGCGACCGTGGGCTTGCCGGCGCCGTAGACGACGCCGGGAATCTTTCCCCGGGCCCGGGCGCGGCGCGCTTCGTTCTTGCCGGTCTCCGTCCGGCGCTCGACGTTCAACTCGATCGTTTTCATGGCTTTCCCCGCGCGGCCGGCCGCGCAAAGGGCGCGATTCTACACAAAAAGCGAGGAAACGGAAGCCCCCTCGTGGATGCGCTGGATCGCCTCACCCAGCAAGGGAGCGATCGACAGAGGGCGGATCCTCGGGCAGCGGGCCACCGCCGCATCGACCGGGATCGTGTTGGCCACCAGCAGGGTTTCCAGCTTCGACGCCCCGATCCGGTCCAGGGCCGGGCCCGACAGCACGGGGTGAACGGCCGCCGCGAAGACGCGTCGGGCGCCCTGCCTCCGAAGGGCCTCCTCGGCCTGGACGAGGGTGCCGGCCGTGTCGACGATGTCGTCCAGGATGAGGACGTCTTTGCCCTCGACGTCGCCGACGACGTTCAAGACCTCCGTCTCGTTCTTGCCCGTCCGGCGCTTGTCGATGATCGCCAGAGAAGCGTCCAGACGCTTTCCGATGGCCCGCGCCCGCGCGACGCCGCCGACGTCGGGCGAAACGATGACCAGGTCGTCGAGCTCGAGCTTGCGGATCGCCTCGAGGATGACCGGCGCGGCGAAGAGGTGGTCCACCGGGATGTTGAAGAAACCCTGAATTTGAGCCGCGTGCAGATCCATGGTCAGGATTCGGTCGGCGCCGGACGCGGTCAGCAGATCCGCCATCAGCTTGGCCGCGATCGGAACGCGCGGCTTGTCCTTCTTGTCCTGCCGGCCGTACCCGAAGTACGGCATGACCGCCGTGATGCGGGAGGCCGAGGAACGGCGGAACGCGTCGAGCAGGATCAGGAGCTCCATCACGTGGTCGTTGACGGGGCTGCACGTGGGCTGCACGACGAAGACGTCCGCGCCGCGGACGTTCTCGTCGATCTGGCAGTAGTTCTCCCCGTCGGAGAAGTTGTAGAGCGTCAGCTCCCCGAGAGGAAGGTGGAGGTAATCGCAGATCTCGCGGGCGAGCGCCGGATGGGCGCGCCCCGAGAAGACCTTCAGCTCACCGTAGGAGAAGTGGGCCACCAAAGCGGGGGGCATTCTAAGCTTTCGGCCGTCCGCTGTCAGCTATCGCCGTCGACCGAATCGGCGGGCGAACGCCTGAAAGCGGACGCCTCGGCGCATGAGAGCGCGCCGATTGGCTGGGGCGGGAGGACTCGAACCTCCAGATGCCGGCTCCAAAGGCCGGTGCCTTACCAGTTTGGCGACGCCCCAGTGGCTCGATTCTAAGCCCGCGGTGGACGATCGACGCCCTCGACGAGACGGCGATACGCGACGCGCCCGAGCGTCCTGCAGGAAACGGCGCGCGAGCCGGTGTGTCGCGAGACGAGCTCTTTGACGCCGCCCGCGTTGGCGCCCGCCAGCACGATGGCGGAGCCCGAGCCCGTCACGGCGCATTCCGCCGCGATGCGACGCCCGCTCTCGAGAAACGCGCCCATCTCGGGCCGGACCGCCACGACGGCGCGCTCGAGGTCGTTCGGCCCGAAGAAGCGGCCGCCTGCCTCGATCTCCAGCCGGTCTGGAAGCGGCGAGGCGCCGCCCAGACGGTCGAACGCGGCGTAGACCTCGGCCGTCGAGATCGAGAAGGGCGGAACGACCAGAACGAGATTCTCGGAGGGCTCGTCCGGACGAGCTTCGACACGCTCTCCGCGGCCGCCGACGTCCGCCTCTCCGCCGACGAGGAAGAAGGGCACGTCGCTGCCGAGGGAGGCGGCCAGGCGGGCGAGCTCGGCTTCGGAAACGTCGAGCTTCCACAGGCGGCAGAGAAGACGCAGCGTCACGGCGGCGTCGGTGCTTCCTCCCCCGAGACCCGCTCCGGCCGGGATGCGCTTGACGAGGCGCAGTCGCACCCGCGGCTCGCGACCCGCCGTCTCCGCCAGGGCGAGCGCCGCCCGCGCCGCGAGATTGGAGCGATCCGTCGGGAGCCCGGCAAGCCCGGCCGGCTCGCAGACCAGATCCAGGCGGGAGGACTCCTCCGCTTCGATCCGGTCGGCAAGGTCGATCGTGACGAACCGCGACCGGATCTCGTGGTATCCGTCCGCCCGCCGAGGACCGACGCGCAGCTCCCGATTGATCTTCGCCGGAGCGTCGGCGCCGAGGATGCCGTGATCGCTCACGGCGCGGCCTCCCGCGAGAGCAGCTTCAGCCGCAGGTGGACTCCCGTCCCCTTCTCATCGATCTCGATCCGGTCGGGCCAGGGGCTGCGCGTTCCGGAGTAGCGCGCCTCGAGCTCTCCTTCCGGCCGCGAGATGCGCAGTGACACGAGCTCTTCGCGTCCGACGTCGAAGATCCCTTCCGCGCGCTCCCCGTCGGCCCAGCGCAGAAGCACTTCGGATCCGTTCTCGCCGGCGACCGCGGGATCGGCTCCGACCCACGTGCCCGCCAGGACGGCCCGCAGCTGCCCGGGGGGGAGGCGAACCGGCTTGAGCTTCTCGCCGCTCAGCTCCCCGTTCGCGTAGGTCGCGATCGGAGTTCCGAAGGGGCCCGCGAGCGTTCCCTCGACCCGGTCGCCGCGCAAACGGACCGCGAGGGTCCCATCGGTCCGCAGGAGTTTCCCCGAGAGCGAGGCGTCGTACAGAAGGTTCGCGTCGCGCGGCGCGGGCGCCCGCGCCACGGCGCGCTCCCAGGCTCTTCTCGCGGCCGCCGCCGCGTCCGGCGTCGCCGGGGCGAAGGCGCGGCCACCGCGAGAGGCGCACCCCGCGGCGAGCAGCAGGGCGGCGAGGGCGGAGGCGAGCCTGCGCCTCACGGGCCGGTCGGTCAGCGGCCCGAAAGCCGGGCCCGCGACTGCTGGAGCTTCTGGCGGATCTTCTCCGGCTCCTCGGGCTTCAGGGTGAGCGCGCGCTCCCAGTGGGCGATCGCCTTGTCCATGTTTCCCTGCCTCGCCAGAAGATCGCCCAGATGCTCCTCGATGGTCGGGTCGTCCGGATCGCGCCGGTGCGCTTCGAGCAGGTTGCGCTCGGCCGCCTCCAGATTGCCCAGACGGAAACACGCCCAGCCGAGCGAGTCGAGGTAGGCGCCGTTGCGCGGCTCGCGCGCCACCGCCTTCTCGATCAACGCGTAGGCCTCCTGCAGGTGGACGTTCTTGTCCGCCCACATGTAGCCGAGATAGTTCTGGGCCGCCGAGTCGTTGGGGCGCGCGACGAGGAGCCTGCGGAACGCGTCTTCGGCTCCGGCGAAGTCCCCCGAGCGCTCGAGACTCGAGCCGAGGCGGAAGAGCATGTCGTCGTTTTCCGGAAATCGCCGCGCGCCGTCCCGCGCGACACGCGCCGCGGCGTCGAAGTCCTTGACGCGGGCATAGGCGTCGGCCGCGGCCAGCACCCGCTCCGGGTCCTCCGAGGCGGCGAGCGCCGAGAGCATCTCCTCGCCTTTTTTCTTGTCGCCGGTCTGGATGGTGAACTCCGCGACGTCGGCGGCCCACTCGGCGTTGCGCGGCTCGAGGGCCGCGGCCTCCTTCGCCTTGGCGAGCCCGGCGGCGTAGTCCTCCATCTCCCGGCAGGCGCCGAGCAGGATGCGAAAGGCCCTCGGCTCGATGTCGGAGCCGGCGATCGCGAAGGGCTCGAGGACCTTCCGGGCCGCGGCGTAGTCCTTTCGCGCGAAGGCCAGGAATCCGAGCTCGGTCCGCGCGGCGCGCCGCGTTTCCGACTTCTTCGGATCGTCTCCGGCGCGTTTGACCAGGTCGTCCAGGATCGCGGAGGCCTCGTCGAAACGCCGCTCGCGAATCAGCTCCGACCCCAGCGCGCGGGCGGCCGCGTCATCCTCGGGATCGGCCTCCCGAAGGCCGCGCAGGATTCTCTCTCCTTCGGGCACGTCCCCCTTCTCGAAGAGGACTTGCGCGAGCAGCCGCCGGATGGCGCGGTTCTCGGGGCGCCGCGCCGCGAGCTGACGCGCCAGCTTCTCGGCGTCCGCGAAACGCCCCGCCCGGGCGAGGTCGAGCGCCATGCGCTCGTCGATGGCTCCGTTGTCCGGATCGCCCTTCTTCAACGTCTGCAGGATGCTCAAGGCCTCGTCCAGCCGATCCTGGTCCTCGTACAGCTCGATCAACGACGCGGACAGCTCCCGGTCCCCGGGATTGTTCTCGAGGAGCTCCCGGTAGATCTGCTCGGCTTCGCGCGTCCGCCCGCTCCTCGCCCTGGCCTCCGCCGCGAGGCGCATCAGCGCCGGCTGCCGGCGCGACTGCGGCACCTCGTCGAGCACCCGGGCGGCCTTCGCCGGGTTCCCCTGGGCGAGCAGCGCCCGCGAGAGGGCCGCGGCCGTCGCCGGATCGCCCGGAGCGAGATCGTTGGCGGCCTCGAGCTGCGCGACGGCGGAGTCGAGCTTCGAGGGATCCCGCTCGGCCGCCGCCAGCTCGAGCGACCCGAGCAGCCGGTGGCCGTCCGGGAGCTTCGGATCCAGGCGCACCGCCTCCTGCGCCTGCCGCACCGCCTCGTCCGAAATGTTGAGGTCGCGCAGGAGCTGGGCGTATTCCAGGCGCACGATCGCGTCGTTTGGAAGCACCTGAATGACGCGGCGGTAGAGCTCGAGCGCCTCCTGGAAACGGCCGTCGGCGATCGCCGCGCGGGCGCGCAGGAAGAGCCGGCGGCTCTCGGCGGTCGGATCCTGGCCCTCGGCTCCGAGCGCGACCCCGAGCGTCAAACAGACCGCGAGAGCGGCCAGAAGCTTCTTCACCGGGACAATGTAGCACCCCCGAGCGGACGGCGCTCGACGACTCGGCGTCTCCCTTGCATCGGGATATGCTCGCGGACTTCGACAGGCCGGATGGGCCGGCCTTCGCCGCTCGCCGGGCAACCTGCTTCCCGCGGCGCCTGCGCGATAATCGAAGGGAAGGCATGACGCGACTGGGGCAGCTCCTGGTCCGGGCCGATCTCGTCGCCGAGAACCATCTGGCCCGCGCCCTCGGGGTTCAGCATTTCGCCGGAGGGCGGATCGGAACGCTGTTGCTCGAGCGGGGGGTGCTGCACGAGGACGATCTCGGCCGGATGCTCGCCGAGCAGCACGGCTGCGAGTACGTGCCCTGGTCCGTCCTCGGCAACGTCGCGCCGGCCGCGATCGCGGCTCTGCCGGCCAAGTTCGCGATTCGCCACTGCGCGGTCCCCTACGACCGGGGGGAAGGGTTCCTGCGGGTCGCCCTGCGCGATCCCTCGGACCTTCGAATCCTGGACGAGCTCTTCTTCGTCACCGGCCGAAAGGTCGTTCCCGGCGTCGCGCCCGAGGCCCGGATCTTCCAGGCCCTCGAGAAGTACTACGGCGAGCGCCGCACGCCTCGCTTCGCGATCCTGGCGGAGAAGCTCTCCCGCGTCGCCGCCCGGCCGGCCGGCCGCCTGGCCGCTCCGCCTCCCCCTCCGGACTTCTTTCCCGGCTCCCCGCCCCGTCCGGGCTCCGCGGTCGCCGCGCTCGGCGGCGCGGAGGGAGGAAACGCCGAGCTCCCCCTGGCGCCGAAGATGCCCGACGCCCCGGTGACGCCGTGGGCTCCGGTCACTCCGCCTTCCGCGCCTTCGTCCGCCGAGTTGCAGGAAGAGGTTATCTCCTGGGAGGAGCTGTCCCCTCCTTCCCTCTGGATTCCGGAGCCGATTGCCTTCGAGAAAGCGGCGCGGGAAAGCTCGGCCGCGGCCGCGCCGAAGCCGTCGGCTCCCGCTCCGGCTCCGACCGCGTGGCCCGCTCCCGTGGCGACCGCGCCACCCGCAAAGCCGGCGGCCCCCGCGACTCCGCCCGGCCCCGCGGCGAAGCCTCGTCCCCCGGCGCCGGCGCCTCCTCCGGCTTCTTCCGGCGCGCCGCCCGAAGTGCCGGTCGAGCCGCCGCTGCCTCCGAGCGCCCGGCCGCAGGCGCCCGCTCCGGCCGGCGCCACGCGGGTGGCCGCGGAAGTCTTCGATTTCCCGGGAGTGCTGGCGGCCAGGGATCGGGCGGCTGTCGTGGCCGAATCCCTCGCCGCCCTGGCGCGGCGGTTTCCGCGCGCGGCCCTCTTCGGCTCGAAGCCCGACCGGGTGTCGGGCCTGGCATCCGGCGGAGCCGGCATCGATCCGTCCCGGATCCGCTCGGTCGAAATTCCCTGGAAGGAGCCCTCGGTCTTCTTGAACGTCCGACTCTCGCGATCCTTCTACCTGGGCGCGCTGCCGCCGCTGCCCCGGCATCGCCCGATCGCCGAGGCGATGGGGCGCTGGGCCGAGGAGTGCGTCGTGCAGCCGGTGTGGATCCGGGAAAAGCCGGTCGCTTTTCTCTACGCGGAATTCAACGCGGATCGGGGAGCGACCCCGATGGACCTCGCCTACTTGAGGGGCCTCGCCGCCGCGGCGGCCACGGCCCTGGCGGCATCGATCCGAGCGAAGAGAGGACCGTAATATAATCCGCGAGCGCCCCGGAGGACCAATGATCAAGGCGGATATCGTCGATCTCGTGGTCGATCGCGCGGCCATCCCGCGTGCCAAGGCAGCCACCGCGGTCGAGACCGTCATCGAGTCGATGCGGTCCGCACTCGGCGCGGGGGACCGCATCGAGCTGCGCGGCTTCGGCGTTTTTCAGGTCAAGCGCCGCAAGCGGGGCATCGGGCGGAACCCGAAGACCGGCGTCGAGGTGACGATTCCTCCGGGAAACACCATCCGCTTCAAGCCGGGCAAAGACCTTCGCGACCTCCAGTAGGCCGGGTCGCAAGGACCGGGACCCGCGCATGCCTCCGCCCCGCATCGGGGAACTGCTCGTCGCCAGAGGGCTGCTGAGCCCGGCGGCGGTCAGCCGCGCGCTCGGGTTTCAGAAGTCCGCCGCGCCGCGGGTCAAGCTCGGCAGCATTTTGCTGACCTGGGACCTGATCGACGAGGGAAACCTGCTCAAGGCGCTCGCCGCGCTGCACCACTGTCAGGCGGTCACCGGCGACATGCTCGCCAGGGCGCCCGTCGACGTCGTTCGGATGCTGCCCGCGGGGCACGCCATCCGGCTCAACGCGATCCCTTATGCGCTCGAAAAGTCGCGGATCCGCGTCGCCTTCGTCAACCCGTCTGACGTCGGCTCGATCGACGAGGTGTCCGCCCTGACGGGACACGTCTGCGTGCCCGGCGTGGTCACGGAACTGCGCCTGCTGCAGGCGCACCGCCGATTCTACGGACGCGCGATTCCCCTCGAGCTTCGCCCCCTCGCGCCGCGAGCCGAGCCGGGTCGGCCATCGCGACCCGCTTTCGGCGAGCCAGGAGGCTCCTCCAGGCCTGCCACCGCGATCCCCGTCGAAGCCCGCGGCGCGCCTGCCCCCAGGGACCTCGAGCTGCCTCCGATCACGGTCCCCGACCTGCCGATCCCGCCCCCTCCCTCGACGGCGAGCCGAGAACCCGCGGTGCCGGAGGCCGCCCGGGCGCCCGGCGCCCCGAAGCCCGCACCGCCGGCGGCGGCCGGCGCTGCGCCGCCGACCTCCGGGGCGCGGGAGGAAGCCACGAACCTGTGGATCGCCACTCCCACGATACCTCCGCAGAGCGAAGCGGTCCTGGGAATGTGGTCGCACCCGGCGCCCCGGGTGACCGAGGAGGAAATCGGAGACCTGGCCCTGGGCGCCGTGCCCCCCGAATTCCCCCGGGCGATTCTCTTCTCCGAGCGCGGTGGCGCTCTGGCCGCCTGGCGCGCGCGCGGTCTGCCGGGCGGCGATCTCGCCGGGATCCGGATTTCCGCGAGCGAGCCGTCCGTTTTTGTCTCGGTGGCGCGCTCGGGGGCTCCCCACTTCGGCCGCGTGGAGCCGGATCAGTGGCCCGAGCCGCTCGCCCGGCGGATCGATGGGCCGCCTCCCTGCGCCGTGTTCCCCATCCAGTCGGGGCACGGCGTCGCCGCCCTCCTCTACGCGGACCGGCGCGGCGCCCCGATGAAGTTCGACGACACGGCTCTGCTCGCCCGCGCGGCGGCGGAAATCGCCGCGCTCCTGGCGCGCCTCGCCCCCGGCCAGCCGAGCTAACGGGCCCCCTGCGGCGACGAGCCTCGCGCCGCCGCACGGCGTCGGCGCGGCGCGGCATGAGATAAAGGGCACCCATGGAAGGGCCGCCGGTCACCGGTCCGTTCGAGCCTCTCTCGTCGCGCCGGCGAGATCGCTCGCGCCTGCGCGAGCATCCGCTCCTTCACCTCGGGCTCCTGGTTGCGACCTTCTTTACGACGACGTACTTCGGCGGCGGCGTCTTCCGGCAACGGCCGGGCGGGGGCTTCTGGGAGGGGCTTTCCTTCTCGGTGCCGCTCCTGGTCATCCTCGGCGTCCACGAGATGGGCCACTACCTGACGTGCCGGCGATACGGCCTCGCCGCGACGCTGCCCTACTTCCTGCCGGCGCCGATCCCCAACCTGATCGGGACCTTCGGCGCCCTGATCCGCATCAAGGAGCCGATCCGAGACAAGAAAGCCCTGATCGACGTGGGCGCCGCCGGTCCCCTGTCTGGATTCGTTGCGGCGATCCCGTTTCTCCTCTACGGGGTCACGCGCGCCGCGCCCCTCTCGGGCCCGAGCGAGCCCGGCACGATTCTCTTCCACTATCCGCTCGCCGTCCGTCTCGCGCAGAGCCTGACGGGAGCGGGCCACTACACGAGCGCGGCCGTTCGCGAGCACCCGACGTTCATGGCGGCCTGGTTCGGCCTGCTGGTCACGGCGTTGAATCTCCTGCCGATCGGTCAGCTCGACGGCGGGCACGTCCTGCGCGCCGCGACGGGACGCCGGCAGCCCTGGATCTCCTACGCCGTTCTGCTCGGAGCCGCCGCGACCGCCGTGCGCGGGCCGACCTGGGCCTTCTTCGGGCTCTTCGCCGCCCTCTTCGTCGGCGTCGCGCACCCGCCTGTGGAAAACGAGCAGGAGCCGCTCGGCTCGGGGCGGACGCTCCTCGCGCTCGTCTGTCTCGCGGTCTTCCTGCTGTGCTTCACGCCGATGCCGCTCGAGTTCCCGCGAGGCTAGCCGGCTGCTGAAGAATGGATGCGAGCGTCGTGTCCGGGGCTTTCGGCCCAATGGGGACCCGACCCTGCTTCGTACGCCGCGGCCGGCTCTCTGCTCTCTTCCGGGCGCGTCGAGCGCCCGCTAGAAGGTCTCATCGCTCCTCGACGATGCAAGGGCATCGCCGTCGTCGCGCTTCGTTGCATCGGACCCCGCGGCGCTCGTCACGCCATCCCGCACCCTTTTTCCGCAACCCGCGAGCCGGCTAAGGGCGGGCCGCAGGGGCGAGGTCGAGCCAGAAGGTCGCCGGCCCGGCGTTGACAAGGCAAACCTCCATCTTCGCGCCGAAGACGCCCTTCTCCACGGGCAACCCGAGCATGGCGGCTGCGGTCGCGAAGTGCTCGTAGAGCGGCTCGGCCTCCCCCGGCGGCAGCGCGCGCTCGAAGCCGGGCCGGCGGCCTCTCGAGAGATCGGCGGCGAGGGTGAACTGCGAGACGACCAGCAGCGACCCTCCGACCTCGCCGACCGCGCGATTCATCTTCCCCGCCTCGTCCTCGAAGATCCGGAGCCCGGCGACCTTCTGCGCCGCCTCCTCGGCAAGCAGGGCGTCGTCTCCCTTCTCGACTCCGAGAAAGACCAGCAATCCCGTTCCAATGCCGGCGACCCTTCTTCCCCCGACCAGGACCTCGGCTCGCGACACCCGCTGGAGCAGCAGCTTCACCGCTTCCTCCACGCGACGCGGCGCAGCTCCCCCGGTTCCGGCGCTCCCAGCAGGTGCGCACAGGCCCAGTAGAGGACCGTTGCCCCCAGGATCAATCCCAGAAGAGCGAGGGCCGCCGGCGCGCCGCGCATCGCCGCGGGATCGAGAGCCCGGTCGGCGACGGCAAGCCCCGCGCCCATCAGGATCGAAGCGACGCCGATGCGCGAGACCGAGCGGGCGATCTCCCGGCCGTGAAGCCGCCCTTCCCGCCGCCGCAGCGCCGCCATCAGGATCGCCACGTTGATGCCGGCGGCGATCGAGGCCGAGAGCCCGATCGCGGGCAGGCCCATCACGGGAACCAGGAGAAAGCAGCCGGCCAGGAAGGTGGCACAATCGGCCAGAGCGGCCAGCACCGGCAGGCGCGTGTCCTTGAGCGCGTAGAAGGCCGGGACGACGACCCGGACGACCGCGAAGAAGAAGAGCCCTGCGGAGAGGGTCGCGAGAACGCCCGCCGTCGCCCGGGTGTCGTCGGCGCGAAACTGCCCGCCCTGAAGCAGCACGCGCAGGATCGCCACGCGCAGGACGATCAGTCCCACCGTCGCCGGAACGGTGACGAAAGCGATCAGGCGCAGCGCGAAGGCGAGGGTTTCCTTGAACTCCTCGCGGTCCTCCGAAAGCGCCTGCCGGGAAAGCAGCGGCAGGATGGCCGTCGCCAGCGCCACCGCGAACCCTCCCAGGACGAGCTCCTTCAGGCGGTTGGCGAAGTAGAGCCGCGAGACGTTGGACGTGCCGAGCTCCGTCGCGAAGCGGGTCGCGAACGTGAGATTGATCGTGTTGATGCCGTAGGCGAAGAGCCGCGGAGTCATCAAGAGCAGGACCGAGCGCACGTCGGGATCCCGCCAGCCCAGGGCCGGCCGACCGATGGCGGACAGCTTCTTCAGCTGCGGCCATTGCGCGCCCATCTGGAGCGCCCCTCCCACGAGGACCGCGGCGGCGAGCGCGTAGGCGGGCTCGGCCAGGCGCGGCGCGAGCCACAGGGTGACCAGAATGAAGCCGACGTTCATGAAGACCGGCGCCGCCGCGGAGACGGCGAAGCGCCCGCGCGCGTTCAGGATGCCCTGGAACAGGGCCGCGATCGAGACCAGGAAGATGTAGGGAAAGATCCAGCGGTTCAGGCGCACGGTGAGCGCGAACTGCCAGGGATTGCTGCGAAAATCGTGGGCGAGCAGGTCGACCAGGAGCGGCGAGAGGAGGATGCCGGCCACCGTCAGGCCGGCGAGCAGAAAGGCGAAGGTCCCCAGGGCCCGGCCCACGAAGGCGCGGGCCTCCTCCTCGCGGCGCGTGGACTCGATCTGCGCGTAGACGGGGATGAAGGCCGAGGACATCGCGCCCTCTCCCACGATGTCTCGCAGCATGTTCGGGATGCGCCAGGCGACGATGAAGGCGTCCGTGCGGGCGCTCGTCCCGAAGAGCAGCGCGACGATCTTCTCGCGCAGGTATCCGGTCAGCCGCGACAGCAGCGTCAAGGGCGTGATCGCGGACGCCGAGCGGACCAGCCGGCCGTGCGTCTCTTCGTTCTCGGGGGAGGGCATGGAGCGGTCGAATTCTAGCCGGGAGGCCGATCGCTCGGACATCATCTGTCCCTCGTGGTCGGGATTATTCTTCCGAGCACCTGAAAGGAGGGTGAACACATGGCCAGCGTCAACAAAGTGATCCTGATCGGAAACCTCGGAAAGGATCCGGAGATCCGGACGACCCCGCAGGGCACGGCGCTCGCGCGGTTTTCCGTCGCCACCACGACCGCCTGGAAAGACAGCTCGGGCGCCAAACAGGAGCGCACCGAGTGGCACGACGTCGTCGCCTGGGAGCGCCTCGCCCAGATCTGCGGCGAATACCTTCACAAGGGGAAGATGGTCTACGTCGAAGGCAGCCTCCAGACTCGAAGCTGGGAGGACCAGAACGGCCAGAAGCGCTACAAGACGGAGATCAAGGCATCCAACGTCGTCATGTTGTCGCCCCGCGACGCCTCACGGTCGGCGGGCGCGGCGACGCCGGCGGGTCCTCGCGAGGTGAGCGAGGTGGCCGAAGCGCCGAGCTACGACGACGACGTGCCTTTCTAGGACGCCGGGGCCTCGCGCAGGCGCGCGATCGCCGAAATGAGGCGCGGCGTGGTGCGCGGCCGCGAGGCCGCGCGGCCGATCCGCCGGAGGTGCCGGGCGTAGGCCTCCAGCCGCGAGGCCGCCTCGGCCCGGCGCCGCGCCGGCACCTTCCGCTCGACGGCGACGGCGCAATCGGGATACTCCTCGATCCGGCTGCAGACGAAGAGCAGGTCGCAGCCCGCGCGGGAGGCGAGGACGCAGCGGCGCGGCAGGTCGCCGAAGGACGAAAGCGCCCCCATCTCGAGATCGTCCGAGAAGGCGGCGCCGTCGAAGCCCAGCCGGCCGCGCAACATCCGGCGGGTCGCCGCCGGGGAAAGCGACGCGGGGACGCCGTCCGGCCCGGCGGCGTGCGAGACCATGACGGCGCGCGCGCGGGGCATCGTCGCCCGGAAGGGATCGAGGTCGAGCCGCGCTTGCGCGCGGTCGGCCGGGATCCGGGGAAGCTCCCTGTGCGTGTCGCGTGTCGCCCGGCCGAGGCCCGGGAAATGCTTCACGCATCCGCCGATGCCCCGGGAGTGGAGGCCGGAGAGAAATTCGCCGGCCGCGCGCCCGATCCGGGTGGGGTCGGCGGAGGCGCACCGGTCTCCCAGCACCCGCGCCGCCGCGTCCGCGATCCCCCGGTCCACTACCGGCGCGAGGTCGACGGAGAAGCCGAGCCTCGAGCAGGCCTCTCCCGCGAGCTCCCCGGCCCGCCGGGCGACGCCGCGCTCGGCCGCTTCGCGCAGGGAAATCGAAGGCCCGAGTAGGTCCCGAAACCGGTCGACGGGCCCTCCCTCCTGATCGACGAAGGCGAGCGCGCCGCGGCTTCGGATCTCGGCCGTCAGGGCGGCCGTCTGAGGCGCGCTCTGGATGTTGCGGCGGAAGAGGATCACGCCAAACGGCGGGAACCGATCCAGGATGGCCCGCTCGGCCGGCGTGAGGGCGGGTCCCGCGATCCCGACGCAAAAGGGGCGAACCGTCACCCCGAGCCCTTGAGGCGGTCCTGGAGCGAAGCGAGCAGGGAGAGCGCCGCGATCGGCGTCATCCGGTTCACGTCCGCCTCGCGCAGCTTTTCGAGCGCCAGCTCCTCCTGCGCCGTGAAGAGCAGCATCTGTCCCTCGCCCGCGCTCTCCCCCTGGCGGCGCGCCAGCACCGGCGCTCCCTTCACGTCGAGCTCCTGCTTCTCGAGGTTTCCGAGGATCTCCCGCGCCCGCGCCGTCACGGCGGCGGGCAGCCCGGCCAGCTCCGCCACGTGGATGCCGTAGCTGCGGTCGGCCGCGCCCGGAACGACCTTGCGCAGGAAGAGCACCTTCCCGCCGATCTCCTTGACCGCCATGGTCGCGTTGACGACCGCGGGCTTGACGAGCGCGATCTCGGTCAGCTCGTGGTAATGCGTCGCGAACAGGACGAAGCCGCTCCGCTCCGGCGTGTCGTGAAGGTGCTCGAGCAGGGCCCACGCGATCGAGAGGCCGTCGAAGGTGGAGGTTCCCCGACCCACCTCGTCCAGGATGACGAGCGAGCGCGGCGTCGCCTCCCGGAGGATCGATGCCGACTCGAGCATCTCGACCATGAACGTCGATTCCCCTCGCGCGAGGTGATCCGCGGCGCCGACCCGCGTGAAGATCCGGTCCACAATCGACATCTCGACCGAAGCCGCGGGCACGAAGGAGCCCGCCTGCGCCAGAAGCGCCGCGGTCGCCACCTGCCGCAGGAAGGTCGACTTTCCGCCCATGTTCGGGCCGGTCACCACGAGGATTCGCCGCTCGGGCGAGAGGTCGCAGTCGTTCGGGATGAACGGTTCCTCGCGCCGCAACGCTTCCACGAGCGGATGGCGCCCCTCGACGATCTTGAGGCGCGGCGCCGCGGAAAGCCTCGGCCGCGTCCACGCTCCCCGGGCCGCCACCTGCGCCAGAGCGGCGTAGAGGTCGAGCCCCGCGATCGCGGCGGCCGTCGCCGCGACGCGCTCGGCGCCCGAAGCGAGGCGCTCGAGCAGCTCCCGGTAGAGACGCTCCTCGATCTGGCCGATCCGCTCCTCGGCGCCGAGGATCTTCTCCTCGAGCTCCTTGAGGGCGGGCGTCACGAAGCGCTCGGCGTTGGCGAGCGATTGGCGCCGGATCCATTCGGCGGGAACGCGGTCGCGGTGCGCGTGCCCGACCTCGAGGGAGTAGCCGAAGACGCGGTTGTACCGGACCCGCAGGTTCGCGATTCCCGATCGCTTCTTCTCCTCCGCCTCGATCGCGAGAAGCGCTCCCTGGGCGTCCCGCCTCAAACGGCGCAGCGCGGCGAGCTCCGCGTCCGCCTCGTCCCGGACGACGCCGCCGGCGGAGGCGACGGCGGGAGGCTCGGGCGCCAGCGTCTCCTCCACCAGCCGGACGAGATCGCCCGTCGAGGGAATGCCGTCGGCGAGGTCGCGCAAGCGGTATCCGCGAAGGGCCCCCGCCGCCGCGGCGACCGCGGGCACCGCCTTCAGGCCCGCCGCGAACGCCTGCACGTCCCGCGGCCCCGCCGTCCCCGCGGAAATCCGGCCGAAGCGCCGCTCGATGTCGCCGATCTCGTCGAGCGCCGACTGCAGAGCCTCCCGCGCGGCCCCGGCGGCGGCGAGCTCCTCGACCGCATCCCATCGCGCCTCGAGCTCCATCGGGTCCGTCGACGGGCGCGCCAGGACGTCTCGCAGCAGGCGCGCTCCCGGCGGCGTGCGAGTTCGGTCGAGAAGGGCGAAGAGGCTGCGCGAGGAGTCGCCGTCGGACGACTCGAAGACTTCCAGGGTCGCCAGCGCCGAGGCGTCCAGGCTCATCCGCTCGCCGAAACGCAGGGGGGCGGCCGCGCGAACGTGCCCGATCGCGCCCCGCCGCAGCTCGAGCGCATAGGCCAGCGCGGCGACCGCCGCGTCCCGCCCCGGCCCGTCGAGACCCGCCGCCGCGGCCGGCTCCTGCCGGAGCGCGGCCGAGAACCAATCCGCTCCCCGCCGGGTCTGCGGGATTCCCGGGACCGCCCCGAGCTCCACGCCCTCAGGCATGAGGACCTCGCGCGGGCGAAACAGGGCGAAAAGATCGGCGATGCGGCCGGGAGGCACGCTCCCCGCCTGGAAGAAGCCCGTCGAAACGTCCAGGAAGGCGGCCCCGCAGTCTCCTTCGCGCGGAACCACGACCGCGAGGTAGGAGGGATGCCCGGGCTCGAGAGAGTCCGGGTCGAGCACCGTGCCGGGCGTGACGATCCGGGTGATGTCGCGGCGCACCAGCCCCCTGGCCGCCCGCGCGTCCTCGACTTGATCGCAGACCGCGACCTTGCGCCCCGCCGCGACGAGCCGGGCGATGTGGTGGTCGGCGCTCTGATAGGGAACGCCGCACATCGGCGCTTCGATGTCCGAATCCTTGTGCCGCGAGGTCAGCGCGATGCCCAGCAGCGGCGCCGCCTCCCGGGCGTCGTCGAAGAACATCTCGTAGAAGTCGCCCAGCCGGTAGAAGAGGATCGCGTCCGGCACGCGGCTCTTCATCTCGAAGTACTGCCGCAGCATCGGAGTGGCTCGGGGGGGCTGGGAGCTCACGCGTCTGGTAGCATAAATCAGGAGACAGAGGGTGGCGGACCGTGCCGACGTGCTCGCAATCGACACCGCGAGCCCCTTTCCCGCGGTCGTCCTGCTCGCCCGCGGCGAGGCGTTCGAGGAAGGCCTTCCGGCGGATCGGCGGGCCTCGGAAGAGCTCCTGCCCGCCGTGCGCCGGTGCCTCGATCGCGCGGGGATGAAACTCGAGCGCGTCTCCCGCCTGGCGCTGTGCGCGGGACCCGGCTCCTTCACCGGGCTTCGCGTCGGCCTTTCCACCGCATGGGGGTTCTCCAGGGCGGCGGGAGTCCCCGTCGAGACCGCCTCGACGCTCGAGGCGATGGCGGAGGCCTGGCGCGAGGTCGGGCCGGGCCCGGTGTGGACCGCGCTCGACGCGGGACGCGGCGAGGTCGTCTACCAGGAGTTCGAGCTGGAGGGCCCGCGCGCGCAAGCCCGCCGCGCGCCGGCGCGCGGCTCGGGCGAGCACGCGGCGAGAGACGCGGGGGACGCCCCCCTGGTGTCGCTCCCGCGCGAGCTCGTCTCGCCGCGGGGGCCCACGCTGCCGCACTCCGTGGCCCGCGCGCTGGCGCTCGCGGTGAAGCGCTCTCCGCGCCCCGCCGCGCGCGGCGCTCTCGAGCCGATCTACTCGCGCGCAAGCGCGGCCGAGGAGAAGCATGGCGCTGCGTAAACCGGAGCCGCACGACTTCCAGCTCGTGCCGGCCACGCCGCGGCATCTGGACGAGATCGCCCGCATCGAGCGGGAATCGTTCCCCGTCCCCTGGAAGCGGGAGTTCTTCGAGAGCGAGCTGGCGGAATCGTTTCGCTATGCGCGGGTGCTCGAGCGGCCCGAAGGGCCGCCCCCCGTCGTGGGCGGTTACCTCTTCGCCATCTCCCTCTACGACGAGTTTCACATCAACAAGATCGCCACGGACCCCCGGCTGCGGCATCTGGGATACGGGCGGATCCTTCTCGAGGACGCGCTCGCGCGCGCCCGGACTGCGCGGGCCGCGGCGGTGACCCTCGAGGTGCGGGTCTCCAACACGACCGCGCGCGAATTCTACCGCTCCTACGGTTTCCGCGAGGCCTATCGGCGGCGAGGCTACTACCAGGACGGCGAAGATGCCCTCGCGCTGGTCTTGCCCCTGGAGCCCTCGCCGGAATCCGGGACGCCTTCTTTTCGCCGGTAAAGGGGGCGCGCCGGAGCGATGGAGGACGCGCGTTGCCGGCTCCTCTCGCCCCGGCAACCTGCTAGACTTCGGCCTGTGACCCGCCCGCTTCTTCCCCGTTTCCACAAGACAAGAAAAAGGAGGATCGAGCGATGAGCCAGACCCAATCGGAGGGCTTGACCGAACTCGAAGCGGAATACCGCCGCCTGCTCGAAGCGCACCGTGATCACGAGCAGCGGCTGCTCGCCCTGGCCGGCAAACCGCGGCTCTCCGAGGACGAAGAGATCGAGGAAAAGCGCCTGAAGAAGGAGAAACTGCTCCTGAAGGACCGAATGGAGGCAATCGCCCGAAACCAGCGAGGCGGGGTCGCGCACTGAAGCTCCCCATCGCCCGGGAGGGCGGGCCCTACCTCGCCGGGGCCCTGCTCGCCGCGGCGGCGGCGTTTCTGGGCGGCTGGCCCGCCGTGGGCGTCTTTTGCCTGCTCCTGCTCCTCTTTCTTCTCCAGTTCTTCCGGGACCCGGAGCGGTCTCCGGAGGGAGGCGAGGAAACCATCGTGTCTCCTGCGGACGGGACCGTGCTCTCGGTCGGCGCGGCCCCGGAAGCGCCCCCCGGCGCCGAACGGCGCATCTCGATCTTCATGTCCGTCTTCAACTGCCACGTCAACCGCTCCCCCATCGCCGGACGCCTGACGTCCTACACCTACACCCCCGGCCGCAAGATGGCCGCCTTCGACGAGAAGGCCTCGGCGGAGAACGAGCAGAACCGCATCACGGTGACCGGTCCGCGCGGCGCCGTCACTTTCAAGCAGATCGCGGGCGCCCTGGCGCGGCGGATCGTGTTCAAGCCGGGGCTCGGCGCCGAACTCGCCCGCGCGGAGCGAATCGGGATGATCAAGTTCGGCTCGCGCGTCGACCTGTTCACGCCCGACGAGTGCGAGATTCTCGTCCGGCGCGGCGACAAGGTCCGCGCCGGGGCGACCCCGCTCGCGCGGTGGAAGTGACGCCGCCATGAAGGCTCCGGCGCGCGAGCGTCTCTCGCGGGGGCTCTTCGTCCTGCCGACGCTGTTCACCGTCGGCAACCTCTTCTGCGGGTACCTCTCGATCTGGGCCTCGATCCGGGGGACCTTCGAGCGCGCCGCGGCGCTCGTGATCGTGGCCGCGGTGCTCGATGCGCTGGACGGCCGCATCGCGCGCCTGACCAACTCCACGTCGGCCTTCGGCGAAGAGTACGACTCGCTGGCCGACCTCGTGTCTTTCGGCGTGGCGCCAGCGGTGCTCGCCTACTCCTGGGGGCTCTCCGACTTTCACCGGATCGGATGGATGGCGTCCTTCCTGTTCGTGGTGTGCGGGTCGATGCGCCTGGCGCGTTTCAACATCCAGACGAAGATCGTCGACAAGCGCTATTTCGTCGGCCTTCCCATCCCCGCCGGCGCGGCCACCATCGTGGCGCTCGTGCTCGCGACGCCCGACCGGCTGGTCTCGCGCGTCTGGATGGCGGGTCTGCTCGTGATGACGGTCGTCGTGTCGTACCTGATGATCTCGACAATCCGGTACCGCTCGTTCAAGGATCTCGATCTGCGGCGCCGCAGGCCCGCCTGGATCCTCCCCCTGATCGCCGCCGTCTTCGTCGTCATCGGTTTTGCGCCCCGCATCGCCCTGCTGATCCTCGCGCTCACCTTCGCCGCCTCGGGCCCGATCGCAAAGCTCGTGTCCATTCTGCGAAGGAAGCCCGGGGAGGAGGCCCCGGCAGCGCCCTGACGGGCCGCCGAGTCTCCGGGGCCGGCCGGACCGAGACTCTCAACGCCGCTTCGGCGGCCTTCGCTTCGGGATCGGGGTGGGAGTCGGAGCGGGCGGAGGCGTGACCCAGTCTCCGGCCACCTCGGTCCCGGACGCGGCCAGAACGTGCGACCGGAAACGGCAGCAGTCGGCCGGGGGGCGAATGCGCACGAGGATCGCCGCCTCCTCGATCCGCTCGCGGGGCGCCACCAGGGTCTCGTAGAAGCGCACGCGGGTCGCCCGGCCGGGGGTGACCGGCCGGCCGTCGGCATCGAAGACCTCGTAGCGGTCGAATCCGCCGGGGACGACGTCCCGGATGTGGCCGAAGGGCACGTCGACCTCGACCCAGTTGGCCGTCCGGGACACGATCGACGCGTGGTCGGAGGCGTTGTCGGCCGCGATCCGGACGCCCGAGGCATCCGCGGCCACCGCGACGCGAAGGTCCGGCAGCAGCGGATGGCCGAGAAGCACGTCGGACAACGCGGGCAGCGTGAAGAGGCGCTCCGAGTCCGACGTGCCGCTCAGCGCGACGAGACGGCCTCGCACGAGGTGCCGCCCCGCGAGGTCCGAGCCGAATCGGTACAGCAGCTCGGAGATCAGGGGCTGCCGGAACGCGATCCGGTCGCCGGGCGAAAGCATGACACCTCCGGTCTCGACGGGTGCGGCAGGCTGGAAGATGAATCCGGCGGTCCCTTCCTGGCGCAGGGCGAGGTCGTTGCCGAGGGGCACGCGCGCGTCGTCGGTCAGCTCCCGAAGCGACTCCTCCGCCAGGGTCCCCCGCCGGTTGCCGGAAGCGTCCGTCCATTCCCCTTTCGCGGCCGGCGCGTAGGTCGCCCACCAGGGCTTGCCGAGGGCCTCGGTCGCGACCGGATCGGACAGCGGTTCCTGGCCGAAGACGAAGGCGGCGAATCCGTCGAGCGCGCGAAGGCGCCGGACGAAATCCTCGCGCCCCTTCTCCGCCGGGACGAATCGCAAAGACCCGATCAAGAAGAGGTCGGACGGCAGCTGCGGCCGCAGTTCTTCGACGAGCTTTCCGTAGGTCTCCGCCGCGGCTTCGGGGAACGGGAGATCGAGCAGCATGCCCTCGACCCGCCCGAAGGCGGCGCGGCGGCCGAGGACGCTCTTGATCCCCGCGCCGATCGCGGCGGCCGCGGCGGGCTCCGAGCCCGGGGAAAGCGCCGTAGGGACGGCGGCGCCGCCGCGAATCACCAGAACGACGGGAAGAGAGGCAAGCGGGCGCGGCGGGGGCGACACGGCGGCCGTCTTCCAGGCGCCCGCCTCGACGCCGACCGACAGCGCCGGAAGAAAGACGCGGGCGAGGCCGCCCCGGGCGAGAATCTGCTCGACCTGCGGCAGGTCGGCGCCGATCCCGTCCGTAAACCACACGGCGTCTCCGGGCGGAATCGCCGGCGCGCGGGACGACTTCTCTCTGGCGCAGGCCGTCGCCATGGAGACGAGCAGAACGGCGAGACCCGCCGGCCGCCGTCTCACGAGGACGCGCTCCGGGCTCCGGCGGACTCGGTCGTGCGCGAAAGAGGCAGATCGAACGTCACTCGGAATCCTCCCTCCCGGCGATTCTCCGCCGAAATCGATCCTCCGTGCTCCTCGACGATCTTCTTGACGATCGCGAGCCCCAGCCCGGTGCCGCCGCTTCGAGCCGAAAAGTACGGGTCGAAGAGACGGGGCAGGATCTCGGGGCGCACGCCCGGGCCGTCGTCCTCCACCGTCGCGCGGAGGCGCTCCCCCTCCCGCGCGAGCCGCAGGCGGATCTCGCCGCCCGAAGCGCCGAGGGCTTCCACGGCGTTTCCGATCAAATTGGCGAAGACGCGGGCGATCAGCCGGGGATCGGCCTCCGCGATCGCTTCGGGATCGGCTCGAAGGCTCCAGCGGATTCGCGGCGCACCGGCGAAGGCCGCCGCGGCCTCCCGCAGGACGCGCGCGACGTCGACGGGCTGCTTCTCCGGCCCGGGCAGCCGGGCGTAATCGGAGAACTCCGCCGCCGACCGTCGCAGTTCCTCGGTCTGCCGCAGCACGTTGGAAACGCACTCCTCGAGCACCCGGTCGAACTCCGGCGAGCCGCGCCGCCACACCTCCCGCAGGTGCTCGACCGAAAGGCGGATCGGCGTCAGGGGGTTCTTGATCTCGTGCGCGATGATTCGCGCCATCTCGGCCCAGGCAGCCAGGCGATTCGAGCGGACGACGTCCGAGACGTCCTCGATGACCGCCATCCGGTCGCCCTCGCCGCCGGGCGGAAGGGGGACCGACACGATTCGCCACCTTTCCCCGGGCCGCGGCTCGACTTCCGCCATGAGAGGCCGCTCGAGGGACGCCCGCAGCGCCGTCCGCACCGGAAGCATCGCGTCGCCGGGGAAAAGCTCTTCGACCGTCGAGGCCGCGCTCTTTCCTCCGCCCAGGGCCCTGGCCGCCGGGTTTGCGAGGACGACGCGCCCGCCCTCGGCGAGCGCGACGACGCCGGCCGTCAGGTGCGAGAGCAGGGTCGCGAGGCGCTCCTTCTCGCGGGAGACGGCTTCCGTCTGGGCGCGGAGGCTCTGCGACATCGAGAGAAACGCGCGGACCAACTCCTTCAACTCCTCGTCGGGAGGCTCCGCGAGCCGGGGAGAGAAATCGCCTCGCGCCACCGCCCGGGTTCCTTCCACCAGGTCCGCGACCGGCCGCGCGACGCGCACCGCCAGGCGCCCCGCCAGCGCCGCCGAGAGCAGGAAGACGAGAACGCTGAAGGCCCAGACCGCCGCCGTCAGCTGCGAGGCTTCCGCCGCCGCGACCTGCTGCTGGGGAAGCAGCAGGAGGGACAGAAGCCCCGGACTCGTCAGGCCGGGAACGCCGGGGACCGCGGACAGCGACGTCGTGACCTCCTCGAAGCGGCTGCCCGCGACGCGCCGCGAGCCCTCCTTCTGGCGCGCGCCTCCCAGACCGACGGACACGTACACCGACGCGGGGGCCCGATCCGGCACGAGCCCCGACGCGTAGAGGTCCCGGCGCGAGGTGGCGACCAGGCCGCCCTCGGGCCCGTAGACGGAAAGGTCGTAGCCGACCGCGTTGGCGAGCCACGCGATCAGCGTGTCGTCCAGAAGGCCCAGCCTCCCGCGTCCGGCCCCGGCCGACGGGAGGTAGTCATCCAGAACGCGGCGGGCAGTTCCCAGGGCGGTTCGGGCGTGTTCCTCGGTGTCCCGCGCCGATCGCGTTTCGATCTGAGCCCTCAGAAAGAACGTCACGGCGAACAGCGGCACGAGAACTCCCAGCACGAAGAGCGCGACCAGGCGGCCGCGGAAGGTCCGAACCCAGTGGGGCACCAGTCCGCCCCTGGGCTCCTGGACGAGCAGGCGCGCCAGCAGGAGGACGCTGCCCGCCAGATAAACGAGCACGATGGCCGGAATCAGAAGTGCCGCCGTGAGCAGTCTCCCGAAGAAATCGGGAACCGGCAGCGCGACGAGGCGGTAGCCGTCTCTTGCCGGACGCACTTCGCCGCAGAAGACCTGGCCCGGCGCCGAGAATCGCGCGCGCACCGGGGCGGCCGCGCGGCGCAGCCGGGCGAGCAGGGCGGCCGGCAGCGGCGGGCCTTCGTCCCGCCTCTCGCCGTCCAGGCCGTACCGCGCCAGGAGCGGGCGCGGCGGCGCGGGCGCCGCGCGAACCGCGCCCCGCTGGCCCAGGACGAGCCTCCGGTAGACCCCGATCCGCGGCGGCAGCGGATCCCAGGTCGGCCAGTCCGCGACGTCCACGCGCGCCGAGCCCCAGGCGGCGCCCCCCGACTGGAGCGGCACGGCGCGACGCACGATCGCCACGCGGAAGCGGTCGATGCGAACGGAGGATGCCTCCGAGGCCTCTGGAGCCTCGGGCTCCGGGATGAGCGAGAACCGGCTGACCGAGCGCCCCGCCGGGTCGAAGATCTCGTAGGAGCTCAAGGCTTCGCCTTCCGGCCCCTCGGCGCCGTCGCGCCAGATCCGGTAGGCGAGATCCGAGAGGTCGGTCTCCTCGAGCGGGGCCGGCAGGTCCCGCAGATCGAACCGCGCGATTCGGTCCGCGGCATGCTGCGCCGCGGCTGCCGCGCCGGCGGACGCCATGTTCGGATTCGGTATTCGGATGGCCGAGGCCACGCGGTAGGCCTCGACCGCGCGGGCGTGTTCCCGCATCGGCGAGAGAATGAGAACGAGCAGCAGGGCGGCGCCGGCGAGAAGACGCGGAAGGGCGAAGGGCTCTTCGCCCCGCGGCCCGACGGCCCGCGCCCAGAGCTCGAAGGCGGCGATCGCCAGCACGAGAACCCCCGCCGGGTCCGCCGGCCCGGCCGAGATCAGGGCGAGGCTTCCGACGATGGCCGCCGTGGCGAAGAGAACGGCGGCGGTCAGCCACTTCTGTGACGCGCCCGCCCGCCCTCGCCCTCCCGCCCGGAAGGCGAGCGCCGACACGACCAGGGCGATGAGCCCGACCAGGTCGACCAGCGGCGTCCATCCTCGCTGCCCCACCGTGGTCAGCTCCGGGGGCTCGATGCGCGCGGCCGCGGCCAACGACAGGAGGAACAGGCCGTAGCCGGCCGCGGTCCGCACGGGAGCCGACGCGCGACGGACGCCGCGCCGCAAGGCGGAGATCGCGAGCGGCGCCGAAGCGACCCCGACCGCCAGCGGCCAGACCGCGGTGTTCGACAGGGCCCGCGGCTCTTCGCTCGCCCACACACCGATGGCCAGGTAGAGCAGGGCGAGAAAGAGGCCCGCGGGTCCGGCCTGCCTCGATCGCACGAACCCGACGAGCGCGGCGAGCAGGACGGCCGCGACGATCAGCGTCCTCGAGATGGGCGCCTCGGCGGGAAGGGACGCCGCAAGAGCTCCGACGAAGGCCCCTCCGTCGCGAAAGAGAGTCGGAGCGTCCGGCCGACCGACGGGCCTCCAGGCCCTGTCCTGCCCGGTGAGACCGAGCGACGCTCCGAATTCCGGCGCGCGGGCGGGAAACGACCGGGCCGCGGAGACGACTCCCGCCTGCGGCCCCGAGCCCAGGGAACGGCGGTACACCAGAGTGAGCGTGGTCGCCGACCAGATCGTCGAGAATCCGTCGGCCGCGAGCCGCTGCGGCACGGGCGAAGGCGCCTCTCCCCACCAGGCATGCACGTCGCCGGCTCGATCGGTCAGGGCGATCCAGCAACCCGGCGGCGCGCCCTCGATCACCTGCCGGGCGGCGGCGAAGAGCGCGGCGCGGTCGACGGCGATGCCTCCCCCCTGGAGGGAGCGGGACACCTCCGGCTTGCCCGAAAAGGACGCCGCCCGGGCCGCAAGGTCGCCCGCGGCCCGGGAGAAGGCTTCTCCCACGGAGGACGGCAGCCGGACCGGCGGGCGCGGCCTCGAGGTCGGAGCGAACCAGCCGTCCAGCCAGAGCAACAGAAGCGCGCCGCCCAGAACCGCCGCGGCACGCCACCACCGGCTCACGGCCGGCGCGCGCCCGAGCCCCGGCCCGCGATCACCGCAGGAAGGGCAGGTCCACCCCGCGCTCCCGTGCAGCCGCGATCGCTTCCGGGTAGCCCGCGTCGGCGTGGCGCATCACGCCCGTGCCGGGATCGGCATTCAACACCCGGCGCAGGCGCCGGTCGGCGTCGGGCGTGCCGTCGGCCACGATGACCATGCCGGCGTGGATCGAGTACCCGATCCCGACGCCCCCGCCGTGGTGGACGGAGACCCACGTGGCCCCGCAGGCCGTGTTCAGAAGCGCGTTCAAGATCGGCCAATCGGCGATGGCGTCGGAGCCGTCGCGCATTCCTTCGGTCTCGCGGTTGGGCGAGGCGACCGAGCCCCCGTCGAGATGGTCGCGGCCGATCACGATCGGCGCGCGGAGCTTGCCCTCCCGCACCATCCGGTTGAAGAGCAGTCCCGCGCGGTCTCGCTCGCCGTACCCGAGCCAGCAGATGCGCGCCGGCAGCCCCTGAAATGCGACGCGCTCGCGGGCGAGTGTCAGCCAGCGCGAGAGCGACCGATCCTTCGGGAAGAGATCCATGAGCGCCTGGTCCGTTGCCCGGATGTCCGCGGGGTCACCCGACAGGGCGGCCCAGCGAAACGGCCCCTTCCCCTCGCAGAAGAGGGGCCGGATGTAGAGCGGCACGAAGCCGCCGATCCGGAACGCGTCGTCGACCCCCGCCTTCAGGGCCTGGCCGCGCAGGTTGTTGCCGTAGTCGAAGACGACGGCGCCGCGCCGCTGCAGCTCGAGCAGCGCGCGCACGTGCGCCGCCATGGTGGCGTAGGAACGCTGCACGTAGGTCTCCGGGTCGCGGCGGCGCAGCAGCGCGAGATCCTCGTCGGGCGCTCCGCGCGGCACGTATCCGTTCAACTCGTCGTGCGCCGAGGTCTGGTCGGTGACGAGATCCGGCACGACCCCCCGCGCGAGGAGACGCTCGAGCAGATCGACCGCGTTGACGCGCACGCCGATCGAGACGGCCTGGCGGGCGTCCCGCGCGGCGAGCGCCTGATCGATCGCCCGGTCCAGAGAGTCTTCGCGCCGGTCGAGGTAGCGGGTCTGGATGCGGCGGTCGATCCGCTCGGGGTCCACCTCGGCGATCAGGGCCGTGGCGCCGTTCATCGTGGCGGCGAGCGGCTGGGCGCCCCCCATGCCGCCCAGGCCGGCGGTCACGACCAGCCGCCCCTCCAGATCGTGCTGGCCGAATTCCTTCTTCGCGGCCGCGGCGAACGTCTCGAAGGTGCCCTGCACGATCCCCTGCGTGCCGATGTAGATCCAGGAGCCCGCCGTCATCTGCCCGAACATCGTCAGTCCCAAGCCCTCCAGACGGCGGAACTCGCTTCCGGTGGCCCATGCCGGCACGAGCATCGAGTTGGCGATCAGGACTCGCGGCGCGTCGGCGTGAGTCGGGAAGACTCCGACGGCTTTCCCGGACTGGACGAGCAGGGTTTCCTCGGCGCGCAGGCGCTTCAACGTCGCGACGATCGCGTCGAAGCACTCCCAGTTGCGCGCGGCCTTGCCCGTGCCGCCGTAGACGATCAACTCATCCGCCTTCTCGGCGACGTCGGGATCGAGGTTGTTCTCGAGCATCCGGAGCGCGGCTTCCTGGGGCCAGCCGAGGCAGCGAAGAGCGGTCCCGCGGGCGGCGCGGACCGGCCGAGGAGGGGCGATGGCGGTCGTCACGCGGAAAGTATAGCCGGGCCCCGACGCGCGGCCCCGAGCGCCGACGGCGGCGAGATCACCCGAGCTCGGCCGCCGCCGCGACCGCCGCGGGACCCCGCAGGAACTCGCGGGCGCGCCGGAGATCCCGATGGAGCTCGCGATCTTCCTTCCAGGCGGGCACGCTCCTTCGGAAGAATCGGCGCACCCGCTCGAGCGGCTCCGAGGAGCGCAGAGGCCTCAAGAACTCCATCGCCTGAAAGGCCGCCAGCAGCTCGATCGCCAGGACCCACTCGAGGTTCTCGACGATCGCCGCGAGCTTGCGGGCCGCGATCGGGGACATCGAGACGTGGTCCTCCTTGTCGGCGGAGGTCGGGATCGAGTCGACGGAGGCCGGATGAGCGAGCGACTTGCACTCGGAGACGAGCGCCGCCGCCGTGACTTGAGCCATCATCAGGCCCGAGTTGAGCCCCCCCTTTTCGACGAGGAAGGCGGGCAGCTCCGAGGTCGCCGGGTTCATCAGCTTCTCGATACGCCGCTCCGAAATCGAGGCGAGATCCGTGGCGGCGATCGCCGCGTAGTCGAGCACCAGGCCGACCGGGGCGCCGTGGAAGTTGCCGCCCGACACGATGTCGCCGCGGCCCGGAAAGACGAGCGGATTGTCCGTGGCGCTGTTCATCTCCCGCTCGAGCACCTCCCGCGCATGGGCGAAGGCGTCGCGGGCGGCTCCGTGCACTTGCGGCATGCACCGCAGGGCATAGTTGTCCTGGACCCGCCCGCATCCGCGGTGCGACTCGCGGATGGCGCTGCCGGCGAGCAGGCGCCGCAGGTTCGCGGCCGAGGCCAGCGCGCCCGGATGCGGCCTCGCGCCGACGACCCGCCGGTCGAAGGCCGCGTCCGAGCCCCGGGAGGCGTCGAGTGTGGCGGCCCCGCAGAGGTCCGCCAGACGCGCCAGCCGGAACGCGCGCTCGACCGCGAGCCCCCCCACCGCGACGCTCATCTGGACGCCGTTGATCAACGCCAGGCCTTCCTTGGCGCCGAGCTCGACCGGGGCGATGCGCGCGGCCGCGAGCGCGCGCCGGGCCGGAACGCGGCGACCGCGCCGGCGCACCTCCCCTTCGCCGATCAGGGCGAGCGCGAGATGCGCCAGCGGCGCCAGATCTCCCGACGCGCCGACGCTGCCCTGTTGCGGAACGACCGGCAGCAGATCGGCGGCGAGCAGCGCGAGCAGCGTTTCGACGGTCGAGACCTTCACGCCCGAGAGTCCCCGCGCGAGCGCGTTGGCGCGCAGGACCATCATCGCCCTCACGGCTCCGTCCGGAAGCGGCTCTCCGACTCCGGAAGCGTGGCTTCGAATCAGGTTCCTCTGCAGAACCCCGATCTCGTCGCTCGAGATCGCGACGTCGGCGAACTTTCCAAATCCCGTCGTGATGCCGTAGACGCGTTTCTTCCCGCGCACGGCCCGCTCGACGATCCGGCGGGAGGCCGCCATGGCGCGCCGCGCCGCCGGCGAGAGCGCGACCCGGATCCGCCGGTCGGCCACCGCCCGCAGATCCTCCAGCGTGAGGCGCCTCCCGGTGAGGCGGAGGGTTCGCATCGCGCGATTCTAGCCCGGCGGTTTCGGCGGCGGCGCTGAAAGGTTCCGCCGAATCTGTTACGCTGCGACGTTTTTTTGGAGAGCGACGACGTGATCACCGTGGCGGCCGTCCTCGGCGGGCAGTGGGGCGACGAAGGCAAGGGGAAGGTCGTCGATCTTCTCGCCGACCGCTTCGAGGTCGTCGCGCGTTATCACGGCGGCCACAACGCCGGCCACACGGTCAAGTTCGCAACGCGTCACTTCGCCCTGCACCTGCTCCCGGCGGGAATCGTTCGCGGGCGCATCGGGGTCATCGGGCCGGGCGTGGTCGTCGATCCCGAGGCGTTGCTCGCCGAGATCTCCGCCGCGCGCGAGCAGGGCGTCGAGATCGGAGGCAACCTTCTTCTCTCCGACCGGGCGCAGCTCATTCTTCCCTACCACCGGCTGCTCGACGCCGCGCGGGAGGCCTCCGCTGGAGCCTCGAAGATCGGCACCACGCTTCGCGGCATCGGGCCCGCCTACGAGTCGGCCGCTTCCCGCAAGGGCGTGCGCGTCGCGGAGCTCTATCGGCCCGCCACGCTGCGGGAGCGTGTCGCGAATCTCGCCGCGGAAACCGGAGCGCTCGCGCGCGTCTTCGGAGCCCGTGACGTGCCGCCGGCCGACGAGGTCGTGCGCGAGCTCGAGCTCGCCGCCGAGGCGCTGCGCCCCCACGTGGCCGACACGGGCCGCTACCTGAGGGATCACCTGAAGGCGGGAGGGACCCTTCTCGGGGAAGGCGCTCACGGCGCCATGCTCGACGTGACGGCCGGAACGTATCCCTTCGTGACGTCCTCGCACTGCACATCGGCCGCGGTGGCTTCCGGCCTGCACATCCCGCCTCGCGCCCTCCAGGGGACCCTGGTGGTGCTGAAGGCCTACACGACGCGAGTCGGGGGTGGCCCTTTCCCGACGGAGCTGTCCGACGCCATGGGCGAGCACCTCCGCGCGCGCGGCAACGAGTACGGAACGTCCACAGGCCGGCCGCGCCGCACCGGCTGGTTCGACGCCGTCGTGGCCCGCACCGCCGTGGAGCTCTCGGGCGCCGACGCCGTCGCCGTCACCAAGCTCGACGTTCTGGACGATCTGGACGAGATCCCCGTCTGCGTCGGCTACCGGCTCGACGGACAGGAGCTCCGGGACTTGCCGGCGTTGGTCGAGGACGTCGCCCGCGTCGAGCCCCTCTACGAGAAACGCCGTGGCTGGAAAACGAAAACCACCGCGGTCACAAGGTATGCGGACCTGCCGGCCGCCGCCCGCGACTACGTTCGATTCCTGGAGGAGCGCGTCGGCGCCCCCGCCGTCCTGATCTCGACCGGCCCCCGGCGCGAGGAAACGATCTGGCGCCCCGAGTCCGCATTCCTCTCGAGCCTGCCCGCGGCTTCCTGATCCCCGGGCTTCCCGAGCCGTATACTCCCGACTCTCGGTGGGCCGTTAGCTCAGTCGGTAGAGCATCGGCCTTTTAAGCCGGTGGTCGTGGGTTCGAGTCCCACACGGCCCACCAGAACGAGCACCGCAAAGTCGCTGACGCGCCGGGCGTTCGCCGACAAGGGTCTTTCTTGATTAAGATACGTTCAGGCTCGGCCACCTTTCCGATCACCGAGAGACGATCCCCATGCAAAGCATCGAGGCCCGATCCGCACGATCTCTTGCGAGTTACGTGAACACGCCAGGACACGCCCCAGCCGGGACGCGGCTCGCCGCGGGCTGCTTGATCGCTGCCCTCTCCGGGGCCGCCGCGGCTCTCGGGCAGGGCGCGATCGAGACCGACGAGGGATTGGAGCTGTCGCTCTCCGCTGCGGGTAGCGTTCAAAGCCTGAAGCTGAACGGCGTCGAGTATGCCTCGCCGGCCCTGATGTCCGGATTCGCTTATCGCGAGCTGCCCGCCGATCCTACCGACATCGCGCCCAACGGGTCCTTCGAGTCCGGCTCGGGATCCCCCGACTCCTGGTCCTGGACGAACAACGGCAACGGGACGTGGTCGTGGGACTCGAACGTGTCCGCAGCCGGCTCGAAGTCGCTTCGCGTCGACGTCCCGGGATCCATGCCGAAGCGAAGTCCTGTCTTGACCTCGAACTCCTTTCCGATCCGGCCGAACACTCCGTACACCTTTTCGTGTCGGACGCGGACCTCCGGCGTCAGCGGCAGCCTGAAACTCTACGTCGTCGAGCGGGATTCGGCCGGGCGCCTCGTCCAGCGTGGCGTCGCAAGCGCTTCGGGCACGAACGACTGGGAAACGCTCAGCCTGACCTTCACCTCGAGCCCGATCGCCGCAGGCGCTTCGTTCAAGGCGGAGATCTACAGCGGCTACGGGACGGCATGGCTCGACGCGGTCGAGATGCTCGACGTTTTCGGAGGGCGTACCCCGGCTCCCCTCGCGGGCACCGTGGCCGCGAACTCCGACGGACTCACCCTGACGGCCTCGATGGACGGTCTGGACCTCGCCGCGCGGTTCGTCGACGCCGGCCCGGCCATCCGCGTCGAGGCGACGCTCGCGGACTCGAGCGCGCAGGATCGAGCCATCGAGCTGTCGTTCCGGCTTCCGCTCGACCTGACCGGATGGACGTGGGAGCAGAATCCGGTCGCCTCACTTCCGATCGCCGAGGGAGTGCGGTACGAAAACCTCGACCGGTCCTTCGGCGCGCAGAGCCATTCGCTCTATCCGCTCGCGACGGTTCGGAACGGGGCTGCGGCAGCCTTGACCCTCGCGACACCGATGGTTCCGCAGATGAACCGCTTCAGCTGCGACCGGCAGACCGGCTTCAGCCTGACGTGGGACCTGGGCCTGTCCCCCGCTGCGACGAAGAGCCCGTCTTCGGCGACGGTGACCTTCTGGATCTACACCCAGGACCCGCGCTGGGGCTTCCGTTCGGCGATCGAGAGGTATTACTTCTTGAACGCGAACTCTTTTGTCTCCGCGGCCGATGCCGCGAGCGGCTCCTGGGTCATCGGGAACAAGAGTCGACTCTCGACCGTGCCCGGTTTCCGCGATTTCGGCTGGGGTCGTATCGAAGGGGTGTCGGAAATCGACCTTGCCAATGCCAGCGGCATTTCGTCCTTTCACTACGTGGACCCCTCCGGCTATTTTCGAAACTTCCCCGGCTACAGCGCTCAGCCCCCATACGACGTTCTCGCCGCCGCGCTGCAGACCGACGCAACGACCGGAAACGACACGCTGACCGACGGGATTCCGCGCAGCGAGATGGCCCGGGCAACCCTCAATTCCTCTCCTCACGATCAAGCGGGGCGCTACCAGGTCTTCGCGAACTCGTACTTCTGGTACGGAAACCGCCTGCAGATCTACCCTCTTTCTCCCTTTCCGGAGGCACCCGCGCCGAGCGCGTGGAGCGTGCTGACGAAGTACAGCGTCGACGGAAGGATCGCCTGGGCGGCGGGACGAGGGAACCATCTCGACGGAATCTTCCTCGACGACCTCACCACGACGTTTGGAGCGGTCAGGAACGAGCGACGGGAGCACTGGGCCTACAGCGACGTTCCGCTGACCTTTTCCTGGAGGACCGGAAGGGTGACGGTCTTCGATGGTTTCGCCATGGCCGCATTCTGCGCGGCGATCCGCCAGTTCGTGCATCAGCGAGGTTTGACCCTGATGGGGAGCCTGAATCCGGGCTCCTATGCCTGGTTCGCGCCCCACCTGGATTTTCTCGGGGGCGAGGCACAAGGGGCGGAGTCGGACGAGCAGGCCTACGTCCGCCGAGTCCTCGGTGCGGGCCGCCCTTCGAGCAACCTCTTCGTGCCGGCTGGAGGCGTGCCGCCCAAAGCCGCGGAAGTGCTCGGGTACCTTCGCCAGGCGCTCCTGCTCGGCTATTTCCCCGGCTTCAACGGCACCTATTGGGACAACCCCGCCTCATACGAGCGCGACCGTCCCCTTTTCCGGCAGTACATCCCGCTCATCCGAACTGTCGCCGCGGCGGGATGGAGGCCGGTCAATGGCGCGACGCCGTCGGACCCGTCGATCTACGTCGAGCGATTCGACGACGAGAGAGGCGAGGTCTTCTACCTGACGGCGCAGAACGTCGGCGACGCCCCGAAGACCTTTCGGGTGAGCCTCGACGGGCCGACGCTGGGCATCGGCAGCGGATCGGTCCAGATCCAGGAGTTGCTTCGCGACATGGCGGTCCCCCCGTCGCGAGAGGGCGCGGACGTCGTCTTTTCCGACACGCTCGAGGCCGGCGAGACGTTCGTCTATCGAATCACCGCCCCGCGCCCGCAGCCGCCTCGACGGCGCCAGACCCACGACGTCGGGCCGCGCCATTAGCCTCGCGCCCCCGGCCGGCGATACGGTAGGCTAGGCGCCCTCGCTCCCAGGACGAGGTGACGCATGCCGACCGTTTCCATCCTCTTCTGCGACCGCTGCGGCTCCGAGAAAGTCGACGTCGCATCCGTCAAGGGCTCGACGCGGCGGGAATACCGCATTCGCTGCGACGAATGCAGCCGGGAGAGCGCGGTCAAGGGATACACGGTGGCCAGGGCCGACGCGCCCGAGCAGACCCTCAAGGAGGCGCGCAGCGGGCGCGCCGGCCAGCAGACGACCAGGCTTCCGAGAGTCAGGGCGTGAGAGCCGTCGCCGGCCGGAATGCGGAAGGAGGACCCATGAGCGTCTCGAGACGGATCGCCGCTGCCCTGATCGTCCTTGGCCCGGCGCTCGCCGTCGCCGGCCAGGAGCCCACACCTGCCCCGGAGCCCCGCAAGATCACCATCACGGCGAAGAAGTTCGAGTTCAATCCTTCACGCATCGAGTTGAAGGCCGGCGAAACCGTCGAAATCACCCTCCAGAGCCTGGACGCGACGCACGGCTTCACGTGCAAGGAGCTCGGCGTCGACAAGGTCGTCTACGAGAAGGGCAAGCCCCAGACCGTGACGATCACGCCGCAGAAGCCCGGAACCTACGAATTCAAGTGCGCCAAGTGGTGCGGCTTCGGCCACGGAAAGATGAAAGGCGTGATCGTCGTCACCGGCCAGGAGCCGCCCGAGAACTGAGACTGCCGCACCCCGCCTCGGCCCGCAGGCGACTTCTTCAGGAACTCTTCATCTTCGCGCCGCGCATCGCTCTACCTTGACGGCGTCGCCCGGCGCGCTTACGATGTCGGCTCGATGTCTCGCCACGGGATTCGATACCGCCGCCTCCGCCGCAACTCCCGACAGGGAGCGGGGAGGCGGGGCCTCGCCTTGATGATCTAGGCCCCAACCTCCAAGGGTTCGCCCAAGACCGCCCGCCTCTCGGGAGAGAAGGCGGGCTTTTTCATTTTGGGAAAGGAGTCTTCGATGTCCTTCTCGACGGAACTTCACGAAAGCGTGCTTCGTCATGGCGCGGTCAACAATCGATACC
>JBLMXY010000093.1:0-3147 GCA_050257975.1 Acidobacteriota bacterium
AACGCTCGCTCCGCCGTGCCCTCCTCCGCTGGTACCGGAGGCGCCGCCGCGATCTCCCCTGGCGCCGGACGAGCGATCCGTACGCCGTCTGGGTCTCCGAGGTGATGCTCCAGCAGACGACCGCGGCCGTGGTCGCCCGGCGGTGGGGGGAGTTCCTGCGCCGCTTCCCGACGGTCCGAGCGCTCGCGCGTGCACCGGAAGGCGACGTGCTGGCCGCCTGGGCCGGCCTCGGCTATTACGCGCGCGCCCGCTCTCTCCGCCGCGCCGCGCGTTGGGTCGTCTCGGCCGGCGCCTTTCCGCGGACGGCGGAAGAGTGGCGGGCCCTTCCGGGCGTCGGGCCATACACGGCGGCTGCGGTCGCTTCGATCTGCTACGGAGAGCCGGCCGCCGTCCTCGACGGGAACGTCGCACGCGTTCTCTCCAGGCTCGGGGGGCTTCGTCTCGATCCCCGCTCCGCCGCCGGGAGCCGGCGGCTCGGCGCGACCGCACAGTCGCTCCTCGACCCCTCCGCCCCGGGAGATTCCAACCAGGCCCTGATGGAGCTCGGAGCGACCGTCTGCACGCCGCGCGCTCCGCGATGTCCTGCCTGCCCGCTCGGACGTTCCTGCAGGGCGAGAAGCCTCGGGACGCCCGAGGCCTTTCCCCCGCGGAGGAAGCGAGAAGCCTCACGGACGATCCACCTCGTGGCCGGCGTCGCGCGACGGCGCGGGCGAATCGTGCTGGTCGAGGACGACGAGATCGTCAGGGGCCACCTGATCGTTCCTCTCTTCCGCGTCCCGGCAGGGCGACCGCCTGCAAAGGTTCTTCGAAGCGAATGGGAGAACGCCGCGGGACGCCAGGTCGGCGCACTCGAGCCGCTGGGGAAGCTCCGCCATTCGGTCATGGACCGGCGCTATCACGTGGACGTCTTTGCATTCGAAGAAAAGGCCGCGTCCCGAAAGCTCCGAAGCCAGCACGCAAAGGCGGGGCGAAAGGGAAGCATCCCTTCTCCTCGCCGTATTCGCCTGCTGCGCGAGAGCGAGCTGTCACGTCTGGGGCACGGCGGGCTCCTGGTCAAGCTCCTCCAGCTCCTCGCCGGCCGCTGACGGAGGACGCCGGGCGGCTTCGCGCGACCGCCGGGCTATCCTCGGAAGGATGCCGAGGAGAAAGACGGTCCGGCCGCCACGCGAGGCGGCACCGTCCCCCGCGGGCGCCGAGGGCTTCCTGGTCCCCCTCGGCCTCCTCGTTGCGCTCGTTCTTCCGTTCTTCGTCTGGCGCGCCGAATCGCCGGAGCAGCTCCGGGACTCGAAGCTCGCCGTGCAGGCGCTCGGGGCGACGGTGGCGGTTCTCGGCCTCGCCGTCCAGGCATTCCGCAGGCAGCGGCCCCTCCCCGCTTTTCGCGGTCTCGGGGTGGCCGGGCGCGTGGCTGCGGCGGGGCTCGCAGGGGTCCTCCTCCTCGCTCTCGCGTCGGGCTTCGCGAACTCGGCGCGGGTCGACCCGCTCACCGCCGCGGCCGTCCTCTCTCCTCTGGCCCTCGTGGCCGTCGGGGCCTCGCCGGCGGGCTCGGCAGCCGCCCCCCGCGTCTTCGGGGGGCTGATGCTCGCCGGGGTCGCCACGGGCCTGCTCGCGTTCGCGCAGCGCTTCCTCGGAGTCTTCCGGTTCATCCGGATCGAGGCCCCCGAGCCCCGCTTCCTCGCCGCCGCGTTGATCGGGAACCCGGGCGACGTCGCGGCCGCGCTCCTCTTTCCGGCGGTGCTTCTCTGGATCCGGGTGACGGAAGCTTCTTCCACCCGGCTCCGGCTTCTCTCGGGCTTGGGTCTCGCGGCCTGCCTTCTCGGCCTCGGGGCGACGGAGGCGATCGCGCCGCTCGTGGCGCTGGCGACCGGAATCGTCGCGCATGCCCTTCTGGATCTCCGCGCCCGCTGGCGACACCTCGCCGCAGCGTCCCTCCTCTTCGCGACCGCAGCCTGGGTGACCGGCGCCGGCGCCCGCGCCATCGAGAAGCTGGCGGAGTTCAGGGAGGGGCAGGTGGCCGCCGCGACGACGCAACGGGACATCGGCGTCCTCGCGGCTCTCGAGATGATCCGTGCCCGTCCGCTCCTCGGCGTCGGGCCGGGCGCCTTCGGGAACGCCTTCATCCCTGCGCGCCTCCGCGCGGAGGCGCGCACCGGCCGATGGCTGATCCACTGGTCCGGCTATGCTCACTTCGACAACGCCCACTGCGAGCCGCTCACCCTGGCTGCCGAGGAAGGGATTCCCGTGGCGATTCTCGCCTTCGCCGCCGCCGCCGCGCTGACGGCCGGGCTGCTCGGCCGCCTGCGGGAGGAGCGCGCCGCCGTCCGGCCGCCGGCGACCGGCGCGGGGACGCTCCTCGCCCTGCTGTCGTCCTTCGCCGTTCTCTCGCTCGCCAGCTTTCCCCTCCGGCTCGCTCTCGCGGCCGGTCCGGCCGCGTTCACTCTAGGCCTCGCCTTCCTGGCTCTGGCCCGCCGCGGCTGGGAGGAGCGGAGCCCCTCCCCTCGCCTCGCTTTCGCACTCGCTGCTCTCGCTGTCGCGACGGCCGGCATCACCGGAATCCGCTTTGCCGCGGTCTGCCTTCAGGCCGACGGCGAGCTACGTCTTCAGGCGACCGGCGCATTTCGGGGAGCCGCGCGGAGCGAAATGAACGATTCGGCGCGGCGACAGCTCCGCCGCGCCCTCGCGCTCCGTCCGATGAGCGCCTCCTGCTGGATCGCCCTCGGCTCGACCTACCGCCTCGACGGCGACTGGGAGAAGGCCTTCCTGGCCTATGCGCGGTCCCTCGCGATCGAGGAACGGACGGAGACCGACTTCAACCTCGGCCTCGTGGTTCTGATGGGCTCGGCACCGGAGAAGGCCCCCGCGTTCTTCCGCCGCTCCCTCTGGATCCTCCCGCGCCTCGCCGATTCGCTTCCGGCCACCGTCGACGCCGAGGCGCTTCAGCGCGCCAACAGGGAGACCGCCTCCCGTCTCGGCGCCGGCGCCCGGCCGCCCGAGCTTCCCGACCGCCTGACGCCGACGCTCTAGCCCTGACTAGACCCCCGTCCCCCTCAGGACCGTCACGACGGTGCGGATGAGGATGAAGAGGTCGAGAAAAGGGCTCCAGTGGAAGAGGTACCCGAGGTCGTACCGGAGCTTCACGTCGGGCTTCGT
>JBLMXY010000094.1:0-32248 GCA_050257975.1 Acidobacteriota bacterium
CGAGGACCCTGCCGGCGGTCGCGGCGGCGTCGCCCTTCACGATCAGTCTGCCGGGGACATACTGAAGGCTGAAGACGGCGGGCACGCCGCTCAGGAGATACAGCACAGCCGCGAGTCGCGCGGTGCGGCGGGTTGGCTCCATGCCTCTCTCTCCTTCCCGTTCGGCCGGGGGGTGTTGCGTCACGCCTTCGGCTCGGCCTCGGGCGACTTCGGCCGGTCGCGCAGGCCCCGAACGAACTCGTCGCGCTCGGCGGGAGTCATCTTTCCCCAGCGCTCGAGCATGTCCTGCCACAGGTGGGGCAGTCCCTTCATGAACTGCTCGCGCTCGGCCGGAGCCATTTTTTCCCACCGCTCTCGCGTGTCCTGCCACCGGCTGCGCAGGCCCCTGGCGAACTCTTCCCGTTCGGCCGGAGTCATCCTCCCCAATCGCTCCCGCAGGTTGTGCCGCAGGCGGCCCTGAACCATGGACGGGCCGCGGAAGCCCCGGAAGAGGATCCAGGAGAGCACCATCAGCCCGAGGGCCTGCCAGTAGGTGATCGCGCGCACCGCGAAGATGGGGGGCATCAGGGAATTCCAGAGCGCGTAGACCGCCCAGACCAGGACGGCGAGAAAGAGGAAGAACATCGGCACGACGAAGGTGACCAGTTTCACGATCCGACGCTTTCTGTTGGGTTCCATGGTCTGCATCCTCACTTCTGTTTGAACTCGTCGTAGATCCTTTGAAGTCTCCGGCGCAGATGAAGCACCGCGTAGTGCTTGCGCGAGAGAAGCGTGTTGACGGCGACGCCGGTTTCCGCCGCGAGCTCCCGGAAGCTGCGGCCTTCGAGCTCGTGCGCCACGAACACGTCGCGCTGCTCCTCGGGGAGCTCGTCGAGGGCGCGGTCGATCTCCTCGAGCAGCAGGCTGCGGGCATAGGCCGCCTCCGGCCCGGCGTCCGGCGAGGGCAGCAGGTCTTCGAGCGAAGCGATGTCTCCTCCTTCGTCTTCCGGAATCGGCGCCGCCGCCGTCGGGGACCCCGGCCCCTTCTTGCGGAACCGATCGATGATGCGGTTTCGCGCCACGCGGAACAGCCAGGCGCCGACCTCCTCGATGGGCTTCATCAGGCGATACGCCTCCACGAGCTCGAAGAAGACGTCCTGCAGCACGTCCTCGACGTCCTCGCGACCCGGCAAGCGTTTCCGGATGAAGTTGCGAAGCCGGCCGCGCTCGCGCTCGACCGCCTCGGCGATTCGCCGGTCCTGCTCGCTCATAACCTGCTCGAGGATCAGGATTTTCGCTCCTCACTGTCGTAGACGAATGAGGGGGGCGGATATTGTGAGCGGGAAGGGCGGGGAAGAGAGGAAAGAGAGGACCCCCCCTCCGCCTGTCCTCTCCCCCGAGGACGGGGGCGCGGGGTGGCGCCGCGGCCTTCGCCCCGTCGAGGCCGGCTCTCCCCTTGCTTACCGAGAGGAGTTCGCGGTAGGCTCCCCTCGGAAACCGATATGAGCAAAACCCGACGACCCCTCCGTCCGTACACTCCCCTAGGAAACCGATATGAGTAAGCCGACCGACCTCGTCCAGGGCACCCTCGATCTGCTCCTTCTGAAAATCCTGGCTCTGGAGCCGCTGCACGGGTGGGCCATCAGCCTTCGCCTGAGAGCGATCTCCGGGGACGTGCTGCAGGTCAGCGAAGGGTCGCTCTACCCGGCGCTCCACAAGCTGGAGCAGGAAGGCTGGATCAAGGCCGAGTGGAAGCAGACCGAGAACAACCGGCGAGCGAAGTTCTACTCGCTCACCCGCCTCGGCAGAAAGCAGCTCGAATCGGAGACGGCGAACTGGCAGCGCCTCTCTTCGGCGATCTCGCACGTCGTCCAGCTCTCGGAGGCCTAGCCATGCGCATGGAACGCTGGTGGTTCACGGCGCCGTTGCGGTTGAAGTCCATCTTCCGCCGCCGTCGGGTCGAGCGGGAGCTCGACGAGGAGCTCCAGTTCCACCTGGAGCACAAGATCGAGGAAGGCATCGCCGGGGGGCTCTCCCGGGAGGAGGCGCGCGACCGGGCCCTGCGCGCGATGGGGGGGCTCGACCAGCGAAAAGAGGAGATCCGGGACACGCGGCGCATCCACTGGCTGACGGATTTCGTGGACGACGTGCGCTACGCGATCCGGAACCTGCGCCGCACGCCCGGGCTTTCCGCGCTCGTGGCGATCACGATCGCGCTCGGAATCGGGTTGACGGCGACGCCTTTCAGCATGCTCGACGCGCTGATCTTCCGGCCCTACCCCGTGCCGCGTCCGGGCGACGTGGTCACCCTGGTGAGCACGTCGCGCGAGGACGCCTTCGGCTCCTTCTCCTATCGCGAGTACCGGGACATTCGCGCCCACACGAAGAGCTACGAGGGAGTGATCGCAAACACGACGATGCAGGCCGTGGGCTTCAACGCCGAGCCCGGCTCCACGCCGCTGGTCCGCGCCGGAATGCTGGTGTCCGGCAACTACTTCCGCGCGTTGGGCGTCGAGCCGAAGCTCGGCCGCGGCTTTCGCGACGACGAGGACGAGGCGCCCGGCCGCGATGCCGTCGTCGTGCTCGCGTCGGACTTCTGGAAGCGCGAGCTCGGCGGAGACCCTTCCGTCGTCGGCAGGACCGTTCGATTGAACGGCGAGGACTTCACCGTGATCGGCGTCGCGCCGGAAACGTTCGTGGGAATGTACATCTTCATGCGTCCCGACCTCTACGTGCCGCTCGCGATGGCGGGGACGCTCTCGACCGACCCGAGGAAGGACTTTTTCGTAGACCGCGACGACCGCGAGTTGACCGTCCGGGCGCGCCTGAAGCCGGGCGCGACGGTGCGGGAGGCTCGCCGCGAGCTCTCCGTGCTCGCGCGAAACTTCGAGCGCGAGTATCCGAAAACGAACCGCGAGCGCGGCGCGGCGGTGCACACCATGTTCGAGATGCGGACGCAGAGCACCGACGCCAACTGGAAATTCGGCGTGATCTTCACGGTCCTGGCGCTCGCGGTGCTGCTGGTGGCGTGCACCAACGCGGCGGGGCTTCTCCTGAGCCGCGCCCGCACGCGGACGCGCGAGATCGCCGTGCGGCTGGCGATCGGCGCGGGGCGGTTCCGGCTGATCCGCCTGCTCCTGACCGAGAGTCTCGTTCTCGCGCTGGCGGGCGGCTTGGGCGGGATCGCCGTGGGGTACGCGGGCATCACGGCGCTCGGCACCTTCACGATTCCGACCGAGCTGCCCGTGAAGGTCCCGTTCCGGATGGACACGCGCGTGCTGCTGGTCAGCCTCGCGCTGTCGGTTCTCTCCGCGCTCTTCTGCGGCCTCGCGCCGGCGCTGCAGAGCACGCGCGCGGACGTGATCAAGGGCTTGAAGTCGGCCGTCGGGGAAGAGCCCGGACGCAGACGCCTGTGGGGCCGAAATGCGCTGGTGGTGGCCCAGATCGCGATGTCCTTGATGCTGCTTGCGGCGTCCTTCCTGATGTTCCGGGGCTTCCAGAACGACCTCTTCGAGGGAGTCGAATTCGCGAAGGAGGCGAAGGATCACGTGTTGATGGTGAGGTTCGATCCGCGTCTCGTGCGATACGACGAAGCCCAGACGCAGCGCTTCTACGACCTTCTAGCCGATCGCGTTCGGGAGACGCCCGGAGTTCGGAGCGCGGCTTTTACGCAGAACCCTCCGCTCGGGCTGGAAGACTTCGGCGTCGTCGCCTTCGTGCCGGAGGGATTTCCGATGCCGCGCGATCGCGAGCACTTCACGTCCACGATGGACACCGTGGACGAGGGATTCTTCGAGACGATGGGCGTGCCGATCCTGCGGGGCCGCGCCTTCCGGGCGTCCGATGCCGCCGACGCGCCGCGTGTGGCGGTCGTCAACGAACCGTTCGCGAGACACTACTGGCGGGGTGCCGATGCGGTCGGCAAGCGCTTCCGGCTCGATGGGCCGAGCGGCACTCCGGTCGAGATCGTCGGCGTCGCGCAGGGGATCAAGTATCGCGACGGCTTCGACAAGCGGATCGATTTCGTCTACTTGCCGCTCGCCCAGCATCCCGTCGCGCGGATGGTGCTGCTGGTGCGGTCGGCCGGCGATCCGCTGCAGGTGCTCGAGCCGGTGAAGCAGATCGTCCGGGCGCTCGATCCGAACATGCCCCTCCTGGAAACGAGGAGCTACGACGACCTCTACCGATACGCCGCCGTCGACGGGCCGGGCGTCGCGGTAAAGCTGGTCGGCACGCTGGGCGCGGTGGCCCTCCTGCTCGCCATCGCGGGCCTGTACGGGCTGGTGGCGTACAACGTGAGCCGCAGAACGCGTGAGATCGGCATTCGCATGGCGATCGGCGCGACGCCGTCGGACGTGCTGCGGCTCGTGCTGGGCAAGGGACTCGCGCTGGTGGGAATGGGAACGGCGATCGGGATCGTGATGGGCTTCGCCGTCGAGCGGTTGATGAACGCCATGCTGTTCAACGCCGGCGGAATCGATCTGGTGGTCTATCTCACCGTCGTGCCGGCGATGGTGCTGGCGACCATGCTGGCGGCCCTGGTGCCCGCGCGCAGGGCATCCCGGATCGCGCCGACGCTGGCGCTGCGGTACGAGTAGCCCGGCTCGCGGATCGGCGGAGAACACCGATGTTCGATCGGCTCCTTCCCCGGCGCATCGACAACACGTTTCCCGGCCGCACGCCCGCACTCTGGCTCTTCGGCCTGCTCCTCCTCGCGAAGGCGGCCATGAGTCTGAACTCCATCTTCAACGGTTACGCCGTGGCGACCTCGGCCGACGGGATCCCCCTCGACGCGTACACGCCGGCCGCCGCGCGGACGGTGCTTTCGCTCTTCGCCCTCCTCGCCCTCTGCCAGCTCGTGATGTGCCTGCTCGGTCTCCTGGCCCTGGTTCGGTATCGGGCCATGGTTCCTCTCCTGTTCGCGCTCTTTCTGCTGGAGTTCGCGTGCCGGAGGCTGGTTCTTCTGGCCATGCCCATCGCGAGAACCGGAAGGCCGCCCGGGGTCTTCGTGAACCTCGCGCTCCTCGTCGTGATGGTTCTTGGCCTGGCGTTGTCTCTGTGGCGCCGCGGGGATCCCGGGACGCAGTAGCCCTTGCGCCGGTCGTCGGCGGCCGGCGTTACGGGGCGAACTCGGCGAGCTTGCGCAGGCGGAGGCTGGGGTTGCTCGCGAAGTCGTGCTGCAGCCAGCCGAGGTGCCCGGCGCCGAAGATGACGAGCACGCGCTCGGCGGGCGAGTCGACGAGCTGCACGACGTTGCTGTAGATGCGAATGTTGCGCTGAAACCAGGCGGCGACGAGGTCGGCGCCCGCCCAGTCGCCGAGCTCGCCGAAGGATGCCTGGCGGTAGTCGAAGCCGACGTCCTGGGCGACCCGGGCGTCGGAGTTCATGTCGAGGAGCGTCTCGAGGGCGGTGTGGGAGAGGAGGTATTCGTTCTGCGCTTTGACCATTCCGCCGATCTCGCCCAGGATCGCCTCGAGCTCCTTCGAGCGGCCGCTCGCCTTGGCGAAGTTGACGAGGTGCTGGAAGGGGAAGTCGCCCTCGACGTCCACCGGGTAGACGGTCTTGTGCCCGAGCTCTTTGGCGACGCGGAACCCGATCTGCTCGACCTCGTTGCGCGTGAGCGCGTACTTGCCGGCCACGTAGTCGGCGTAGCGCTTCGGAACGCGGTCGTCGCCGAGGTCTGCCTCGACCGCAACCTTCGTGGGACGAAACTTCTCGAGGACCGCGGCGACCTCCCCGATCTCGGCCTGGCGCCTGGGGGCGAGCACGTCGTCGGCCTTCATGTTGAAGATGTCCCGTCCCGGGTTGGCCATATGGTAGACGCCGAGCACGAGCACCTCGGCGCGGACGGAGGAAGCGGGCTTCTCCGCGGCCGACGGCTGCGCCGCGGCAGTGCCGATGACGCCGAGCGTCAGTGCGAGGATGCCCAGCGATGCCTTCGCCTTCTCGATCATGATGACCCCTCCAGCCCCAGAATGCCCCCGTCGTGCAAGAACGCGGCGTTGACCCATTGGTTCCCCGAGTTCGGCCAGGCCGCGAGAGCTCCTCCCGTGAAGACGACGGAAAACTACTGGCTGCGAAGAGCTTCGACGGGGTTGATTCGGATTGCCCGGGCCGCGGGAACGGCGCTCGCTGCGGCGACGACGAGCAGCAGGAGGCCTGCGGCGCCGGCCAGAGTCAGCGGATCCGTCGCCGCGACGCCGTAGAGCAGTCCGGCCATGGACTGGCGCGCTGCCACGGCGCCGGCGAAGCCGAGCGCCACGCCGGCCAGCCCGATCGAGAGTCCGTACCGCAGCACGAGCCAGAGAACGTCGGCCGAGCGGGCGCCGAGCGCGAGCCGCACGCCCAGCTCTTGCGTGCGCTGCGAGACCAGATACGAGACCACCCCGTATCCGCCGATCGCGGCGAGAACGATTCCCAGCGCGGCGAACAGCCCGAGAAGCACAGTCGTGAATCGTTTGTCGGCGGTCTGACTGCGCATGTGCCTCTCCATGGACCGGATCTCGCCGAGCGGAATGTCCGCATCGAGCGACTTCAATTCACGCGCGACGGCCGGCGCGATGCTCTCGGGGATCGTCGCGGTGCGCACGACGATGTCCTTGAAGCCGAAATTCAGCCCCGGCAGTTGCCGGAAGAGCATGAAGAGCTGCGGCGCCGGCGGCTGCGCCATTCCGTCATTCATGAAATTCCGCACGACGCCCACGATCGTGATGGCGCGCCTGCTCGACCCGAAATCCTCCAACGGCACGGGCGGCACTCCCTCCGGGGGCCCCGGGCGGATTTCGCGCCCGATCGGATCCTGGCTCGGGAAGTAACGCCGTGCGAACTCTTCGTTGACGACCGCGACGGGCGCGCTGGCCGCGGTATCGGATTCCGCGAAATCGCGGCCGCTCGAGAGCTTCAAGCCCAGCGTTCGGAGGTACCGGGAATCGACGGCGCCAAAGCGCGTCACCGGGACGTCCCCGGCCCGTGAGATCGGCGCGCCCGGTACGGTGAACATCTGCCGCCAGGGGAGGGAGGGCGGATAGCTGGTTGTGACGCTGGCATCCCGCACGCCGGGAATGGAGCGCACCCGCTCGCCGAATGCTTCGCAGAATCGGGAGATGGCGTCTGGATCCGGATAACGCGCCGGGGGGATGAAGACGTGCGCCAGGAGCAGGTGGTCGGCGCGAAAACCGGGATCCTGCCGCTCGAGGCGCGCCACGGTCTGCACGAGAAGCGCGGCCGCGAATAGGAGCACCAGCGAAAGCCCGACTTCGGCGATCACCAGCAGGCGCCGGAAGCGCTGTCTGCCCGCACCGGCTCCGCCGCTTCGGCCGCCTTCTTTCAGGGCGTCGACGAGCGAGGCGCGCGTGCCGGTGAACGCCGGCGCCAGGCCGAAGAGGATCGCCGTGACGACCGAAACGCCCAGGGCGAACGCCAGGACTCGAAGGTCGAGCCCAGCCGACCAGAACTGCGGCAGCGCGTTCGACGCGGCCGTATAGGGCAGGCTCTGGGCGGACTCGACGCGCGCGAGCGCCTGGCTGGCCGCCAGAGCCAGGCCAAGCCCCGCGACACCGCCGGCGAGAGAGAGCACCAGCGATTCCAGGAGCAACTGCCGCAGGAGTCTCCGCCGCGCCGCGCCGAGCGCCGCGCGAACGGCCAGTTCGCGGAATCGAGCCGAGTTTCGCGCGAGGAGGAGACCCGCGAGGTTCGCGCAGGCGATCAGAAGAACCATCGCGACCGCGCCGAAGAGCGTCCGCAGCAAGGGGCGAACGGGGCCCGCCCTCGTGTCCGAAAGAGACTCGATTGCGACGCCGATGCCCCGATCGACCGGATGCGCGCGCGCCAGACGGTCGCCCAGTGCCGCGAGCTCGGCGCGCGCCTGGTCGTACGGGACATCGGGCTTCAGGCGTCCGAGGCAATCGATGTCTCGAGCACTGCGGTCGCTTTCGGTCCACATGTCGGGCGACACGAACGGCGTCCAGATCGAGATCGGCGCGTTGGTTTGAAGCATCCAGGGAGGAATCGCGTCCGGAAGGACGGCGACGATCGTGTAGCTCTCCCCGTTGATCCGGAGCGTCTTTCCGAGGACTTGGGGATCGGCGGCGAAGCGAGTCCGCCACAGAGAGGCGCCGATGGCCGCCACGAAATGCTTGCCGTAGACGTTTTCTTCCGGTGTGAACAGGCGGCCGAGGACGGGTCGGATCCGGAGCAATTCGAAGAAGGTCCCGGGGGCGAGGCCGACGACGGTCTCCTCCGGGTCCCTGGAGTCGCCGATGCCGCTGACGTTCTTCCTCCAGCGATCGTAGACGACGATCCCCTCGAAGCTGCGGGAGGCGGCGGCCAGGTCTCGCGCGTCCAGCCGGGAGATGCCGTCGAGCCGCGCCCCGTTCCGCGTCGAAAAGAGCCGCACCAGCCGGTCGGATTCGGGAAACGGGAGGGGCCGGAGCAGCGCCGCATCGACCACGCTGAAGACGGCGGTATTCGCGCCAATGCCGAGAGCCAGCGTCAGGAGAGCGACCGTCGTGAATCCGGGCGCCTGGCGCATCCGCCGGCACGCGTACTTCAGATCCTGGGCGAGCGCATCGAGCCAGCCGTATCCCCACGTGCCCCGGGTCACTTCCTTGACCAGAGCGACGTTGCCGAAGTCGCGGCGCGCGGAGCGCTCCGCGTCCTCCGGAGTCTGTCCGTCCTCGATTCTCAGCTCCGTCTCGAGGGCGAGGTGCGCCTGGATCTCCTCCTCGAGATCGCGTTCCTTGTCCTTCCGGCGCCAGGGGAATCGCATGGCGTCACGCCTCCTCCGCGGGACGCATGATCCGCGCGATCGTCGTCACGACCTTCCGCCAGTTCGACTGTTCCCGCGAGAGTTGCCGCCTTCCCGCCGGAGTGAGCCGGTAGTACTTCGCGCGGCGGTTGGCCTCGGACTTCTTCCATTCCGAGGCGAGCCACCCCTCTCGTTCCAGCCGATGCAGCGCCGGGTACAGGGAGCCGTGCTCGATCTGAAGGGCGTCCTCCGACCTCGCGCGAAGCATCTGGCCGATCCCGTGGCCGTGCCGGGGGCCCCACTGGAGCGTCTGGAGTATCAGCATGTCCAGAGTGCCCTGGAGGAGCTCGATCCGGTCCCGATACGGCTGGTGCGGGGCCATGGTGTTCTAGTAGACGTTCTACCATAGAGCGTCTACCAGAGACAAGAGCCGAGGGGTCGAGGTCGCCGCGCGGAAGCCGATTACCGGATTCGGGCGATCCGCCCCTGCGCCGGAAATCTCTCGAACTGCCCGGGATCATGGCCCGGGACGACGCGGTCCGCCGAGCCCGCGAGCTCGACCATCCGCGCTTGATTGCGGATGTTGGCGGGCTGGTCGGCCTCGAGGAACGTCGCGCTCGCCCTGTGCTCGGCGAGGTTGCGGTAGAGGTAGCAGTTGTCCGAGGCGAGGACGAAGGGCGGTTTGCCCTCGACGCGTATGGACTGTGAAGCAAAGGTGTGGCGCCCGCCGGTGTAGGCGCGAATCCCGGGAAGGATCTCGACGTCGTCGCCGTCGACCAGGCGCAGTCGGCCTTCGGTGTTCCGCTCGACCAGCACCTTCACGTCCTCGGGATCGATGCCACCGTGATGACCGCCCGGCTGCCAGGCCTCTCCCGTGTAGTAGGCGAACTCCTGCTTCTGGATCCAGACGGTCGCCTTCGGGAAGAGATCGATGCCGCCCACGTGGTCCCAGTGCGCGTGGCTGATGACGACGTCGGTGACCTCCTGGGGCGGAACACCGGCGAGCTTCACGGCTTCGTCGGGGCGCAGGTAGTCGGCGGTGGGAAAGTCCTTGAGCCACTTCTCGCGGTGAAAGCCGCTGTCGAACAGGATGTTGCGGCCCCCGCCTCGGATCAGCCAGACGACCATGGCGATGTCGGTCTTCTCGTCCTCGGGCGCCCCCATCACGAGCGCGGACACCGGGAAGCGCTTGACCGTCCCGTAGCGGATCGCCTGGATCGAGTATTCGGGCGCCGCCGCGCGAGCCGCGCCGGAGAGAGCGAAGGCGAACCCGAGGGCCGCGGTCGCCCGAGTGAATCGCCGCGACGCGCGCGGCCTCATACCGCTCGATTCTCTCCCGGCTGCGGCCCGAAGGCGCGGGCGGCCAGGGCGATCGGCAGGCCCACGCAGGTCATGTGGACGAGCACCGGCAGGGGCCAGAGCGCCGGCAGGGGGCGTTTGACGGCGTTTGCGAGGTAGAGCGGCCGCAGCGCGGCCAGCAGAGGGATGACGCCCCGGTACATCACGAGAAGCCAGAAGACGCCGAAGAGGAGCCCGCTTACCACGGTCCACTCGACCATCGCGGGAATTCTCCGGCTCAAAGCGTAGAAGGTCGCCGCCGCGGCGAGCGCGACGCAAAAATGCATCACGAGACCGAGAGCCGCCGTCGCGAGTCCTCCCTCGAGCGCCGCCGGACCGAGGACCGCGCCGGCGATGCCCTGGAGCATGCGGATCGGCGAGCCCCGGTTCGCGAGCGCGATGACGATCGCCGACGCGATGTCGAGAATTCCGCACAGAAGCCAGCCCCGGAGAATGGCGCGGCCGGCGCTTCGGCCCTCGGACGGAGCGGCGGTCATTTTTCTGGAATGTACTACGTGAGCGGGAAGGTCCGGTTTCGGTAGCCCGACTTGACGGGAGCGGGGAAAAGTCGTGAACCGCCTCCGTTCCGCGGACCCGCGTTCGAGATCCCCTGGGCGGGGATGTCGGGCCGGAGCGGCGCGTTCGTTTCCGTTCTTCTTGATGGAAACTCGAGCGCGGGACTCGTTGATTTCGCGGGAGGTCGAAGGCGCCCTGGCGCGCCGCCCGGGAGCCTCGCGGGGAGGCGAGTCGGCCTGGCTTCTCAGGCTCGCAACACGCCGGCAGCCACGAGCCCTGCCCGGAACGTCCGGGCGTGCCGCGGGTCCTGGAAGGGGTAGGAGGCCTCCAGGTACCGCTCGTCCATGGTTCCTCCCAGCCGCTCGACCGCGGCAAGCGCCTCGCGCGTGAGCGCCTCGTTGCCCGACAGTCCCGCCAGGACGATCTGCCGCTGCCGGGCGCGGAGGTTCGAGGGATTGATGCCGATCGCGCGCTGGAGATGCTCCGCCGCGCGATCCAGGCCGCCCTCGAGCAGGTGCCAGAGCCCGAGGTCGGCCTCGACCACGTCGGCGTGGGAGTACTGCGGATCCACGCGATAGACGTTGCCCTGCGTCGCGATCGCGCCCTTCAAGTCGCCGGCGAAGCCGGAGATGCATCCGGAAAAGTGATGCGCCATCGACGCGCTCGGATTGAGCTCGAGGGCCCGATTCGCGTGCAGCCGCGCGCGGGGGATCGAGACGTTCGTCCACAGCTCCCCGGCGCCCATCAGCGCGTGGCCCATCCAGGACGCCGGGTCGAGCTCCACGGACGTGCTCGCCGCCTCGAGCATGCTGCGAAACGTGTCGCGAACTCCGCCGGGCGCTCCGGCCGTCCAGCCCTTGAGCGCCTTCTCGAATCGGGCGAGCGCGATGAAGCTCCATGCCAACGCGAATCCCGGGTCCACGCGCGTCGCGTCCTCGAGGAGGGCAAGCGCCTGGCTGAAGTCGTGCTGTGTCGCGCGGTGCAGGTGCCACAGCCCCTTGATCGTCATGTCCCACGCGGTGAGATCCTCGTGCCGTTTTCGCATGATGCGGCGCGTCTCTTCCGAGGTCAGCTCGGGCGCGATGCGCCGGAAGATCTCGGACGCGATCTCCGATTGGAGTCCGGCGAGCTCGGCGGTGCCGCAGGAGTAGCGGGCAGACCAGAGCTGCGTGTCGCTCGCCGTGTCGAGAAGCTCGACCGTCAGCCGGGAACTGTCTCCGGCGCGCAGGAGTCGCCCCGTCACGGCATAGCGGGCGCCGGTCGAGGCCGCGCGAGCCGACGCCGAGAGGCCCGCGCGGCTGCGATCGAAGGAAGTGTCACGCGACTGGATCGGAAACCACCGCCAGGACGAGAGCTCGGCGATCAGCTCCTCGGCGATGCCGTCGGCGACATAGGCATCCTCCGCGCGACCGCCTTCGTTTTCGAATGGCAGCACGGCCAGCACGGGCCGGGCCAGCACGTCGCGGGTCCACTGCTGCGCGGCCGTCGGCGACGGCGAAGGACCCGGCGGGGGCGCCGCCAAGGATTCCACTTCGCCCACGAAACGGAATCCCTGCCCGTGCACGGTTCGAATGAGCCTCTGGGCGTTGCCGTCGTCGTCGAGCGCCTGCCGGGCGGACTTGATCCGGCTGCTCAAGGCGGAGTCGGAGACCGCGCGGCCGGCCCAGATGGTCCCGATGATCTCCTCGCGCGGGACCATGCGGTGCCGGTTCTCGATCAGCAGCGCGAGCAGCGCGAAGACCTGCGGCTCGACCCCCCTTGGCTGCCCCTCGCGGCGCAGCTCGTAGCGGTCCGTGTCGAGCTCGAACCCTTCGAACTTATGGATCACGCCGGGGTTCGACCAGGGTGCCGATGTTCAAGAAAAATCCAAGCCCTCTCCAAGTACTGGCATGGCCGGCTCCGTACTCTCGCGGTGCTCCGGAAGTCTCTCCGGCGCCATCCTATCGGAGGCCGCACATGCCGCTCATCGACATTCAACTGATCCAGGGAGTTTTCAACGACGCGCAGAAGCGCAGCATGATCGAGAAGGTCACCGACGCCATGGTCGGAATCGAGGGAGAAGCCATGCGGGGGGTCACCTGGGTCCGCGTGTTCGAGGTCCCGAGCGGCGAATGGGCCATCGGAGGCAAGCCGCTGACCACCTCCGACCTGAAGGCGCTCCAGGCGCATGGGCGCTGATCGAGGCAAGCACGTATTGAAGGAGGAAGCGATGTCCGAAACCACTCGTCTCAAGTCCCTGAGGATCGCGCTGATATTGGTTGGCGTCACGTTCATCGTCGGCCTTCCCCTGCTCATGTTCCTCGTCTGGCCTTCCGGCTGGTCGTGGCACACGGGACATTCGGACTACCCGCCGATGATCGTCGGGGTTTACGCGACGCTCGGCGTATTTCTCTTGATCGCGGCTCGGAACCCGCTCGAGCACTTGAGCCTGATCCGGTTTACCGCCTGGTCGAGCGTGATTCACGCAGGAATCATGGCCGTTCAGGCATTCGAGCGCCCCGGGAATCATGGCCATCTCGTGGGGGATGTGCCCGCGCTCTTTGTCGTCTCACTCGTCCTGCTGGTTCTGACTCCCCGGGGAGAGATGGCCGCGTCGGCGCGGCACGCGGCCTGAGGGTACCTTGCCCGTCGCCTCGGCCCGCCGTCGCGCGCGCGGAATTCCAAACGCGCCGCAGCGGCGAGGCCGGGGCGATGTCGGGCCGCGACGATCGGCCGCCGATCGTTGGTGGATGGCGAGAAAGCCGTCGCCGTTTGAGGGGCCGACTCGGTAATGCAGTTATTCAGCGTTGACCCCGCGATCCCGTCGGGCCGCGACGATCGGCCGCCGATCGTTGGTGGATGGCGAGAAAGCCGTCGCCGTTTGAGGGGCCGACTCGGTAATGCAGTTATTCAGCGTTGACCCCGCGGCGGCCCTGCGGTAGAGACGAGATATAGGATCGCCCCGGTTGCGAGGACCACGATGCCGCTCTACCTGCTCGCCTTTCTGATTGGTCTGGTGGCCGGCCTGCGCGCGATGACGGCGCCGGCCGCCGTGAGCTGGGCGGCGCGGCTGGGATGGCTGAATCTCCAGGGCACGACGCTCGCCTTCCTGGGCGCCGTCTTGACGCCGTGGATTTTCACCGTCGCGGCCGTCGGGGAGCTCGTCAACGACAAGCTGCCCGGGACGGGCAGCCGCAAGGCGCCTCCGGCGTTCATCGCCCGGATCATCATGGGGGCGCTCTGCGGAGCGGCCGTCGGCGCTGCGGGCAAGGCGCTCTGGACCGGGCTCGTCGCGGGCGCGGTCGGCGCGGTCGCCGGGACGCTCGGAGGCTACCAGTTCCGGGCGCGGCTCACGCGGGCTGCGGGCAAGGACCTGCCGATCGCGCTGCTCGAGGATGCGATCGCGATCGCTCTGGCGGTCCTGGTCGTGAAGGGTCCGTCCTGACTCGACGAACTCGCCACGGGGAGTGGCGCCGGCGCCCGCGACCCCGTGGGAAGAGGAAGCAAAGTCAGCAGATCAAGACGGACCCTTCAGACGCTGACTCACGGCCATGATGTTTCCCTCGGTGTCCTTGAACCAGGCGGTCTTCGCTCCGCCGCGGGTCGCGATGCTGTTCTCCATCGTCATACCGGGCACGTCGTACTCTTCGAATTTCACGCCCCGCCGCTTGAGTTCGGCCACCTCGGCTTCCACGTCGTCAACCTGCCAGTACGCCTGGCTCGCCCTGGACGTGCCCGCGTTGCTCGTCGGGTAGAGGAACACCTCCGCGCCGCCGCATTCGTAGATCACGCCGCCCGCATACTCCTCCCTGGGTCGCAGCCCGACGATCTCCTCGTAGAATTTCCTCGCGCGCGCGACGTCGGAAGCGGGGATGTAGGCGTGTATCGGTGCGTTCCCCAGCATGATCGACTCCTTGTCCGACTCCCATGAGGCAGACGTGAATTCCCCCTCACCCTGACCGTCTCCCCCGCAGACGGGACGCCCGAATCTTTCCCGCCCTCGCCTTGCGCCGGTCGACCTTCGAGGCGGGGCGATAGGTCAGCACGGCGATCCCGTTCTTGAACGCCCTCGAATCGACGAGCTCGAGGCTCGTCTCCTCGAGGCCCTCGAACAAGGGTTTGCCGGCCCCGAGAACGATCGGAACGATCACGAGCTGGTATTGATCGATCAGTCCGAGGTTCGCGAGCCGTTGCACGATCGTGCCACTGCCGAGGATCACGAGGCCGGCCCCGGCTTTCTTCTTTCGCTCGAGCATGTCCGTTCGCTCGATGTCGCGCAGCAGCGTGACGTTCTTCCAGTTCGGCTCCTCCTCGACGCCCGGGAGAGTCTTCGAGAAGACGATCTTCGGACTCGCGCTGACGACCCGGGCCATGCCCGGGTCGGCCTCGATCGCGGCCGGTGTCGGCCAGTAGCTCTTCATCATCTGGTAGGTCGTGCGGCCGAAGACCAGGGTCGCCCCCGACTGCGCGTCTTGATGCGTATAGGCCTCGTACTCGTCGTCTCTCCGGATCGCCTTGAACCAGTCGATCTCGCCCCGCGGCCCGGCGAAGAAGCCGTCCACGGTGACGTGATTGAAGACGCCCAGCGTTCCCACCGGCGGCCCGCCCTACGCGGCGCCCTCGTACGCGCTCTCGAGGCCCGCGATGTCGAGTTTCTTCATCTTCATCAGCGCGCTCAGGACGCGCTGCGACTTCTTCGGGTCCTTGTCGGCCATCATCTTGCCCAGGACCGCCGGGACGATCTGCCACGAGACGCCGAACTTGTCCTGAAGCCAGCCGCACTCGATCATCTGGCCGCCCGCGGAGAGCCTGTCCCAGTATCGATCGATCTCCGCCTGCGTCTCGCAGTGGACCATGAGCGAGATGGCCGGCGAGAACTTGAACTGCGGGCCGCCGTTCAACGCCATGAACTGCTGTCCCTCGAGCTCGAACGTCATGACCATGACGCTTCCCTTCGGGCCCGGTCCGGCGTCGCCGTGGCGGCTGACGCTGACGATCCTGGAATTCGGAAAGATCGACGTGTAGAAGTTGACCGCCTCTTCGGCGTTGCCGTCGAACCACAGAAATGGAGTGATTTTCTGCATGCCAGACCTCCTCCCGGCAGAATTGCGGTTGTACCGTGCGTCCGATGACCGTGCAAGCACTCTGCCAGCAAGACTCGCCCTGGCTCCCGGGCCGCCCGCGTCCGCTCTTGCGGCGAGACCGGAAGTAGCAGGGAGAGCGCCAGCGGTCCGACGTTCCTGGGACCCTCTCGGGAAACTACGGCTCGATTGGGAAAGGGTTGCGCCACGCCGATAGAATCTGGCTCGAGGAGGAAAGTCATGAGATTCCGTAATTTCCTGGGGGGTCTGGCCATCGCGATGCTCGTCGCGGGAGCGGCATGGGCGCAGGAAAAGCCGGCCGCGAAGAAGGCGAAGCCTGCCCCGATGGACGAGAAGGCGGCGATGGAGGCGATGCAGAAGGCGGCGACGCCGGGGGACGCCCACAAGAAGCTCGAGGGGATGGTCGGCACGTTCGACGCCAAGGTGAAGATGTGGATGGATCCGTCGAAGCCGCCGGAGGAGTCCACGGGCACCTCCGAGAACGCCTGGGTGCTCGGGAACCGCTTCGTCGAGACGAAATATCAGGGGACCTTCATGGGGCAGCCGTTCTCCGGAATCGGCTACACCGGATATGACAACGTCACCAAGAAGTACGTCGGCACCTGGATGGATACCGCGAGCACGGGAGTGATGACGTCGAAGGGGACGATGGAAGGCAACGTCATGAAGTCGACCGCGACGATGTCCGACCCGATGACCGGAAAGACGATGACGTCCACGATGAAGACCACCGTCGCCGACAATGACCACCACACGATGGAGATGTGGGGCCCGGGTCCCAACGGCAAGAACTACAAGATGATGGAGATCGAGTACACCCGAAAGAAGTAGCCGGACTTCCTCGGGGCTCGCCGGTTGCGCGGCGAGAGGTCGGGCCGCAGGCGCTCGCTCGCCCTGCGGCCCGTGTCATTCGGGGGCGACAACGCCTACGAGCCGACGGTCTTTGGGACGGTGACGCGCGTCGTTCGCCCGCATGCGCAGAGGAGCGGGAAGGTCTCGCCCACGGTTCCGCCGACGCTTTCCCGGCGCGTCTTCCCGCACGCTTCGCACGTCCAGGCCACGATCCGGATCTGGGAACCGGAGAACCCGTGCCAGAACTGGAGGCAGCTCTGGAGCGCGGTCCAATGCTCGTAGACCGTTGCCTCCCCGGAATCGATCGACAGGGCGTGGCGGATCGCCGCGACTTCGTTGGCCGAGTGCGTGTCGAAGTGGGCGAGCCGGCCGCGAAGGGCGGCGTCGGTCAGACTGCCGATCGTCGTCGGAGGCGCGGCCCCGCCGGAAGTGTCCACTCTCAGGAGGATCAGCCCGGGCGAGTTCTCGAGCCTCGGGAGGCGGCTGAGCAGGATCGCGACGGTCTGCGGAGCGGGCACGACGTCAGGCCTCGCGGCGGACGGCGGCCATGAACCCCGAGGCGGCCTCGCGCAGGCTCTCGACGGCGCAGGCGCGCGCCGTCCTCGCCGGCTCGTCCACCTCGCTGGTCGGCCCTGGCGCGAGCCTTCGCTCGAGCTCGGCGGCCAGATCCTCGAGCCAAAGCGCCAGGAGCGGAATCATCTTGCGGTTGAGGTCTTCCGAGCTCTCCTCCGGATTTCGGTGGACGCCGAGGATCCAGTCGAGATTCGAGTGGGGCGCGGCGGAGAAGACGAGATTTCGCGCCTCGGCATATCGAGCCTTCAGTCGTGTGAAGGCCGTCTCCTGCCGCGAGTCCCCTTCGGGAACCCCCGCGCCGCGAGGAGGCGACGGCTTCACGTGCGGGCCTGAGAGGGCGCCGGCAGCTGGCCGGGCAGCTCCTCACCGCGGAACCGGCTCGGCTGGATTCTGGTGACTTGCCCGCAGAAGGCGCATGTCGCGGTGCCGTCCCGCTCGACCTCCGTCCGATTGGACCGGCCGCAGTTTCGGCATCGCCAATTTCGCAAGGATTCCATGACGGACTCCCTTTCTCGCCGAAGGCCGGCGACGGGCTGTCACGGATGGGCTGACGGGGTCCGTCGGAGGGATCGGAGGCCCCCAGCATAGCACGGGAATCTTCTCCTCGATGGGCGCGGCTTGGGGTCGGTTCTTCATTATATATTGAGCACTCCGAGCCTTTTCGAGGCGGCCGTATCCCGGATGTTCTTGCGGACCGGGAATCCTCGACGAGGAATCCCGAGTCTCCCCGTCGGCGGCGGCGACCCTGGCCGGGTTGCGGGCCCGTCCCGATCCGCGGCGGCGACCGGCCGGTCAGTTCGCCGGGCCGACTCCGAGCGCCTGGTAGAGGGCGCCGGCGTCGTAGACGGTGCCGCCCCTGACGACCGTGACCACGCGGCGAATGTCGGAGATCCGCGCGGTCGGGTCGCCGTCCACCAGGATCAAGTCGGCGACCTTCTGCGGAGCAATCGAACCGGAATCCTTGTCGTGCTTCATGACGCGCGCCGCGCCGAGTGTGGCCATCTGCAGCACCCTGGGCGCGGGAATGCCGGCGGCCACGTAGTTCTCGAGCTCCCGGTGCAGCGTGAAGCCGGCGATCCCGTCCGTGCCGGCGACGATCGGCAGGCCGGAGTCGTACAGCTTCTTGAGCATCCGCAGCATGGCCTTGTAGGAATCGCGGTAACGCCGGTCCATGCCGTCCGGCACCGGAAGGCCGCCCGAGAGGAAGGTTCGCCGGACCTGCGGGGGCAGTCGGTTGGCCACCGCCGCCATGGAGGGCGCGATCTCGCCGGGTCTCGCGACGAACATGTCCTCGAAGACGCTGACCGTGGGGTCGAGGACGGTGTGATGCGCCTGGAGCAGGCGGACGAAGGCCCGGACGCGCTCCGAGTCGAGGTCGAGCTCGGCGGCGTGCTCGGCGACCGCGGTAAACCGCGCCGGGGTCCGCGTGTCCTTGACGGTGTCGAAGAGAAAGTTCAGAAACCAGAAGTTGGCGTGCTGGACCTCGTCGTAGCCGGCTTCGACGGCCTGCTGCATGGTCATGAACGCCGGCACGTGCCCGCTGACCCGCATGCCGGCGCGATGCGCCTCCGCGACGATCACCGGAACCAGCTCCGGCTTGACCGAGCTGTAGATCTTGATCTGCTCGTAGCCGAGCGACTTGTAGCGCGCGATTTCGGCCTTCGCTTCTTCCGGCGTGTCGGCGAACACCTTCGTCGGCCCCTGGTAGGGGCCGCGCCCGTCGAGGAATCCCGCCATGACGACGTGCGGGCCGGCGAGCGTCTCCGCGTCGAATTTCGCCCGCAGTTCGCGCAGGTGGTCGATGTCGTTGGCCAGGTCGCGCACCGTCGTGACGCCGGCCGCCAGGTGAAGCGCGCCGTCGTCCCATTCGCCCAGATGCACGTGCATGTCCCAGAGCCCGGGCAGGAGCATCCTGCCCCTGGCGTCGAGGGTCTCCGGGGCCGCTCCCAGGCCCGGGTCGCCGTCCGGCGCCACACCCGTGATGCGGCCGCCGGCGATCCGCACCGACATGCCGTCCTTGACCGTCGCGGTCTCGCTGTCGAAGAGACGGGCGTGCTGGATCAGGAGCGGCCTCGTCGGCTTCTTCCGCAGCTTCCTTGCGACCTCCTCGCCGCGCTGCGAGGCGCGAGCCTTCTGCGCCTCGAGCAGCGCCGGCCAGACGGCCTCGGCGCCTTCGGGGATCACCGCGAACCAGTCGCTTCCGGTCGCAAAGAAGCTGCGGTCCTCCGCGAGCCAGACGGGACTGGCCGTGAAGGCGAGCCCGGTCTCTTCGTACAGAGTCACCTTGCGCGCCTTGCCGCCGACCTCGACGGTTCGGTCCAGAACGCGCTCGATGCGCGCTTCTCCCTCCGGCAGCAGGGGAAGCCGTCCTCCCGGCGCGGCCAGTAGCGCCGCCTCCATCTCGCCGGTCAGGATGGCGTTGACCGGGACGTAGAAGGCGGGGCCTCCGAGCCGACGCTCGCCCTTTTCAGACTTGCTGCTCCACGTGGCCTTGCCGCCGGCCAGGCGGAAACGCTCCTCGACCGGGCCCTTGAGGTAGTCGTTGCCGGCGGCGTCGATTTCCGTCGGGATCCCCGCGCGGTCCGACACGGTGCGTGTCGTGATGCTCGGGCCGCGGCCGCGGTCGTTGAACGCGAAGAAGCTGTGTCGGGCGCCGTCCGGCGTGCTCCAAATCGCCAGTACTCCCGCCTTGTTCCCGGCGAGCAGGACCGAGTAGCGCAGGGCACTGGCGGGGACCTCCGGCGGGACCGTGACCAGAGAAGCCTGCGTGTTCTGTTGCGACGGCCCGGCCTGTTGCGCGGCCGCGGCGCCTCCGGCGATCGCCGCGGCGGCGATCAGGCCCGTCACGGGCGCGGCCCGCCGGGCGGCGCGGCGGAAGACGCGCACGACTCGCGGTGCGAAAGTTCCTCCGCGATGGTCCGACGGGTTCATCTCCAACCTCGCTTTCTCGGGTTCAAGGACTCGGAGGATATCCTCGCCGCGGGGTTCGGGGCCTGCCGAGTTCGGGGTCCGTCGCCGTGGCTCGGCACGACGGGCTTTCGCCGCGCGTGTCGCGCCCGGGACGAGCTCATGATCTTGCCCCTGTCATTCCGAGGCCGGCAGGCCGAGGAATCCGGCCTCATCACCGGCGATGCCGCCTCCGGACCTTGACACCGCGTTGCGACGGACGTATATAACTAGATGGTTATGGAAGGTCTCGATCGCCTCGATGCGACGTTCGCCGCGCTGGCCGATCCCACCCGGCGGGCGATCCTCGCGCGCCTCGCCTCGGGGGAGGCGTCGGTCGGGGAGCTGGCGGAGCCGTTCTCGATGTCGCAGCCGGCGATCTCCAGGCACCTGAAAGTGCTCGAGCGCGCCGGCCTGATCTCCACCGGACGCGACGCGCAGCGGCGGCCGCGCCGGCTCGAGGCGAAGCCGCTTGCCGAGGCGACCCGGTGGCTCGAGCGCTACCGCGTGTTCTGGGAGGCGCGTTTCCTGAAGCTCGACGCCTTGCTCGCGGAGCGGAAAACGACGAAGAAGGTCCGGGGACGCACGAGGCGATAAAGGAGGACGCCCATGACGAACGAGGGACGGCTGACGGTTGCCGCGCGCGGAGATCGGGAGATCGTAATGACACGCCGGTTCGACGCTCCCCGCCGCCTGGTCTTCGACGCCTGGACGAAGCCCGAGCTGGTCCGGCGCTGGCTTCTCGGACCCGACGGCTGGTCGATGCCGGTCTGCGAGATCGACCTCAGAGTGGGCGGCAGGTACCGCTTCGTTTGGCGGCGCGAGAAGGACGGGACCGAGATGGGGATGGGCGGGGTGTACCGCGAGGTCGTCGTGCCCGAGAGGATCGTCAGCACCGAGAAGTTCGACGAGGCCTGGTACGAAGGCGAGGGCGTAGGCACCCTCGTCCTGGCCGAGAAGGGCGGAAAGACGACGGTCACGCAGACCATGCGCTACGAATCGCGCGAAGTCCGGGACGGCGTGCTGAAGTCTCCGATGGAGACGGGTGTCGCAGCCTCGTACGATCGGCTCGCGGAGCTGCTGGCCTCGAAGGCTTCGGCGACGGCGGCCGGCAGTCGAAAGGACTGAGAGCGCAATCGCTCGCCCGGAGGCCTTCCGCGCTCGGGATGGCGCGTTGTTGGAAGCCTGTCATGTCATTGCTCGAGATGACCCGGACAGGAAGCGGCGTGGAATGCCGATCGGCGCGCGGTCGTTGCGTTGACCATTCCAAGGGAGGTCCGATGCGCGCCTGGAGACTGGTGCCCCTGGTCGTCCTTTTCGGCGGACTCCCGGATGCCCGGGCGGAGCAGCCGCCGGCCCCGCAGGCGCCGGACGACGTCCGGATGATCCGCAACAAGATCTCCGCGGGCGATCTTCTGAGCGCCGAGTCCATTCTCGAATGTCACCGCGCGGAGAAAGGCGAAGACGGCGACTATCTGCTCGGTCTCGCCTGGGTCGCGCGCGGCGCCGCGCTGACGGGCGACTGGAAGGCCGCGTCGGGGCACGCCGCCTCGGCTCGCGCTCTCGCCCTGTCGAAGCTCGAGTCGCCGTCCGACTACGAAGCCAACCGCGAGGCGGTTTACCTGCTCGGCACGTCGATCGAGGTCGAGGCGCAGTCGCTCGTGGCGGCGGGCAAGAGGGCGGAAGCGGTCCGGTTCCTCGAAGAGAGCTCGCGGGAGCAGGAGAAGGCTCCCTACAACCTGCGGGCGCGCATCTGGAAGCGGCGGAACCTGATCGAGCTCGAGGGCAGGGCGGCGCCGCCCGTGCGAGCGGAGGATCATGTCGGCGCGGAGCCCGCGTCTCTGGAGTCGCTGCGCGGAAAGCCGGTCGTCCTCTTTTTCTGGTGGGAGTCCTGCGGCGATTGCCGGATGGAAGCGCCGGCCCTGCGGCGCACCGTGGAGAAATATCTTCCGAAGGGCGTCGCCTTCGTCGCGCCGACGCGGTTCTACACGGCCGACCGCGGCGAGGAAAAGCGGAAGATCGAGAAGGCCTGGAAGGAGATTTACGGCCTGCCGGACTCCGTCTCGGCGCCCATCAGCGACGAGGCGATGCTGCGTTACGGCGTCTCGGCGACCCCGACCTTCGTGTTCCTGGACCGAAAGGGCGTGGTCGCGCGGTATTCCCCGACGAGGATGACGGAGGCGCGCCTCGCCTCCGCGATCGAAGCGCTTCGGCCTTAGCCTCGCGGCCGAAGGGATCCGAGGCCGCGGCCGGCGTAAGAGCCCGGAGCCTCTCGCCGAAGCCCTCTCCCGCGGGGAGAGGGAGAGGGCGCCGTCTCCCGCGGGAAGAGGCGGTTAGTCCTCCTCTCCCGGGGAGAGAGGAGGAAGCCAGTGCGACGCCACGGCCGGGGCCGCCTGGGGCCCGCTCGATGCCAGCTCGCGGCGCATCTCCCCCAGGATGTGCCGGTGGAAGGCGTGGCAGACCGCGGCCTCGATCCGCCTCCAGAGCCAGCGCGGCCGCTGCCGGGTGACGTAGCGGGTTTCGAGCTCGACGCGCGTCGATCCATCGGGCAGCTCGCGCAGGGTGTAGCTTCCGCCCGCGAGCCGGATCCCCCCGCGGATGGCGAGCCGCTGCTCCACGACGTCGAAGCCGCAACGGCGCTCGGGGGCGATCTCGGTGACGCGCTTGAGCAGGTGGCCCTTCTCGTAGACGCAGCGGGTCTCGTCGCCCACGGCCGATCTCCGGCCTTCGGCGCGGACCGGCGCCGGCAGGAGCAGGCGCAGGGAGAACGGCGGCCTCCGCGCGATCTGCTCGAAGAACAGCAGGCCGTCCCAGGCCCGCCGCGGCGAAACGGGAAACTGCATCCCGGTGACGACCGACGCCGGCGCCGCCGGAGAATCGGGCCGGATCCCTCGCTCTCTCACAGCGCGGCCGCCGGCCTGGCTTCGACGATTCCCCAGAGCATTGCGCGATCCTCTCCGGCGAGGTTCGAGCGCGTGAGGTCCTCGGGCTCCGCGAAGCTTCGCAGCACCACGACGGCTTCCCGCGCCGCGGCGCGTCGGACCGCGGCCGTCAGCCGCCGCCGGTAATCGTCGCTGGCTCCGTCGAGCACGTTGGAAAGCGCAAATCCGTCGTAGGACTCCGGGGGCTCGCGCTCGAGAAACGCCGCCGCGTCGGAGCGGACGAGGCGGATCCCTCTGGCTTCGGCGGGAGGAGGCTCCCCGGTCCGCTCGCCGAGGAGCAGAGCGCGCGCGTAGGGGTTCTCGCGATTCGGGTGTCGCGCGAAGCATCGCTCCATGCGCCGGCGGATCACCGCCCCGAAGCGCGGCGGAACGCAGCCGAGGAAGGGCTTCGCGTAGACGGCGCGAAGGACGGCTCTCGAGAGGGCCGCATCGATCGCCAGGCGAAACCGAAGGGTGTCGAGATGGCGGCGCCAGAACGCGATCTGCTCGGACGGGTCGCCGAGCTCGAGGAACTCCCGGACCCGCAGACGCCGCCAGCCCGCGAGCGGCGCCAGCGCGCGGGCCCGGTCCATCATGCGCTCCGCCGCGCCCCGCGAGGCCTTGCCTCCCGTGAACCTCGCGCCCGCGTAGGCAACCTGGGCGGGATTGATGTCCACGGCGACGACCTCATGGCGCCGTGAGAGCTCCATGGCCGTGCACCCCGCCGAGGCGACGCAGAAGATCCGCCCTCCGGGCCGAAAGGCCCGCGCCTCGATCGAGGAGTCCTCGTGCATGCGGCCGAAGAGAAGCCGGCTCTCGCCCCGGCGCGCGTCGAAGCGGCCCCGCGCCCAGGCGGTTTCGGCGACGGCCGTCCTCATCTCCATCCGGGCACGCTCGCGCAGACCCAGACCAGGACGAGGAAGGCGAAGTTCTTGACCACCATGCCGCCCGGGTCGTGAATCAGGCGCCGCGCCCAAACGAGGCCGCTCGTGTTCAAGGCGACGAGCAGCGCCGTCTGGACCGCCGCGCAGGGGACCGGCCAGGCGCCGGAGAGCGTCCAGAGAGCCAGTCCCGTTTCGGCAGCCCCGAGGAGCTTGAGAAAGAGCGGACCGAGACTCGGGCCCAGACGCGGCACGGCCTCGACGATCCGGAGCTGGTTTCTTTCGCGGCCGAGGAGCTTGCACCAGAGCCCTTCGTAGAGCCACACGGCGGCGATCGCGGCGCGGATGAGCCAGAGCGGGGGCAGCGTCATCGGCCCGCGGCCGTCATCCCGCAGCCCCGGCGCTCGAGCTCTCCGGCGAGCGGTCCCCGACCGGCCGAAGTCTTGGCACTGCCGGGAACCGGGCAGAGCGCCGCCATCGACGCTAAGTTATCCCAGACGGCGCATGGAGCGAAGCCGGCCGCGGGCGGGGCACCGCCGCGCGCGAGAATCCGGCCCCGGCGTCGCCGTGGTCCCCGGCCGAGCGCGCTGGCATGGATCGGGCCGAAACCTTCCGCTCGACTAATGTGTATATACACATGTATGCGTCGCAAGTCTTCGAGGAGGTGCAACATGAAAGACGAGACGGGCGCCGAGAAAGTCCGGACGGCGCGAAGGCTGGCCATTCTGGCGGTCATCGCCTGGTTTGCCGCCGCGGTGGCCGCCGGCGTTTCGGGGATCGTCAACGTGCCGGGCCGGCCGCCGCTCGCGCTGGCCGGCCTCCTGGCGATTCCCATCGTGGGATTCGTCACGGCTTACCGCACGAGCGCGTCGTTCCGGGCCTTCACCGAGACGATCCCTCTCGCGCTGCTCGTCGGGTCGCACGTTTGGCGATTCGTCGGGCTGGGGTTCGTCCTGGCGTGGGCCGCCGGAGCCCTGCCGGCTGGCTTCGGCATACCCGAAGGGTTCGGCGACATCATCGCCGCCACCGGCGCGCTCCTGCTTCTCCCCGCGGTCCGCAGGGGCACGGCTTCCCGCGGATGGCTGCTGGCCTGGAATGCGTTCGGCTTCCTCGACCTCGTGTCCGCGATCACCGTGGGAATCCTCTACTCGGAAGGCCCGGCGGGCATCCTGGGCACGCCGACCTCGAACACGGCTCTGATGGTCACCTTTCCGGTCAGCCTGATCCCGACGTTCTTCGTGCCCCTGTTCCTGCTCGCGCACGCGCTGACGTTCCGGCGACTCGTTCGGAGAAGCGCCCCGGACTCCTCGTGGGCGGCATCTCGCGGGGCGGCGGCGTGAAGACCTTCCATTCCGCGCGGAGGCGCTTCGGGGAACGACACGACCGGAGACTCTCATGCTCCTTCTCGTCGAGCTGGATCACGTGACGTCGGGTCAGAGCCGGACGGCCGAGGCGGGCCGGGCTTTCATCTCTCGGATCGTCTTTCCGACGATCGCTCGCGCGGAGCAACTCATGGCGGAGTGAAAGATCGTCGCGGGAGGCCCCGTGGCCGGGCGAGTCGCGCTCCGGCTCATGATCGAAGCCGACTCGCCCGAGCACGTGGACCGGGTGATCTCGACTCTCCCGCTTTGGACCGTCGCGGAGACTCACGTGACGCCTTTGATCGCGTTCTCCGAGCGCCGAAGCCACGTGCAAGCGCTGTTGGAGGACGCCGCGTTCCCGGGCCGCGGCCCCGCGGCCGCGACCTGATCCACACAATCGCCGGAGAGCAGGTCGCGCGACGACCAGATCCGCCGTCCGCCTCTGGCGAGCGCCATCGCAGGGGTGCGCGGGAATGAGTCGTGTGGATCCTCTTCGTGTTGCCCTCCGGTCGGACCCTCCCGCGGAAGGCGTCCGGCTGCCGGAAGCAGGGCTGACTCCGGCGCTGGCTCAGAGGGCCGCCGCCGCCCTGCGGCTCCACCACCGGCGCGCCAGCTCGGGGTTCCACGGCTCGACGTCGTTGCAGGCGGCGAGGCGGTCCGCGAGGGCGTCGGCGCTCTCAGGACGGAGGCTCGGGTCCTTCTCGAGGCACTCGAGCACGAGGCGCTCGAGCTTCGCCGGCAGCGGGCGTCCCAGACGCGCCGAGGGCGGCTGCGGCGCCTTCTGGAGGTGGCTCTGGATGACTTCGATCGGCCGCCCCTCGAAGACGGGAGTGCCGGTCAGGAGGTAGTAGGCCACGGCGCCCAGGGCGTAGAGGTCGCTGCGCGGATCGGAGGAGGTTCCGTTCCGGATCGTCTCGGGCGCGAGGTACTGCGGCGTGCCGGCGACGACGTCCTCGTGCGTCAGCCGGGCGTCGGCCGGCCCCCTGACGTCCTTGACGAGACCGAAATCGACGACCTTGGCGAAGTCCGGGATGCCTCCCACCTCGGACAGCAGGATGTTGGCCGGCTTGATGTCGCGATGGATGAGACCCACGCCGTGCGCCTCGGCGAGGGCCTCGCAGACCTGTCGGAGAACGTGCACGACCCGGCCGGGCGGCAGCGGCCCCGCCTCGCGCACGAGGTGCTCGAGGTCGAGCCCGTGGAGGTACTCCATCACGTAGTAGAAGGCCCCCTCCGGCGTCCTGCCGTAGTCGTAGATCGAGACGGTGTGCGGGCTGGTCAATCGCGCCGTCAGCTGCGCCTCGCGCTCGAAGCGCTTGAGGCTCTCTTCGCCGGCGCTCTGCGGGGGAAGAAGCTTTATGGCGGTCGGCCGCCGGAGCATCTCGTGCTCGGCGCGGTAGACGACGCCCATCCCGCCCTCGCCGATCTTCTCGAGGAGCGTGTACTGCCCGAGCCGCCGCGCGCGAGCGATCGAGCGGCGCAGATGGAAAGTCACGCTGGAGATGACCGTCGCCAGGATCGCCGTGAAAGTCGCCCAGAGAGTCGCCTGCGTCACCATGGCGCCGACGGGAAGCTCGGGAGTGGGGTGCCGCCGGAAGAGGAGGAAGGTCATCATCGGCAGCGCGGCGACCGAGGCGATGGAGATCCACGCCGTTCGGCGCGGCTCGCTCGGAACCAGGGCGGCGCGGCCGAGGAGCACCGCGTTCAGGATCAGCAGGACGATCTGATCCGGCCTCCAGGAGACCGGCATGGCCGCGACCATCATCGCGTAGGCGAGCGCGGCTCCGATCGTCCCGGCGGCGTCGAGGCGGCGAAGTCCCCGGTCCGAGATCGCGCGGCCTCCGGCCAGGATCCAGAGGATCAGGAGGATCGCCGTCGCGATCAGATGGGCGGTCGGGAAGCCCTCCAGAGGAGGCCGGCCGCCTCGCACCGCGAGGGTGTTCAGGACCAGGCGCATGAGGAGGAACCCGCTCGAGGCCAGGCACGCGATGCGGCCGAAGAGCGCGAGACGCTCCGCGAGAAAGTCCCGCTCGCCCGAGGGGCCCGACCGCGCGAAGACGGCCGTGGGCTCCTTGCTGCGGACCCGCTCGATGCGCGCCGCGAGGGTCCCCGACTCGTCGGACGGGTGGACTTCCCGGGTCGGCATGGGACTCGGATACTAGCGCCGCGCGAGCGAGGCGTAGAGCCCGGGGTCCGGCGCGGCGGCTCCGGCCGCGACGCGTCCGCCGCCGCCATGGCGTGGTGCGCCGCGATCTCCTCGTCGAGCTCGCGCTCGCGGCGCCGACGGGAGGGAAAGCGGAGCCCGAGCCTCATGCCTCGCCCGGCTCCGGCGCCTTCGACGCGTCGAGCACGAGGGACATTGCTTCGAGCAGGCGCTCCCAATGCGACCGCTCCTGCGAGAGCTTGCGGCGGCCGGCCGCGGTCAGCCGGTAGATCTTGACGCGCTGCTTGTTCTCGGAGGTCTTCCAGTCCGACGCGACCGCGCCCTCCCGCTCGAGGCGGTGGAGCGCCGGGTAGAGCGATCCGGTGTCCACCTGCAGCGCCTCGCGCGAAATCGCCCGGATCGCCTGCGTGATGCCGTAGCCGTGCTGCGGCTCCCAGGTCAGCGTCTGGAGGACGAGCAGGTCGAGGGTCCCTTGCAGGAGCTCGATCCGGTTGCGGTACGGCTCGCGCTCAACCATGTAGGCATTCTACAGGGTCGGGTGGAGATTCTCGACGGCGTTCGCGCCGACGTGATCCGAACGGGCGGGCGCGGGGTTACGCGCCGGGGGACTCTTCGGATAGCTTATCCGCGGCGGCGACCCCGCATCCGTTCATGCGCGAGGACCGGCGAGGACCCTGGAAACAGGGCGCGGAGGACGAGCCCCTTCGCCCCCTGCCCTGCGCCTGCGCGAATCTGCGCCGGGCCTCCCGGGCGGTCACGCGCGTCTACGACGGGCATCTGCGCGCCGCCGGCCTGACGACCGCCCAGTTCACCCTCCTGCAGGTCCTCTCCGAAGCCGGTCCCATGACGCAGGGACGCCTCGGGCGGATTCTCGCTCTGGACAGCACGACGTTGAGCCGCACCCTGCGGCCGCTCGAGGGGAAGCGCTGGATCCGGCGCCGCCCCGGCGACGACCGGCGCGAGCGGCGAATCGAGCTGACGGGCGCCGGCCGAGCCCGATTCGAGCAGGCCCTTCCCGCCTGGAACCGAGCGCAAGAGGCCCTGCTCGCGCGGCTCGGAAGGCGGCGGTGGGAGGCTCTCATGGCCGAGCTCGCGCAGGTCGCCGGCCCGGCCGCACGCGCCTAGCCCGGTCCCTCGCACCCGGGGTCGCCCCGCGCCCGGGGTCGCGTCTATGTTATATACCGGCGGCCGCCATGGCCCGTCCTCTCAGGCTGGAATTCCCCGGCGCCGTGTATCACGTGACGGCGCGGGGTCACGACCGAACGTCGATTTTCCGGGAGGAAGCCGATCGCGAGAAGTTCCTGGCGCTGCTTTCCACCGTCCGGCGGGACTTCGGGTGGGAGATCCACGCATACTGCCTGATGGGAAACCACTATCACCTTCTCGTCGAGACGCCGATGGGAGATCTTTCGCGGGGGATGAAGACTCTCAACGGCCGATACGCGCAGTGGTTCAACGGCCGCCATCGCAGGCGCGGCTACCTGCTGGAGGGCCGATTTCGGTCCGTGTTGGTGCAGAAGGACAGCCATCTGCTCGAGCTGCACCGATACGTCGCCCTGAATCCCGTCCGGGCGGGGCTGGTCGATCGGGCGGGCGACTGGAAGTGGAGCAGCTATCGGGCGACGGCCGGGTTGGGCAAGCCGCCGGAATGGCTTGAGACGGACTGGACGCTCGGACAATTCGCGCGAAGCCGGGCGGCCGCGCGGGAGGCCTTCCGCCGGTTCGTCGCGGAGGGCAGGGGGGGCGGCAAGGAGGTCGAGGCGCTCGAACGGGGCGGGTTGCTGGGAGACGAGGCCTTCGCCGCCGGGATCCGGGCGCGGCTGCGGGGCAGGGAGATCTCCGACGAAATCCCGCTGCGCTTCCGCAAGCCGGCCGCGGCCGTCGGCCTCGACGAGATTCGGAGGACCGTGGCGCGATCCTGGAACGTTCCGGAGCGCGCGCTGGCGCGGCGCCGAGGCGGCGACGAGAAGAAGGCGGCGATCTACCTCGCGAGGAAGCTCACCCGCCTCGGCGGCCGGGAGATCGGCGCCGCCTTCGGGGTCAAACCCGCGCGCGTGAGCAACGTGGTCACCGAGATCGAGAGCGAGCCGTCGACGCCGCTCGCACGGAAGCTCGAGCGGCTTCGCGCCGGCATCGAGAAGCGGTCGAGCTAACATATAGTGTAGACACGACCCCAGGACCCGGTTCCTCAGCGCTTGCGCAGGCGCGAGAGGAGGGCCTCGTATTCGGGCGACTCTCCGGCCAGGCGCAGGCCGAAGCCGGACGCCGATGACGGCCCGGAGGACAGCGTGGTCGCGCCCCGGACGACCCTCCCGGTCAGGACGAGCGTCCTGCCCTCGGGCAGGTTGACCTTCAGCCTCAGCATCGGGCCGGTGCCGGGGATGCTCGTCGAGCGCACGAACATCCCTCGCGGGGAGACGTCGTGGATGACGCCGGTCCCGTGAAGCGCGCCCTGGCTGAACTCGACCGTCATCTCGGTCTTGCGCCGGCGGGCCGCCCGTTTCTCGACGGCCCCGGTGCCCCGGCGCGCCGGAATGGGCCGGGCCGTCGGGATGCGGTCCGACGCGGACGCGTCGCCGACTTCCGGGATGGTCGGGGCGGGCTCGTCCGACATCAGGTCTCGGGACGACACCACGCGTTCGATCCTGCCGGTCACGGTGCGGCCGTCCACGGGGACCCGGCACGTGAAGGCGACCGGGAAGATTTCCCAGGGCTCCTTGCCGAGCGCTTTCCACTGGCTCGCGAGGATCTCCGGCGCGGCCGGCCCGTCGAACCAGAAGCTCACGTGGCCCGAGGGGGCGACGATGACCGGCTGGAGGTAGTCGATGCCGGAGTCGTCCGCGGGGAAGCAGAACCCGGAGCGGCGGCTGGAATCGAAGAGATAGAAGTCCGTCGCGGCGAGGAAGATCTCGTCGTCGGACTGCGAGAGCGCCGTCCTTTCGACCGGCGTCACCAGCGCCTGCGGCCCGTCTCCTCCCTCGTAGCGCCACACGGGGCTCGCCGCGAGGTCCGCCACCGTCAGCTCGGCGAGAGGTTTCACGGGATGAAACTTATCCCAGGTGCGCCCGGCCGTGCTTCCGGACGGCCTTACGCCCCGGGGTCGTCCGCCGAAGGCCCGTAGATGGAAGGCACCTTCGCGCCCATCGGCCTCAAGTAGCTCGAGAGCTGGCCGCGGTGGTGGATCGCGTCGAAGAGGAAGCCAAAGAGCATGTCGCCCAGCGTCGACTCCCAGGCGACGTTTCCGTCCATCAGAAACTGGGCCTTCTGCTGCCAGCGGGCGTCGTCCATCTTCGAGAGGCGCTTCTCGAGCTCGTCCGCATTTCGCTCGTAGGCCGCGGCGGACTCCGCCAGCGTCTTTGGCGCGGAACTCTGGACGTAGCTCACCCTGAGGTTGTCGACGAGCTCGCTGGCGTCCCGCAGCTCCGAGGCGAGGAGCCAGACGAGGTCGCCGGCGGAGGCGGACCGGGGATGCGGGCGGTAGGCGAGCTGGTCCTCCGGCACGGCCCGAATGACGCGGACGAACTTCGGCTTCTCGGCCTTGAAGCATTCGGCGTAGTACTCCCGGGTGTTCATGAATCTCCTTTCGGACGGCCGAGCCGCCTTCTGCCAGGTGCATTCTCTTCGGGCAGAAGCCCGGGTCAAGGGGTCTCCCGGCGCTTGCCGGTAACCTTTCTTCCGCTCGCCGCTCTATCGAGCTGGAGGCCATTCGCGTCCGGCGGGCGTCCGCGGGACGGCTTCCGATCGAAAGGAGTCCGGGATGAGCAAACAGAGCCATCAGGCGTTCCTGATCCTGCGATTCGGGTTCACGGTCGCGCCGATCATTGCGGGGCTGGACAAGTTCCTGCAGCTTCTGACCAACTGGGACAAGTACCTGGCTCCCGCCGTCCGTAGCGGGCTCGGAATCGCGCCCCACGCCTTCATGATGGGCGTCGGCGTGGTCGAGATCGTGGCGGGGATCGCGGTGGCCCTGCGGCCGCGGTTCGGCGGCTATCTCGTGGCGGCCTGGCTCGTCGGGATCATGGGAAACCTGCTCCTTGCGGGCGGCTACCTGGACGTCGCGCTTCGGGACCTGGGGCTGTGCCTCGGCGCGCTGTCGCTCGCCCGCCTCGCGGAGGCCGAGGAGCGCGCCGGCGTTCCGGCCCGGGCGTAACATCGGCCGCGGGGCGAGGGCATGAGCGAGACGATCTCGTTGGAACGCGCGAGCTCCGAGCTGTCCGATGAGGACGTCGTCCGCCGCGTGACGGATGGCGAGGTCGGGCTCTTCGAGGTCCTCATGCGTCGCCACAACCAGCGGGTCTATCGCGTGGCGCGGTCGGTCCTGGCCGACGACGCTCTGGCCGAGGACCTCGCGCAGGAAGCGTGGGTGCGCGCGTACGAGCACCTCGGCCAGTTTGCAGGGGAGGCTCGCTTCTCGACCTGGCTGACGAAGATCGTGCTTCACGAGGCTTGGGCGCGGTCCCGCAAGGCCGGCCGATTCCGGCCGATCACCGACGAGATGACGGAAACTTCGGAGGGCTTCATGAGCGGGGCACCCGACCCGGAATCGCGGACCCTGACGACGGAGATGCGCGGCTACCTCGAGTCCGCGGTGGACGCTCTCCCGGAAACCTACCGGGTCGTCCTCGTGCTGCGCGACCTCGAAGAGCTTTCGACGGCGGAGACCGCCGACATGCTGGGCCTGAAGGAGAGCGCGGTGAAGGTTCGCCTGCACCGCGCGCGGGCCATGGTCCGCCGCGACCTCACGGCGCGCGTCGGAACCGGCATTCGCGCCGCGTTCCCGTTCCTGGGCGAGCGCTGCGACCGGATGGTGCATACGGTCATGGCGCGTCTCGCGAGCCGCCCGCCGGCGTAGCGGTCCCGTCGGGCGCGGGATGGCGGGCGATGGAAGAT
>JBLMXY010000095.1:0-22107 GCA_050257975.1 Acidobacteriota bacterium
CACGTTGCACAGCAGCGGCGCCGCGCCGGGGAAGAGCGGGATGGAGAAGCGGAGGAGGCCGTACGTCCCGAGCTTCAGGAGGACGCCCGCGAGGATGATCGAGCCCCCCGTCGGCGCCTCGACGTGCGCGTCCGGCAGCCACGTGTGGAGAGGCCAGAGCGGGACCTTCACGAGGAAGGCGAGCGCGAAAGCCCAGAAGAGGAGCGCCTGCTGCGTCGCCGTCAGGCCCCACGCGCCGGCGGAGGCCGCGGGGATCCACTCGAGGAGGGAGAACGTCAGGATGCCCGTCGTCCTCGCGTGGACGCCCGAGGCGAAGAGGATCGCGACGAACATCAGGAGCGACCCGGCGAGCGTGAAGAGGACGAACTTCATCGTCGCGTAGATGCGACGCTTGCCGCCCCAGACCCCGATGATGAAGTACATCGGGACGAGCATGACCTCCCAGAAGACGTAGAAGAGCGCGAGGTCGAGCGCCGCGAGGCTCCCGATCATGCCGGTTTCGAGAAGCAGGAAGGCGGCGGAGAAGCCTCGCACCGACTTTTCGACGTGGGGAATCGAGAAGAGCAGGGACACCGGCGTCAGAAGCGTGGTCAGCAGGATCAGCACGAGCGAGAGCCCATCGATGCCGACCGCGTAGGAGATGCCGATCGACGGGATCCAGGCGACGTTCTCGGGGAACTGGAAGCCGGCCGAGGCCGGGGCGAAGCGCGTCCAGAGGGGGATCGAAACGAGAAACTCGATCGCCGACACGGCCAGGGCGAACGACCGGGCCGCCTTCGCCGCGGACGCCGGGAAGAGCGCGAGCAGCGCCGCCCCGGCGGCCGGCAGGAAGATGACGACGGAAAGCAGGTTGTTCTGGAGCAGCCCGCCCATCACCAGCTCCCCATGACGATCAGCATCAGGGCCACGACGCCGAGCAGGAACGTCAGGGCGTAGTTGCGCACGTTGCCGGTCTGCAGGAAGCGCAGCAGGTCGCCGGCGAGCTCGACCAGGAAGGCCCCCGCGTTCAGGATCCCGTCGATGATCAGGACGTCGATGACCTTCCAGCAGAGGCGGGCGAGCACGGTAAAGGGGCGCACGAAGACCGCGTCGTAGAGCTCGTCCACCCGGAACTTGTCGGCCACCAGGGCGTAGGCCGCCGGGAAGGACGCGGCGATCTTCCTCGGCGTTGCGCCCCCTTCCTTCGCGTACCACTTCCACGCGAGGAAAATCCCGGCGGCGGCGACGGCGACCGAGGCGGCCATCAGGAGCCACTCGGCGCCGTGCGAGAGGGCGTGCTCGGCGCGCTCGGGGGCGGGGCCGAGCGGAAGCAGGATCGGCTCGAGGAAGCCCGAGAAGCGGTCGCTTCCCCCGAGGGCCTTCGGAACGCCGGCGAAGCCTCCGACGATCGAGAGCGCCGCGAGAACGACCAGGGGCACGGTCATCGTCGGGGGCGATTCGTGCAGGTGGTGCTCCTGCTCGTGCGTTCCCCGGAACGAGCCGAGGAACGTCTGGGAGACGAGCCGGAACATGTAGAAGGCCGTCAGGCCGGCCGTGAAGAGGCCGACGGCCCAGAGAATCCGGGACACGCCGGGCCCGCCCTCGAAGACGCCGGCCAGGATCGCGTCCTTCGAGAAGAACCCCGCCAGCGGCGGAATCCCCGCGATCGCGAGCGAGGCGACGAGGAAGGTGCGATAGGTCGTCGGCAGCTTTCCCTTCAGGCCGCCCATCTTCCTCATGTCGAGCTCGCCCGACATCGCGTGCATGACGGAGCCCGCGCCGAGGAAGAGGCAGGCCTTGAAGAAGGCGTGCGTCATCACGTGGAACATCCCGGCCACGAACGCCCCGACGCCGCAGGCGAGGAACATGTAGCCCAACTGCGAGACCGTCGAGTACGCCAGGACCTTCTTGATGTCGTTCTGGGCGAGGCCGATCAGGCCCGCGAGCAGCGCCGTCACGCATCCGACGACGGCGACCACGAGCATCGCGTCGGGGGCCAGCCGGAAGATCACGTTGCACCGCGTCACCATGTAGACGCCCGCGGTGACCATGGTGGCGGCGTGGATCAGGGCGGAGACGGGAGTCGGGCCCGCCATCGCGTCGGGCAGCCAGACGTACAGCGGCACCTGCGCGCTCTTGCCGACCGCGCCCAGGAAGAGGCACAGGGCGATCAGCGTGAGGAACGGAGCGTAGCGGGAGGGGTCGCCGGCCGCGGTCTTGAAGATCCCGTCGTAGTCGAGGGTGCCGAAGTGGTAGACGAGGCCGAACATGCCGAGCAGGAATCCCCAGTCGCCGATCCGGTTGACCACGAAGGCCTTCCTTCCGGCGGCCGGAGCGACGGGATCCTCGTAGTAGTACCCGATCAGAAGGTAGGAGCAGAGCCCCACGCCCTCCCAGCCGACGAACATCAGCAGGAAGTTCTGCGCGAGCACGAGCATGAGCATCGAGAACATGAAGAGGTTCAGGTACGCGAAGAATCGCGCGTAGCCGGCGTCGGTCTCGTCGTGGCGCATGTAGCCGATGGAATAGACGTGGATCAGGAAGCCCACGAACGTGACGAAGGAGGTCATCAGGGCCGAGAGCGGGTCGAGCCGGAATGCGATCGGGGCGGAGAAGTCGCCCGCCGTGATCCAGTCGGCGACGCGCTCGACGACCGGCGCGTGGTCCCCGGCGAAGAAGGGGAGCAGGCGTCCGTAGGCCGCGAGCGTCGCCAGGCCGACCGACCCCACGCCCACGACGCTCACGAACCGCTTGCCGAGCTTCGTGCCCAGAAGGCCGTTGACCAGAAAGCCCGCCAGCGGCAGCGCCGGGACGAGCCAGAGCGGAAGGGCGGCGCTCATCTCACCACTTGAGCAGGTTGATCTTGTTCACGTCGATCGTCTCGGTGTGCCGGAAGAGGGCGACGAAGATGGCCAGGCCCACCGAGGCCTCCGCGGCCGCGATCGCGATGACGAAGAAGACGGCGACCTGCCCCGCGGTGGTCCCGAGAGCCGCGCCGTAGCCGATCAGCGCGAGGTTGGCGGCGTTCATCATCAGCTCGATCGACAGGAAGATGACGATCGCGGTCCGCCGCAGCAGCGCCCCGGCGAGCCCGATCGCGAAGAGCGCGGCCGACGCGAGCAGGACGTCCGAGAGCGGGATCGGCCCGATCACGGCCGCTTCTCCCGCTCGACGAGGACGAAGGCTCCCACCAGCGCCGCCAGCAGGAGAACCGAGAGGGCCTCGAAGGGGAGGAGATATTCGGAGTAGATCACCCGCGCCAGCGGGCCGATCTCGCCGGCGGAGATGTCGGGCGCTCCGATGGCCCCCGGCCGGATGCCCCCGCGCGAGCCGAGGAGGTTAATCAGGGCGACCGCGAAGAGCAGGACCGTCGCGCCGCCCAGGACCCGCTGGATCGGGCGCGGCTCCTTCTCGACCGTGTCGCGAGGGATGTTCAAGAGCATCAGGACGAAGAGGAAGAGCACGAGGATCGCGCCGGCGTAGACGATCACCTGGATCGCCGCGATGAACGGAGCGAGCAGGAGAACGTACGTGACGGCGAGGAAGAAGAAGGACACCACGAGGGAGAGCACGCTCTTGACCGGGTTGCGGTTCAGGACCATCAGCGCCGCGAAGAGGATCGCGACGGCGGCGGCGGCGTCGAAGAGCAGGCGCTCCATCTACCTGCCCGCCTTCCAGATCTCCAGGGCCGCCGCCCAGAAGAGGTTCAAGAGGGCGAGCGGCAGAAAGACCTTCCACCCGAGGCGCATCAACTGGTCGTAGCGGAAGCGCGGCAGCGTCCAGCGCACCCAGATGAACACGCTGACCAGGAACGCCGTCTTGGCGGCGAAGACGAGCAGGGAGAGCAGGACCCCGAGGACCCCGTGCGGCTCGAATCCCGGCAGCCCCCAGCCTCCGAGGTACAGCGTCGTCGTCAGGGCGCAGGACACCATCACGTTCAGGTACTCGGCCAGGAAGAACGATCCGAAGTGCATCGCCGAGTACTCCGTGTGGTACCCGGCGACCAGCTCCGCTTCCGCCTCGGGAAGGTCGAAGGGGAGGCGGTTGGTCTCGGCGAACGTCGCGATGAAGAAGACGAGAAAGCCCAGGAACTGCGGGATCAGGTTCCAGCGCGGGACAAAGCCGAGCCAGGTGCCCTGCTGCAGCGTCACGATGTCGGAAAGCTTGAAGGAGCTCGCGGCCAGAATCACGCCCGCGGCCGCCGTCGTCATCGCGAGCTCGTAGGAGATCAGCTGGGCGCTCGAGCGGATGCCGCCCATCAGAGAGAACTTGTTGTTCGACGACCAGCCGGCGAGCACGATCGCATAGACCGACAAGGAGGTGATCGCGAAGATGTAGAGGACGCCGATCGAGACGTCGGCGCCGATGAAGGGGATCTCGCGCCCCTTGATCGAGAGCGTCGCCCCGTAGGGGATCACGGCGAAGGTCGAGATGGCCGCGAAGATCGCGAGCGCCGGAGCGAGCTGGAAGAGAAACTTGTCGGAGCTGGCAGGGATGGCGTCCTCCTTCATGAAGAGCTTGAGGACGTCGGCGGGGCTCTGGAGAAGCCCGAAGGGCCCGACGCGGTTGGGGCCCGGGCGATCCTGGATGAACGCGGCCATGCGCCGCTCGTACCAGACGAGCGGAATCACGATCGACGGCAGAATCAGTGCCGGCAGGGCCACCCGGGCGACGAGGATCGCCCAGTCGAGTAGCGTCACCGCCGCGCGCCCTTCCAGGCGAAGTCGCCTTTCTTCAGGAGGCGCCCGCCCGCAAGCTCTTTCTCCGAGACGTGCGCGTATCCCTCGACCTCGCGGGAGATCTGTACCAGCAGATCCGACGGCGTCCAGCTCCGGTCTCCCAAGCCCAGGGCGTTGGCGAGAAGGAGGAGCAGCTCCCAGTGCGCGCGCGACGGCGGCTTCGGCAGGAAGGCCCTTTCGAACTTCTGGACGCGCCCCTGCACGTTGGTGAAGGTGCCCTCCTTCTCGCCGAGCGAGGCGGCGGGCAGGACGACGTCCGCGGCGCGGGTCAGGGCATTGACGGTGCGGCCGGCCACGGCGAGAAAGCGGCAGCGGCGCAGCGGCTGGATCTTCTCGGCGTCGTCGGCGATCGCGGAGAAGGCGGCATCCGCCGCGATCACGACTTCCGGAGAGGCCTTTCCGGAGAGCACGGCCTCCAGGCCATAACCGCCGCGGCCGGGAATCATCCCGACGTCACGGGCGCCGCGGAAGTTGGAGGCCGCCTCTTCCCCGGTGAGCCACTCGGTCTGCGACTTGATGCGCCGGGGCTCCGACCGGTCCACCACCACGTCGCGGTTGGCGCAGCCCACGTGATCGGCGATCTTGCGCAGCAGGAAGTTCTCCTCGTTGGAGAGGTGCGCCGAGCCGAGGAAAAAGAGTCCCCCGGCGCCGCGGGACTCGAGGACCGTCCGAATCTCCTTTGCGACCCGCTCGATGGCCTCCGGGACGGAGACGTCCCGGACCTGGCCTCCTTCCCGGAGAACCGCCTTCTCGACTTCCCGCAGGTTCAGGCTCTCGGAGAGAAACCGCCCGTGGTCGCAGAGCCAGTAGTCGTTGACCTCCGGGTTCAGTCGCGGCAGGAAGCGGTAGACGACGCCGTCTCTCGACTCGATCGAGGTATTGCAGCCGATGTTGCAGCCCGGGCAGACCGAGGGAGTCTTCTGCAGATACCAGACCCGCTTTCGGAAGCGGAACTCGCGCACCGTCAGCGCGCCCACCGGGCAGACGTCGGCGGCGCAGGCCGACCACTCGTTGGCGAGCGGCCGTCCTTCGTGCGTCCAGACGAGGGTCCGGCCTCCCCGGTCGAGGAACGTCAGCTCCCCGGTGCCGGCGATTTCCTGGCAGAACCGGATGCAGCGGGTGCACTGGATGCAGCGCGTCATGTCGGCGATGACGTTCGGGCCGATCGGTGTGCGGTCGAAGGTCGGGTACTGGCGCTTCTGCTCGTCGTAACGGGAGAGCTGGGCCCCGTAGCCGAAGGAGTTGTCCTGGAGCGTGCACTCGCCGGCCTGGTCGCAGATCGGGCAGTCGAGTGGATGGTTGATGAGCAGGAACTCCATCGTGGCCGCCCGGGAGCTCCGGACCTTCTCGGTCGTCGTCTTGACCGAAAGGCCGTCCTTCAGCGGCGTCGTGCACGCGGCCTGGATCTTGGGAATTCCCTCGATTTCGACCAGGCACATGCGGCACTGCCCGACCACCGAGAGGCGCGGGTGGAAGCAGAAGTGCGGGATCTCGATGCCGGCGAGCTTCGCCGCCTCGATCAGATTCAGGTTCTTCGGCACCTCGACGGGCCGGCCGTCGAAGAGGACCGTGAAGGTGTCCTTGGCCGGCGGCGGCGTCGCCGGCGGGGGCGCCTTGGGCGGCGGAACGGCGCTCATACCGCGGCGACCTCCGCCTTGCTTCCGACCAGGCAGCGCTTGTGCTCGACGTGGTGTCGGTACTCGTCCTTGAACTTCCGCACCGAGGAGAGGGGCGGCGCGATCGCCGCGTCCGCGAAGACGCAGATCGTCATGCCATTGGCCATCTGATTGCAGATGCGCTCGAGAAGCTCGATGTCCTCCATGCGCCCCTGCCCTTCCTCGATGCGCGAAAGGACCTTGTGAAGCCAGGGCGTCCCCTCCCGGCAGGGAGTGCACTGCCCGCAGGACTCGTGCGAGAAGAACTTCGACAGGTTCCGGGCGGCCTCCACGATGCAGGTGTCCTCGTTCATGACGATGATCGCCGCCGAGCCGAGCATCGAGCCCTTGGCGGCCACGCCGTCGAAGTCGAGCGGACAGTCTTCGATCTCCGCCGCCGTCAGCATGTTGGCGGAGGCGCCGCCGGGGATGACGGCCTTGACCCGGCGGCCGTCTTTCATGCCGCGCCCGTAGGCTTCGCCGAAGATCAGGTCCTTCAGGGGAAGGCCCATCGCCGCCTCGTAGACGCCCGGGCGGTTGACCTGCCCCGAGAGGCAGTAGAGCTTGGGCCCGGTGTTCTTCTCGTTTCGGCCGATCTTCGAGAACCACTCGGCCCCGCGGTTGATGATGTGCACGACGCAGGAAAGCGTCTCGACGTTGTTGACGATCGTGGGGCAGGAGAAGACTCCGGAGACGGCGGGGAAGGGCGGCTTGATGCGCGGTTGGCCGCGCTTTCCCTCGAGGCTCTCGATCAGCCCCGTCTCCTCGCCGCAGATGTAGGCGCCGGCGCCGCGGTGCACCGTCAGGTCGAGCGAGTAGTCCGAGCCGAGGATCTTCTCCCCCAGGAAGCCCTTCGCGTAGGCCTCCGCGATCGCGGCGTTCAGGATCCGCGCGCCGTCGTAGAACTCGCCGCGAATGTAGATGTAGGCGTTGCGGCACTTGATGGCGTAGGCCGAGAGGATGATTCCTTCGATGACCTGGTGAGGGTCCCGCTCCATCAGCAGGCGGTCCTTGAAAGTCCCGGGCTCCGACTCGTCGGCGTTGCAGAGCAGGTAGATCGGCTTTCCCTTCGTGTCCTTCGGGATGAAGCCCCACTTCACGCCGCAGGGGAAGCCGGCGCCGCCGCGCCCCCGAAGCCCCGACTTCTTGACCTCCTCGGTGACGCGCTCGGGCGTCCAGCCGCCCGTCAGCACCTTCCGGAGCGCCGCGTATCCGCCGTCGCCGAGATACGTCGCGATCGAGACGGAGTCGGTCTTGCCGATGCGCGCGGTGAGGACGGGCTCCACGTCAGGGCTCCGCGGAGAGACGGTCGAGAAGCGTGTCGAGCTTCTTCTCGTCCATCGGCTCGTGGTAAGCGTCGTTGACCATCATCGACGGCGCCCGGTCGCAGCCGGCGATGCACTCGACCTCGATCATCGTGAACTTCCCGTCCGCCGTCGTGTCCTCGAGGCCGATGCCGAGCCGTTTGCTGCACCGCTCGACCAGGCGCTCGGCGCCCGCCAGATGGCAGGAGATCGAGGTGCAGAACTGCAGCAGGTTCTTGCCGACGGGCCGGAGGTTGTACATGGTGTAGAAGGTGAGGACCCCGTCCACGTGCGCCGCCGGCAGGCCCAGGATCCGCGCAACCTCCTCGGCCGCCTCCTTCGAGATCCACCCCCAGGTCTCCTGCGCCACCCAGAGCACGGGAAGAAGCGCCGCCTGCCTGGTCGGGTAACGGGCGAGGATCTTCTCGATCCGCGCCATCGCCTCGGGCGGGAAGACGCGCGGCTCTCCGGACTCCTGGACGCGGTAGCGGGTGTGGCTCACCAGTCGAAAGCCCCCTTCCTCCAGATGTAGGCGTAACCCACGCCGAGCACCGCGAGGAAGACGAGCATCTCGACGAAGAGCGGCCCGGGGGCGGAGCGGAAGGCGAGCGCCCAGGGATAGACGAACGCGATCTCGACGTCGAACAGGATGAAGAGCATCGCCGTGACGAAGAACTTGATCGAGATGCGCTTGTGGGCGGCGTCGATCACGGGGATTCCGCTCTCGTAGGTCTCGGCCTTGCGCGCGGTGCGCAGTTTCGGCCCGAGCAGGGCGTTGAGCAGGAGGATCAACCCCGCCATCCCGAAGGCGAGCCCGAGCAGGATCAGGATCGGGAGAAAACTTTGCGGCATCGGGGCGGCGCCACTTTTTCATATCCGAACCGCCCGAGTCAACGCATGCCGAAGATTCGAAAGGGACTTGCGCGGCGGGCCGCGCGCGGGCAGACGTTAGGATGCGGGCGTGACCCCGGCCTTCTCTCCCTTTGGGCTCGTGCCCGCCTACCAGGCGGAGGGAACCGTGAGGCGGGTCGTGCGGGGGATCCGCGCCTGCGCCCCTCGCGTTCTCGTCGTGGACGACGGCTCGACCGACCGGACGGCCGAGGAGGCCGAGCGCGCCGGGGCGTCGGTTCTCCGCCTTCCCGTCAACTGCGGCAAGGGAGGCGCTCTGCGCGCCGGCCTTGCCCGGATTCTCGAGACGGACGCGTCGCACGTGGCCTTCCTCGACGCCGACGGCCAGCACGATCCGGCCGATCTGCCGAAGCTCCTCGCGGCGGCCGCGGCGGGCGAGGACTTCGTGATCGGCTCGAGGATGGGCGAGGGCGAGGCGATCCCCGCCTACCGCCTGCGCACCAACGAGATCGGAAGCAAGATCTTGTCGCGAATGACGGGCCTCGAGGTCGAGGACGCGCAGTCGGGCTTCCGGGTGATCTCGGCGGACCTGCTCCGCCGCCTCCGTCTGAACGCGCGCGGCTATATCATCGAGACGGAGATTCTGTTGAAGTCAGCGCGGTATCTCTCGCGCTTCGCCCACGTCCCGGTCCGAGCGATCTACGGCGGCCCGTCCCACTACCGACCGTTCCGGGACACCTGGATCATTTCGTGGGGAGCCGTCTATTACAAGGTGTTCGAAACGGACTGAAGGATCAAGAGGAGGATCGTCCGATGCGCTCCCCGATTGCCCGAGTCTCGTCCCTCGTTCCGGCCGCCTTGACAGCCGCCCTCGCCCTTCCGATCCTCGCCCAGGAGCCCGTCGGCGTCGCCGCCGCGGGCACAGGCGGGCTGCACCCGCAGATCGTCGAGCCCGCTTCCGAGGAGCAGCTTCGGACCTACGGGACGACGGCCGGGACGGCCCTGGCGCTCGCGGCCTCGACCTTCTCGCCAAACGATTCCTCGACGACCTACACCTTTTCTGCCTTGAACGGCGGCCAGTACATCACCGGCGGCCACCCGTTTCTGGAGCATTCGGTCGATTTGCCGGAAGGCTCGCAGGTCGTCTCGATCGAGCTGGATGGCTGCGACAACGACAACGCCGGACATATCACGATGTGGTTCAGCAAGTGCTCGGTCGGCGGACCGTGTGCGGACCTCAATTCGGTGGGCACCGACAATGCCGCAACCCCCGGCTGCGGCCGTTTCCCTCTGACGCTCGTGTCGCCGGTAACGATCGACAACTTCAACAATTCGTACTTCACCTATGTCAGCACCTCGGGCGCCGGCAACGCCGCGTTCTTTGCGGTCCGCATCTACTACAAGCTGCAGGTCAGCCCGGCGCCGGCGACGGCCACCTTCGGCGACGTCCCGACGAACTACATCTACTTCCGCGCGATCGAGGCGCTCGCGGCCTCCGGCATCACGAGCGGATGCGGCGGAGGCAACTTCTGTCCGGAACTGAACGTCACCCGCGGCGAGCTCGCGAAGTTCCTGGCCAACGCGCTGGGGCTGCACCACGCGCCGTAGAGGCGCCTTCCAACGGGCACGTCCGTTCCGTTCTTCTGAAGGAGGCGGGGAAGTCCGGCCGGCCCGCTACAATCTCCGCTCCATGCCGCCTCCCGTCATCACGCCGCTGCGCACGCCTGGCCGCGCGCCCCGGGTGCTCACCATCGACGCCGAGGAGTGGTTCCACGTGTGCGGGGACGACTACTACTCGGACCCGCGGCGCTGGGAGCGTTTCACGCCGCGTTTCGAGCGCATGTTTCTCTGGCTTCTCGACCGCCTGGAAAAGGGAGGGCATCGCGCGACCGTCTTCCTGCTCGGCTGGATCGCCGGCCGTTATCCCGATCTCGCGCTTGAGGCGGCCCGGCGCGGCCACGAGATCGCGCTGCACGGCGACCTGCACCGGCGCGCCGACGAGATCGGGCCGGAGCAGTTCCGCGCCGATCTCGTGCGCGGGCGCGAGCGGATCGAGAAAGCCTGCGGTGTTCGCGCCACGCTCCACCGCGCCGCCGAGTGGTCGATCCGGTCGCCGGAGGACGCGGCGCTGCGCGTCCTTGCCGCCGAGGGCTTCGCGGCCGACGCCTCGATGACGGCCACACCTCCGCTCGGGCTCGCGGAGAACCTCCTCGGGCCCCACCGGATCGATCTCGACGAGGGGAGCCTCATCGAGGCGCCGCCCCTGACCGGCCGCGGCTTCGGCCGGCGCATCCCCGTCGGCGGAACCTGGGCCTTCCGGATCCTGCCCGCCGGGCGCCTGGCGGCCTCGGAAGAGCTCTACCGGCGCCGGGGCCATCCGGCGGTCTTCACGTTCCACCCGTGGGAATTCGACCCGGATCATCCGCCGATGGAAGGAATCGCGCCCCTGACGCGGCTCGTCCACTTCGCCGGGCGCCGTACCCTGCCCGAGCGCTTCGAGGCCTGGCTCGCGCAGGATCGCTGCGTCGCGCTGGGCGACGCGCTCTCGGAGCTGACGGCCGCATGACGCCGCCCTGCCGCGGGGGGAGGACCGCGTGACGGATCCGGGAGCCCTCGCCTTTCTCTTTCCCGGACAGCTTTCCGAGACGATCGGCATCGGCCGGGATTTCTTCGAGTCCGACGCCGGCGCGCGGGCCCTCTTTGCCCACACCTCGCAGCGGTGCGGGCGCGACCTCGAGCGGATCCTCTTTTCGGGACCGGAAGACGCGCTGCACGAAAACCTCGCGGCGCAGGCGGGCGTGTATCTGGTCTCGACGCTCGCCTGCCGCGCTTTGGAGGCCCGGGGCGTGCGCCCTTGCGCCACCGCCGGGTACAGCCTCGGCAACTACGCCGCCATGGTCGCGGCCGGCGCCGTTTCCTACGACGAGGCGCTGGACGTTCTGATCGCGGTCTGGCGCGAGACCGAGCGGCTCGGCGTCGGCGGGCGCATGGGCGCGGTCGTGGGCTGCCGGCGCGAGCTGGTCGAGGAGGCGTGCGCGGAGTTGCGCGCGGAGGGCCGGCTGGTCTGGATCGGCAACGTCAACGCGGGCACGCAGTTCGTGTTGACCGGACAGGCGGACGGCGTGGCCGCGGCGCTCGAGAGGCTCGCCCCCCGCTCCCTGAGCGTCCTGCCTCTTTCGATGACCTGGCCGATCCACAGCGAGCTGATGCTGCCCGTCGCGCGGGCGGTGGCGCCGGTCGTCGAGGCCTGCCGCACGATCCGCCGACCGCGGCTTCCCTACTACGGCCCCGACGGTGAGCCCGTCGAGACCGCCGCGCGGGTCCGTGAGATCCTCGCGACCGGGTTCTGCCATGCCACGCTCTGGAACGCGACGGTCGAGCGCATGATCGCCGACGGCCGCCGCGCGTTCCTCGAGGTCGGCCCCGGCGAGATGCTCACCAAGATGATTCGATGGATCGATCGCAGCGTCGCCTGCCGTCCGGCCGGGGCCCTCGCGCTGCAGGCGAGCCTGCCGGATATCATCGCGCCGTGAGCTCCGCCGGTCCCCCCACGGGCTCTCCTGCGCCGGAAGCGGAAGGACGCAAGAAGACCGCCGTCGTGACCGGCGGCTCGCGCGGCATCGGGCGGGCGATCTCGCGGGAGCTTGCGGGCAGCGGCATCCGCGTCGTGCTGACCTGCCGCCAGGACCTCGCCCGCGCCGAGCGGACGGTCTCGGAAATCCGCGAGGCGGGGGGAGAAGCGCTGGCGCTCGTGGCCGACGTGCGGCAGGCGGAGGCCGTCAAGGCCGTCGCCGAGCGCGTGGCCGCCGACTTCGGCGGCGCGGACATCCTGGTCAACAACGCGGGGGTCATCAAGGACGCGCTGCTGCCGTTCATGAAGGAGGAGGACTGGGACTACGTCCTCGACACGGACCTGAAGGGCGCCTTTCGGGTGACCAAGAGCCTGCTTCGGCCGATGCTCCACCGCGGGTGGGGGCGGATCATCAACGTCGTCTCGGTCAGCGGCATCTCCGGGCACGCCGGGCAGGTCAACTACTCGGCCGCCAAGGGCGGCCTGATCGCGATGACCAAGGCGCTGGCGCTCGAGCTCGCCAAGCGCGGGATCACGGTCAACGCGGTGGCGCCCGGGCTGATCGCGACCGAGATCATCGCTCACTTGAAGGAAAACGAGGTCAAGGAGTTTCTCGGGCGCATCCCGATGGGGCGCTTCGGCACTCCCGAGGAGATCGCGGCCGTCGTCGGCTTCCTCGCCTCCGAGCGCGCCTCCTACGTGACGGGGCAGGTCTGGCGCGTGGACGGCGGAATGGCTTGAGCGATCGGCCCGGTATAATCGTCGGGAAGGAGATCCCATGACCCAGGTGGACATCGCGCGGCGCGTCAAGGAGTTGATCGTGCGCCGCCTGAAGCTCGAGATCGATCCGGCGACGATCCAGGACGACGCGCCCCTCTTCGGCGAGGGCCTCGGCCTCGACTCGATCGACGCCCTCGAGCTGGTTCTCGGGCTCGAGCAGGAATTCGGCATCAAGGTCGAAGACGAGGAGGTCGGCGTCAAGGCCTTCGCCTCGGTCAACGCGCTGGTCGATTTCATCGAGCAGAAGAAGATCGCGTGAGCGCGGACAGGCCCTTTCCGCACGGCTACCCCTTTCGCTTCGTGGACGTGGTGCTCGAGGAGCGCAACGCCGACTTCTCCCGGGGCCGCGTGCGGGTCAACGTAACGTCGAACGCGCGGGCGGCGATGGGGGAGCGCTGGGCGAGCCCTCTCCTGCTCGCCGAGGCGATCGCCCAGGCGGCGCTGCTGCTCGAGGGGGGAGACCCGGAGGCGGGCCGCCAGGGGTTCCTGGCCGGCATCGACGGATTCCAGGCCAGGCGGGCGCCCCGCGCCGGGGAGACGCTGTCGGTCGACGTCCGGCTCTCGGCGCGTTTCGGGGCGATCGCCCGGTTCGACGGCGAGGTGACTTCGGCGGGCGAAGAGATCGCGCGCGGAGGTATCCTCGTGCGCAAAGGGGAGGCAAGGCCGGCGTCGGCGGCGTAGAGCCGCCGCGGCGCCGCAATGACGGGAGGCGCATGAAGCTCGCCGAGCAGGAAGGGCCGGAGCACACGGTCCTGCGCGTCGAAGGGTCTCTGAAGGTGGGGGAGACCGCTCGCGCCCTCGCGGAGAGCTGTGAGCGGATCGCGCGAGACCGCAAGGGCGCCCTGGTGCTCGACCTCTCGCAGCTCGATTACATCGACTCGACGGGCGTCGGTGTCCTGGTGGGCGCTCTCAAGAGGTTCCAGGATGGACAGCGCCAGATCCTGCTCGCCGCCCCGCAGCGGCGAATCCTTGCCGGCCTGCGCGTGACGCACCTCGACACGGTCTTTCGCATCTTCGACACCCTGGACCAGGCCCTGGCCGCGCTCGCCAAGGAGAGCGACAAGGAGCAGACGGGCGAGCACAGGCGTGTCAACTGAGGTCGCGGCCGGCTACGCCTGCACGGCCGAGCCGCCCCACCGCTTCGACATCCGCGAGCGCTCCCGCGTGCCGGGCGGGATCCTGGTGACGCTTCGCCGCCTGGACGCGCGGTACCCGCCGCGGCAGGTCTTCGTGACCAACCGCGAGATGAAGATGGGCTACGAAGACGTCTACAAGGCCTGCTTCGTCTGCGTGGACCAGGGGCGCAAGGAGACGGCCATCGCGCTGCCCAAGGCCGACATCGAAGCGGGGCTGCCTCCCGCTTAAGGGCCCTGTCGCGGCGCCGGGAGCCGGACCGTCCGGCCTCTTCCCGAGACCAGCTTGTGGTGCGGTCCGCGCTCCTTCAGCACCCGGCGCCGGGTCTTCTTGACGGGAGTCTCGATCTTCGCGTCGATCACTTCCAGGAGGTCCGTAGTCGTCACGATACCGACGAGCCGCCCCTCCTCGACGACGGGCAGGCAATCGATTTTTCGCTCCCGCAACACGTTCGCGGCTCGGCGAAGCGTCGTGTCGGGAGAGCACGTCGTGGCCACGCGGCTCATGACGCTCTCGACGGCCGGGACCTCGCGCTTCGAGCCGGCAGGCGGGATGTCTCGATCCGAGAGCACGCCGACGATCGCCGTGCCGTCCTGGACGATCAGATGACGTATCCGCGCCTGCCGCATTCGGCGCAGGGCGACGTCCACGGGTTCTCGGGGGGAAATGGTCGCCACGCGTGTCCGCATGATCTCGCCCACCCGCATCGCCCACCTCCTGCCTTCCGCGAAGGCCGCCGAGCCACCGGCATGTGAAGACTAGTCGGATCGAGCGCCGCGGGGTTTGATGCATTCGACCCATACGCCAAACGCCGCGGCCGCCCGAGAGTAGTTGGTCGGGAGGAGCGACCGTGTCGATCGTCGCGAAAGGGATCGCCCGCTGCCGGCTCCGATGAGTCAAAGGCGCCCGGCGTGAGCCCCGGGCCTCCGAAGGCGGGATCCGAATCCGTCGAGCTGCTGCAGTGGGCTCTTCCCCGGCTGTCGTTTGCGTGGCCGGGCTTTCGGCGCGTGCGCCGCCAGGTCTGCCGGCGAATCGGCCGGCGAGTCCAGGACCTGAAGCTTCCCGATTGGGAGGCGTACCGCCTGTATCTCGAGACTCACCCGGAGGAGTGGGCGCTTCTCGATTCTCTTTGCCGGATCCCGGTTTCCCGATTCTTTCGGGATCGGGTCGTCTTCGAGCGTATCGGGACCGAGGTCCTGCCCGGGCTCGCGCAGGCGGCGATGGCGCGTGGCGAACGGCGGCTGAACTGCTGGAGCGCGGGATGCGCTTCCGGCGAGGAGCCTTACAGCCTGATGATTCTCTGGAGGTCCGAGCTTGCGCGCCGGTTTCCGGATCTCTCGCTTGCCATCATCGCCACCGACATCGACGAAAAGCTCATCGAGCGGGCCCGCGCCGCACGATATCGAGCCTCGAGCCTCCGGGAGCTCCCATCCGAATGGATCGACTCCGCGTTTGCCCGTTCCGGCAGCGTCTTCGAGCTCCGCCAGGAGTTCCGCCAGGGAATCGAGTTTCGCTGCGAAGACATTCGCAAGAGGACCCCGGCCGGTCCGTTCGACCTGATCCTCTGCCGGAACCTCGCTTTCACGTACTTCGGCGCGCCCTTGCAGCGAGAGACGGCGGAGCGGATTCTGCGCGAACTGCGTCCGGGCGGCGCGCTCGTCGTGGGCCTGCGCGAGCGGCTGCCTGAGGGCATGGCCGGCGTCGCGGCATGGGACCCACGGCTGAAGATCTACAGGAAGCTCCCGCACGGGGATACGGCCCTTCCCGGCTCGGACCCCGCGATCGGAACCGCCGCGGCCGATGACGCTCTGGAGATCGGGGTCGAGAGATGGAGTTGACGGTCGGGCCGTCGCGGGAGCCGGGGGTGGAGGAGCTCGAGGTCGAAATCGTGGAGCGGAAGGGCCTCGGGCATCCCGACACGATCTGCGACGGTCTGGCGGAAGAATTCTCGATCGCGCTGTCTCGCTTCTACCTCGACCATTTCGGGAAGTTGCTTCACCACAACGTCGACAAGGTTCTGCTTCGGGGCGGGGCCGCTCGGCCCGCCTTCGGAGGCGGCGAAGTCCTGTTGCCGATCGAGATCTACCTCGCCGGCCGCGCCACGAGCCAGGCCCGGGGAGTCGAGGTCCCGATCGAGGATCTCGCGGTCGAGGCTTCGCGGGTCTGGTTTCGTCGGACCTTCCACGCGCTCGACCCGGATCGCCACGTGCGGTTTCACTGCCTGACCCGTCCCGGTTCGCGGGACCTCGTCGGATTGTTCGCGCGGGCCCGGATGGCCAACGACACGTCGATCGGCGTCGGCTTCGCCCCGATGAGCGAGCTCGAAAAAGCGGTGGCAGCCGTCGCGTCGCGCCTGAGCGCGCACGAGCTCAGGAGGGCGTGCCCCGAAGTGGGCGAAGACATCAAAATCATGGGGATTCGGCGCGGCCGTCGGATCGGCCTCACGATCGCCTGCGCCTTTCTCGGAGGCGCCCTTCGGGACATCGCCGACTACCTCGACAAGAAGGAGCGCCTTCGCCGGGCGGCCCTCGAGGCGGCCGCGTCCGTAACCGACATGGACGTCGCGGTCGAGGTCAACGTTGCCGACGATCCCGCAGGAGGGGAAGCCGGCGCCTACATCACCGTCACCGGAACCTCGGCCGAGGCCGGCGACGACGGCGAGGCGGGGCGGGGAAACCGGGCCAATGGCCTCATCACGCCGTATCGGCCGATGACGCTCGAGGCAAGCGCGGGCAAGAACCCCGTCACGCACGTCGGGAAGCTCTACCAGATCGCGGCCGGGCGGATCGCCCAGTCGGTGTCCGAGATCCCCGATGTCGCCGCGGCGGAGTGCTACCTCGCCAGCCGCATCGGCCAGCCGGTGGCCGACCCGCAGATCGCCGACGTGAAGGTGCGCCTTCGCGACGGCCGAGGCGTGGCGGACATCGCGCCCGAGGTCGAGCGAATCGTGCGAAGGCATCTCGACGCGCTCGAGAACGTCTGGCGCGAATTCCTCGAGGGAAAGATCGGCGTTTATTGAGGCGACCCCCCACGAGCATGGCAGCTCGCCGCCCTGTAAGATTCCCTGATGCGGCCGCGCTCCCGGGCTTCGCCCGGCCGCTCGCCGCGGAGCGCCCTACCGTTGGCCGGGCGGTCAGTGTTGGCCGAGGAGGAACAACACGAACACCCTGCGCAAATGGTGACTCAGGTCCAGAACCCGAGAGGTTGGTTCGGCAGATTAAATCTGTCGGCGATGAACCGGCGACACTCCAAATTGACCGACTGGGGGTTGAAGCACATCTCGACAGAGAGGCACTTCACGATTCTCGATTTGGGATGCGGTGGAGGGCGGACGGTCTCCAAGCTCACCGAACTCGCGCCCGAAGGGAAGACTTACGGCATCGATCACTCCGAGGAGAGTGTCGCGGTATCCCGCCGAACAAACAAGAAGTGGATCGAGATGGGCCGGGTCGAAATCCGGCGCGATTCCGTATCTCGGTTGCCGTTCGCGGACAAGATGTTCGATCTTGCGACCGCCATCGAGACACATTTCTACTGGCCTGACCTGCCGGCTGACATGCAGGAGGTCCGACGCGTTCTGAAACCTGGCGGAACGCTCATCATCATCGCGGAGGCCTACAAAGGCGGGAAGCACGACCAATTGCTCCAGCGGCTTGTCGATGCGATGGAGAGCACGGCGACGCCTTATTCGCACCTGAGTGTTGAGGAGCATCGCGACCTCCTCTCGAGGGCCGGGTGTTCAGATGTTCAAGTATTTGAGGAACACGAAAAAGGTTGGATCTGCACGATAGGCCGAAAACCCTCGTCGTCTTGAGTGGGCGCACATGTTCGTAGGACACTACGGCCCGAGCTTCGCGATCAAGGCGCTTCGTCCCGCCATCCCGCTCTGGCTGCTGTTCCTCGCGGTTCAACTGGTGGACGTGGCTTGGGCGGTACTGGTTCTTCTTGGCGTCGAGAAGGCCCGAATCGTCCCGGGCATAACCGCCTCGAATCCCTTCGATCTCTACTACATGCCTTACACCCACAGCCTGGTGGCGGCGATCCTCTGGTCGGTGGCTGCAGCGGCGCTCGCCAGGCCGCTGTTTGGCTTAAGGGCTCGGTCTGCAGCCGTCTTGATCGGAGCCGCCGTTTTCTCCCACTGGGTTCTGGACTTCGTCGTCCATCGGCCGGACTTGCCCCTCTATGACGACACGATGAAGGTGGGCCTGGGGCTCTGGAACTTCCCCGCGGTCGCTCTTTCGCTCGAGGCGGCTCTCCTGTTTGGGGGCATGATCCTGTACCTGAGGGTGACGAAGCCGATCAACGCCCTTGGCCGCGTGGGACCGCCGGTGTTCGGGGTTGCGATGCTCGGGATTCAGGCGTACATCTTCTTCGGCCCGCCGCCGGGTTCCCCGGCTGCGGCCGCGGTGACCGCGCTGGTGTCTTACGCTGCGTTCGCCCTGCTGGCCCAATGGCTCGCTCGTCAGCGTAGTCCTGCCGCCTAGCCCGCGCGTGGAGCGGGTTAACGGCCGCGCGCCGGAGAGTCGCTCTCGTTTGCGGGAAATTCTTTGGTGCGAAAGGAGGGACTCGAACCCTCACGGTTTTACCCACAGGTTCCTGAAACCTGCGCGTCTACCAGTTCCGCCACTTTCGCAGGGAGAGGGATCGTAGCTTTGAGGTGGGTTCGCGTCAAGGAACCTGTGGAGCCACAGGTTCCGACAGCTCAGGCGGGGGAGACCCCCGAACCCCCCGCTGCGCGTCTACCAGTTCCGCCACTTTCGCAGGGAGAGGGATCGTAGCTTCCGGGTGGGTTCGCGTCAAAGGAACCTGTGGAGCCACAGGTTCCGACAGCTCAGGCGGGGGAGACCCCCGAACCCCCCGCTGCCGCGTCTACCAGTTCCGCCACTTTCGCAGGGAGAGGGATCGTAGCTTCCAGGTGGGTTCGCGTCAAAGGAACCTGTGGAGCCACAGGTTCCGGGAGCCTCCCGCTGCGCTTCTTTCCGCCGTTCTTGCGGGGAGACGGGTCGTAGCTTCGGGTGAGCTCGCGCGAAGGAACCTGTGGCGCCACAGTTAGCGGCCTGATAAGAATGAATCATTCGGGGACTGTCCCCGGGGCAGTAGAAGCCGGTGGCGGAGGAGCATCCGGAAGGAATGTCGGATGCGGTGCTGAAGGAGAAGCCATGGAGCTCATTTCGTCTCGAATCCGACGCTCGATTCCGCCCTTCCGGAAGCTCGTGGCGCTGATCTGCGCTGCGCTCCTCACCTTCGGCGAAGGCGCCCTTCTCGCGCAGGAAGCTCCCCAGCAGGAAGCTCCTCAGGCAACGCCGGCCGAACCGGCGGCTGAGAAACTCTCCCCGGACCAGCTCGATTCGCTGGTGGCTCCGATCGCCCTCTATCCCGATCCGCTCCTGGCCCAGACGCTGGTCGCGGCCACGTACCCGCTCGAGCTCATCCAGCTCCAGCAGTGGCTGGCGAAAAACAGCACCTTGAAGGACAAGGCGCTGGCCGACGCGGTCGCCAAGCAGCCCTGGGACCCGGCCATCCAGTCGATGGCGGCGGTTCCCGAGGTGGTCAAGCGGCTCTCGGACGACATTCAGTGGACGACACAGCTGGGGGACGCCTTCCTCGACCAGCAGAGCGAGGTCATGGACGCCGTGCAGCGGATGCGGAAGAAAGCCGAGGACAAGGGCGCTCTGAAGTCCAACGAGCAGCAGAAGGTCGAGACGAAGGTCGTCGAACAGAAGACGGTCATCGTCGTCGAGCCCACGAATCCCGAGGTCGTCTACGTCCCTCAGTACAACCCGACAGTCGTCTACCCGCCTCCGGTCTACCCCTATCCGCCGGTCTACTACCCGCCCTATTACCCGGGCGCCGGGCTGGTCACCTTCGGTGTCGGTATGGCAATGGGTGCGGCGATCTGGGGCGGCTCCTGCTGCGGATGCGGCTGGGGCGGGAACAACACGATCAACATAAACAACAACAACAACTTCAACCGGAACACGAACGTCAACCGCGGCCAGGGCGGAGGAAACCGCGGCCAGGGCGGCAACTGGCAGCACAATTCCCAGCATCGCGGCGGGGCTCCCTACTCGAACAAGGCCACGGCGAACAAATACGGCGGGTCGACCAAGGGGACGCGCCAGGCGAGCGCGCAGCGAGGGGGAGGAGGAGCCGGCGCGAGGCCCAGCGCCAGCAGCGCGAGCCGCGGCGGTGGCGGAGCCGGAGCCGGCCGAGGTGGCGCCGGAGCGGGTCCCAGCGCCAGCAGCGCGACCCGCGGTGGGGGCGGAGCCGGAGCCGGCCGAGGTGGCGGCGGCGGATCGAGAGGCTCCAGCGCCTTCGGCGGCGGCTCCGGCGGCTTCAGCGGCAGCAGTGCCCGGGCGAGCAGCTCCCGCGGCTCATCGAGCATGGGCTCCCGAGGCGGAGGCTCCAGGGGCGGCGGCGGAAGGCGGAGGTGAGCGTCATGAAGCACTGGCTCGGTTCTGGAATGATCTGCGTCCTCCTGCTCGCGTCCGCGGTCGACGCTTCGGCTCAGTCCAAATCGAAGCCCGCGGCTCCCGCCGCGGTCCGCCAGCGGACGTTCGACACCCCGAAGGCGGCCGCCGACGCGCTGATCGCGGCGGCCGAGAGCTACGACGTGCCGGCCCTGAAGGAGATCCTCGGGCCCGAAGGTGAGGACATCGTCGCCACCAGCGACCCGGTTCAGGACAAGAACCAGCTCGAGGCGTTCGCGGCCAAGGCCCGCGAGAAGACCGAAATCGTTTCTGACGCGAAGAAGCCGAATCTCGCGACCCTCTCGATCGGAGACCAGGACTGGCCGATGCCGATCCCGATCGTCCGCAAGGGTGGCAGGTGGCTCTTCGACTCGAAGGCCGGCCGGAAGGAAATCCTCTACCGCCGCATCGGGGGCAACGAGCTCAATGCCATCGAGGCCTGCCTCAACTTCGTCGAGGCGCAGCACGAGTACGCGCTCGAGAAGCACGACGGCTCCGGCCTCAACCAGTACGCACAGAAGATCATCAGCACCGAAGGGAAGCAGGACGGCCTCGTGTGGCGCAATCCTGACGGCACCTTTGGAGGGCCGCTGGGGGAGGAACTCGCCCGCGCGATCGCCGAGGGCTACTCGAAGAAGGCCGAGCCTTTCCACGGCTACTACTTCAAGGTCCTCAAGGGCCAGGGTCCCGCGGCGCCGCTCGGGAAGATCGATTTCGTCGTGAAGGGGGTCATGATCGGCGGCTTCGCGCTCGTGGCGGCGCCGGCCGACTACCGGGTGACCGGCGTGAAGACCTTCATCGTGAGCCACGACGGCGTCGTCTACGAGAAAGACCTGGGGCCGAAGACCGTCGAGGCGTTCAAGAAGATGGAGCGCTACAACCCCGACAAGACGTGGAGCCCGGTCGAAGAGCCGCCGGAGTCCGCCGAAACGCCGGCGAAGACAGGAACGTAGCCCGCGTCCATGTCATCAGGGTAGAGGGCGACTCCCAGCCGGCAGGGCCGCCCGTCTTCACGCGGCGGGAGTCGGACGCCTAAGGACCCTGCCGCCCGCCAGAACCCACCGGCGGCTTCGCGGCGCGCAGCCGGTCGGCAACGAGGCTGGCGTGGTGCTTGAGCGCGTAGAGCTCGCGGGCACGGGAGGCCGAAACGCGGGTCCGCCCGATCTGCTCGTCCAAACGCGTGAGATCCGCCGAGATCTCCGGCAAGGGGTCCCCGGCGGCGATCCGCGCGTCGATCCGGCGCAGCTCGGCGTACAGGGCGTTGACGCGACGCTCGAAAGCGAAGCTGAGAACGAGAGGGAGGACGCGCAGGAGAGGGTAGAGGAGGCCCACCAGCGGCACGAGCACGACCAGGAGGCGAGAGGCGATGACGGCGAGCCAGAACGGAAGGTGCCGCTGGAAAAAACTTCCGCCCGATTTGTAATAGGTGTGCGCTTCTCTCGACAGCGGGACGTCCTGCGGCTCGGCGGCCGGAAACTGGCCGGGCCTGCGGAGAATGCCGGGGACCGAGTGGATGTCCTGGGCAGCCTGGAGCAGCAAGTACTGCACGGCAGGGTGCAGGTCGTGGCGCACCAGGAGACTGGCCATCGGCGCCACAAGCGTCACATCCTGAGCCGGGCGGTCCTT
>JBLMXY010000096.1:0-2663 GCA_050257975.1 Acidobacteriota bacterium
CGACTCTTTGAACGGGCCGAAGGGAGCGCTCTGCTCCTGAGGATGGCCTGCGAAGCTGCCGAGATCCCGGGGGCGCGCTGGCACACGGTTCCCGGCTGACCGCCGCTCTCAGCCGCCGGCCGGGCGCTCGGGGTAGAGCCGGTCGAACTCGGCGTCGCCATGCAGGAGGGCCAGGTCCGGGTCGCGGCGGGCCCAGTCCGAGTCCTTGAAGCCCGCGTTCCAGGCTTTCCGGAGGGCGTCGAGAGCCTCCGGCTTCTTCTCCATGTTGCAGAATGTGCACGCGAGGTTGTACAGGACGATCGCGTCGTTCGGACGCAAAGCGACAGCGAGGTTGGCTTCACGGATTGCATCCTCGTGCCGACCCGAGGAGGCGTATTCGTCTGCGAGAAGAACACGTGCGCGCGCATCCTCCGGAACCGACCTCAGGTGATTCTCGAGCGCCAGGATCTGGCGTTGGCGAACGTTCCGGAGCGTCTCATCCTTCCCCAGCGCGCCGAGGGCGTTGAGGATCGGGACGTAGATGTTGTAGTCCTGACCGCTCGTCTCCATGGCCGCGTCCGCGACGGAGGCGAGCTCCTGGTAGCGCCCCGACGCGAAGAGTGCGCGGCCGAGGATGTAGTAGGCCCCCTCGCAGTCGCTCTTTCGTTCGATGGCCTGCCGCACGCAGCGCACAGCCTCGTCGTTCTTGTCCTCTGCGTGGAGAATCCAGGCCTGCGCGACGACCGGCTCGGGAAGCTCCGGGCGGAGGGCGACGGCCTTCCGGGAGGCCGCCTTGGCGCGCTGAAGCCAGGCGGGATCGTGGTCGTAGTTGTAATAGGTCTGCGCGCAAACGTTCGCGATGGCGGCGTGGGCCAGCGCGAAGTCCGGATCCAGCGCGACCGCGTTCTCGAACATCTGGAGGGCGAACTCGAAGTCCTGCCGCGTGAGACGCCGTGCGTAGTTCTTTCCGCGGAGGTACAGGTCGTACGCCTGTAGGTTCTCGGTCTGCTTGGCGGCGAGGGCCGCCTTCTCCTGGGGAGAAAGCGTGACGCGGAGGGCTTCGGCGATCTTGCGCGCGATCTCGTCTTGCACCTCGAAGACGTCCTCCATCTGGCGGTCGTACCGCTCCGACCAATGAGGAAAGTCGGTCTGGGTGTCGACGAGCTGAACGTTGATCCGCAGCCGAGTGCCGGCCCGGCGCAGGCTCCCCGCGAGGACGTAGGCCGCGCCCAGCTGCTGCCCGATCTGCGCCGGCGTCACCGGCTTGTCGCGATAGGCGAGGACCGTGGGGCGCGAGAAGATGTTCAGCCCCTTGATCTTCGAAAGCTCCGTGATGATGTCCTCGGTGATGCCGTCGCGGAAGTACTCGTCCTCTTTCGCCCCGGAGAGGTTCTCGAAGTAGAGGACGGCGACGGACTTCTCGGCCTGCCGGCTTCTGCCGCCGCGCGCGTCGCTCGTCCCGGCATCGCGTTTCCTGCCGGAGTCCATGTCGCGCTTCAGGCGCATGAGATCGGTCTTCAGGTCTGTGGCCGTCTGGTAGCGCAGGTTACGGTCCTTCTCGAGCGCCTTGTCCAGGATGCGCCCGAGTTCGGGTGGAAGCGCGGGATTCAGCTGCGCGACCGGGCGCGGATCCCGGTTGAGGATCGCGTCGAAGACGACCGCGGACGTCTCGCCAGCGAAGGGCAGTGTGCCCGTCGCCATCTGGTAAAGGACGGCCCCGAGCGAAAAGAGGTCCGTGCGGGCATCCGCGGGCTGTCCGCGCGCCTGCTCGGGGGACATGTACGACACCGTGCCCATCGCCGTGCCGGGCGTCGTGAGGTCTTTTTGAGCCTCGACGGTCTCGAGCCGGGAGACGGCCCCGTCGGCCCCCCGGCGTGCGACCTCGATCCGGGCCAGGCCGAAGTCGAGGATCTTCACCTGCCCGTGCGCGTTCACGAAGACGTTCGCCGGCTTGATGTCGCGGTGCACGATGCCCCGGGCATGCGCCGACTCGAGGGCGTCGGCCATCTGGATGCCCACGGAGAGCAGGTTCTCCACGTCGATCGCCGGACGCGCTGCCATCATCTGTGTGAGCGTCTGGCCTTCGAGGAGCTCCATGACGATGAAGGGCTGCCGCTGGTGCTCTTCGATGGCGTAAACCGTGCAGATTCCGGGATGATTCAACGCCGACGCGGCGCGCGCCTCGCGCTGGAAGCGCTCGAGCGATGAAACGTCCCGGGCGAGCTCGGGCGGAAGGAACTTCAGCGCGACGCGGCGCCCGAGGCGAGAGTCCTCGGCCTCGTAGACGACGCCCATGCCGCCGCTCCCGAGTCGGCGAACGACCGAGTAATGGGAGACGCGTTCCCCGATCCGCGGATCCGTTGTACCGGTCACCTTACGAGAGAGACTACCCCAGGCCCACAGGCCCTGCCGTCTCGCGGGCGTAGGATGCCCGGAGGAGCGCGCATGAAGGTCCTCGTCGATCTCTCCGTCGTCCCCCTCGGGGTTGGCCTGTCCCTGTCGAGTTACATTGCGGCGTGCGAGCGGGTCCTCAAGGAGGCCGGCCTCAAGACGGCGCTGCACGCTTACGGCACCAACATCGAGGGCGACTGGGATGAGGTGTTCGCCGCAGTGCGGCGGTGTCACGAGGTGCTGCATGAAATGGGCGTTCCGCGGGTGAGCGCCACGCTGCGTGTCGGAACGCG
>JBLMXY010000097.1:0-9112 GCA_050257975.1 Acidobacteriota bacterium
ACGCGCCTGCTGGTCTACTGGGCCGGAGACCGGCCCTCGACCGAGGACTACCTCTCCCGGGCCATTCTGCGCCCCTACGTCGAGTTCCTGCGCTCGATCAACCGCGCCCCGGACCGCGTCCACCGCCGCGGCCAGTGCCCGTTTTGCGGCGGGGCGCCGTGGGTCTCGGCGCGGCGCGACGGCTCGGTCATGGAGGGGGCGCGGCGCATGCTCGCCTGCGCCCTCTGCGGCGGGGAGTGGCTCTTCGAGCGCATCCGGTGCCCCTCCTGCTTCGAGGAGGATCCGCACAAGCTGCCCTCCTTCCAGACCGAGGCTCATCCGGCGGTGCGAATCGAAGCCTGCGAGACCTGCCACCGATACGTCAAGTCGATCGACCTCTCGGAGGACGCCCGCCCGATCCCGGAGGTGGACGACCTCGTCTCCCTGTCGCTCGACCTGTGGGCCGCCGACCAGGGGCTCGCCCGCATCGAGCCGGGCCTGGCCGGCATCTAGCCGGTGACTCCCGACGCCCAGGGGCTCCTCGCGGCGCAGGAGTCCTTGCGCCGCCGCTTCGACGAGTTCCGCGGGGCCCTCGAGCGCCGGGACGAGGCGGCCTATCGGATGGCTCTCTCCGACTTCCACGAGCGCCTCTGCCGATGGACGGCCGCGGAGGAGCGGGTTCTCCTCCCGGCCCTTCTTCGCGCGGCGCTGCCGGGACGCGACCCGCAACGAGAGGTGCGTCTCGAGTACGTCCAGCTCCGGGAGCTGACGCGCTTCCTGCTTTCGGAGCTCGCCCGGCGCGCGCCGATGGCGGACGTCCTCGGCCTGGTCGATAATCTCGAGAGGCGCCTGACGGCGCACGAGGCGGAGATGAAGACCGTGTACTACCCCGCGGCTTCCGCGCGGCTCGACGCCGAAGAATGGCGGGCGCTCGCCGAGGCCGCGCCGCCCCCCTAGGCGGTCAAGTAGATGATCCGAAGCGACCAGTAATCGGCGGTCCTCCGCGCGGCCATCAACGAGCCGAGAGCTCGAGCGCGGCAGACGGCGCCGCGCCGGCGTAGTGGACGCCGTAGATCGCCCTGGGGGCCAGGCGGTGCGTCGAGAGCCAGGCGGCGAAGAATCGGTCCATCATCTCGCGGCCGGGCGGCGGGAAGGGCTCCCCCTCCTCGTAGTAGAAGAGATCTCCCTGAAAGACGAGCCGCTCCTTCGGCAGCCAGATGAAAAGGCTCTCGGAGGTGTGGGGATTTGCGCCGGCGTTGATGACCTCGAGGAGGCGATGGCCGTCGCCGATGACGCGGCGGTCCGGCACCGCCTCGACACTCGCTTCCCGGCCGTCGCCGCTCCAACGGTCGGGCGCCAACGCGTGAGGCGCGGTGAGCGCCCGCCGCACGGCCGCCGCGTGTCCTGGCGCCGCGAGGAACGTCACGCCTCGTCCGGCGAACGCGCGAACGCCGCCCATGTGATCGCTGTGGTGGTGGCTCAAGACGACGAAGCGCACGGGCTTGCCGGGTGACGCGCGCGCGATCTCCGCGAGGAGCTCCTCGGTCACGCGCTCGCTGTCGGCGGTGCCGGTCGCCGGGATCGCTTCGAGCCCGGGGGCGGAGGCGGGCGCGTCGAAAAGGACGACGAAGTCCGAAAGCTCGACGAAGCTCGTCGTGAAGCCGCGGATCTGCGCGACGTGCACACCCGGAGCGACCTCGCCGGAGGCGGCACCCGCCGGCGGCGGCGCATCGGGACGCGGGGCGGCGCCGGAGGGGGGAGCGAGATCCTTCGGGATCCGCAGCATCGCCGCGGCGTCGCTCCCCGCGGCGGCATAGCGCGCGTACTCGACCTCCTGGAAGATTGCGCCGTTGACGCGAAGGCGATGGCCGGCGGGCGCCATGCCGAGGGCCGGGTCCGTGTGCCATCCGCGCCACTCCCACGCGACGATGGAATCACCGAGCCCGGGAAGATAGGCGACGTACTCGATGCCCGCGAGCGTCCGCGGGTTCCTCGAAAGAAGGAGCGTCAGACGGCTGCCGTCCGAGAGCACCGCCTCGACCGCCTCACGGGGGGCGCCGCCGAGCCTCCCCTCGGCCGTCATGACGAGGCGTCTTGCGCGCGTGGCGGCCTCCAGAAGGAGGAGGTGGGGGACGCGGCGCGCCATGGCCTGGCGCTGGGCCTCGGGGACCTCGCGCGGCCGCTTCACGCCGTACCCCGCGTTGAAGTCCACCCAGCCGAAGGCGTTCGGCTCGTAGAGGAAGCGGCGCCACCGCAGACTCCGATCGTTTCGTTCCGTGCGGCGCTGCCAGGCGACGCTGCCCGACGACGCGACGACGGCGATCGTCTCTTCGTGTGGCCGCCAGGTGGGCTCGTCGGGCGAGAGGCCCTGGAGCTCGCCGGAAAGGTTCTCGCTCCCCTTGCCTTCGACGAGCCAGGCCTCGACCTTCGCGACGCGCTCGGCGCCGCCGAGCTGATCGAGCGCTTCGGAGAGGAGCTGCCGCGCCGGAGGATGCGCCTTCTCCCATTCGTCCAGCAGCGGAAGCTCTCGCCGCGCGCTCTCGGCGTCGTAGACGAGGCCGCCGTCTTCGAGCAACCCCGCCCGTCGCTTCTCGGGAAGCGACCGGAGCCATTTCTTGAAGTCGGCGAATGCCTGCTCCTCGTCGCGTCCCGTCGTCCACTCGGCGAGCGCACGCCCCTCGTGGATCTGCCCTCCCTCGACGCGGACCCGGTGCCGCAAGACGAGCGCTCCGACGCCGAGCGCGTCGTACATCCGGTTCTGCTCCGTGACCTCGGCCTCGAGCCAGCCATCGGCGAAGGAGAGAACGCGGCAGCTCCATTTGGCCCCCATGACCTCTTCCCAGGCGAGCATGGTCTTCAGACGCGCGTCGTTCTTCGGGTGATTGCGGCCTTCGGCGTCGAGCCAGCGAATGTCGGCCGCCGTGAGCGCGCTCGCTCTCGCGAAGTCGTGCCGGGCGCGCGCTTCGACGTAGCCGCAGAAAATGCGGGCCGCCTCGGCGGCGTCTGGCGATTGCGATGGTCCCGGCTTCGCCGCGGCGCAAACGAGGGCCGCTGCGGCAAACGCGGCGGCCGCCGAGCGGCCCGTCAAAGGAGCGATCGAGCGCATCGGATCCCTCTGCAGATGCTACGAGTCACGACCCCTCTGGGATGCCAGGAGGGACGAACGGCCCGATTCGCGTGACGGAGAGCCGGAGCGAACGGAGGGAAGCGGCCGAGGTAAGTGGGGCGGTTGGCTCACTCCGGCGGAATCACGGCGAGGCGCGGTGGAGGAAGGTCCCCGACTGGCAGCCCGCCGAGCTCGGGATCCCTCGCCGTTGCTCGAACGATCCGGAAACGACCGGTTCGCGATCGCAAGGTCGCGGGTTAGCAGGCGAAGTGGCAGAGCCGCATGGGAAGAGCTTGTCATGGAGAAGGGTACCGGCTACGTCGGGCTCGATGCGAGCAAAAGGACGTTGGCGGTCGGGTGCTTTACGCGGCGCGAGACGCGGCGATGTCGTAGGACTCCGACCCCTAGCCGAGCTGCGGCATCTCCATGGCTCGCTCCTCGCTCCGCGGACGGAGGACCTCGTAGGCGGCTCGCAGCCGCTCCGGCGGCCAGCCGAGGAAGACGCCTTCGCCGCGGAAGAACTCTTCCGAAGCCGAGGTCTCGACGAGCACGATGGCGCCGTCTCCTTCGGCGCTCGTTACGGAAAGGCGCCAGGAGGAGGCGGTCACGGCGCTCTCGCGGCTGCGCGTCGGAATGCGCTCGAGCGAGGTTGCGCGGGCGCCGGTCAGGCCGGCAACGGCTTCGGGCGTTTCCTCGGACATCCCTGTCATCCCCCCCGGGTGTGCATCTCCAGGTGCGGGTCGCGCCGAAGCGTTTCGGCCGGGAGCAGCGACGCGCGGTCGTGGAGCGCCAGGCGCTCTTCGGCGCCCCGGTCGGCTCGAGCAGTCCAGGCAGAAGCGATCAGGGCGCGGATCTGCTCCGGAGAGGATCCCGAGCGCAGCGGTCCCCGCAGATCGATTCCCTTCGTCGCGTAGAGGCAGAGGTACCAGAGACCGTCGGCCGTCAGGCGGCTCCGGTCACAGGATCGGCAGAAAGGCGAGGTCGTCGACGAGATGATCCCGAACACGGTCCCGTCGGGCAGCCGGAACCGGTCGGCCGGCGCGGAGCCTTCCGGCGGAAGCTCCCGGACCTGCCCGAGCGCCCGCCCGATGCGCTCGAGCATCTCGGAGCGCGAGACCACCTTCTCTCTCGACCAGAGCGTGGCGCCGCCCACGTCCATGTACTCGATGAACCGCACCTCGGCGCCGACGTCCCGGGCGTACGCGATCAACGACAGCAGCTCGTCGTCGTTGACCCCGCGGATGACGACCGTGTCGATCTTGAGCGGAGAGAAGCCGGCCCGCGCCGCCGCCTCGATCCCGGCGAGAACGCGCGGCAGCTCGTCGAACCGCGCGAGCCGCTGGAATCGCTCCCGCACGAGCGTGTCCAGGCTGACCGTGACGCGCGGAAGGCCCGCTTCCCACAGGGCGGCCGCCTGGTCGGAGAGCAGGACGCCGTTGGTCGTCAGCGCCAGATCCCGGAGGCTGTCCTTCGCGGCCAGGAGCCGAACCAGTTCCGGCAGATTCCGCCGCACGAGCGGCTCGCCGCCGGTCAGCCGCACGCGCTCGACGCCGAGCTCGGCGAAGACGTCGACCAGCCGGCTGATCTCTTCGAAGTCGAGAATGTCCCGCCGGGGCAGCCAGACGTAGTCCCGCTCCGGCATGCAGTACTGGCAGCGCAGATTGCAGCGGTCGGTGACCGAAAGCCTCAGGTTCGAGAGGGGCCGGCGCAGCCGGTCGTAAACGGCCATTTCGGGTGAGATTCTATGCGTTCCGCCCGACCCTCAGGGCGAGGTCCCAGAAGACGCGGCGAGGCCGGTCCGGCGGCCCCCAGACGCGGGCCAGTTGCTCGGAGACGGGCCCGACCGGGTCCTCGCCGAGGGTCTCCCGGTAGCGCCGGACCGCCGACCAGGTCCCGAGGTACCCCACCAGGTCCGGCAGAGACCAGCGCTTCTCCATGCGAAAAGGCGGCGGCGTTTCCTCGGGGAACGGAAAGTCGATCGTCCGGTACCGCTGCTCGGTCAGGACGCGCTCGGGTGGCCAGTAAGGCCCGACGACGTCGCGATAGAAACGACGGATGACGGCGGCCACCTCCTCGTCGGCGCGCATCAGGTCGTAGCACCAGACGGCGATCACTCCGCCGGGAAGAAGGACCCGGCGCGCCTCCTGCCAGAAGCGCGGCCGGTCGAACCAGTGGAGGGCCTGGGCGACCGTGACCAGGTCGACGCTGCCGGCCTCGAGCCCCGAGTCGTCCGCCGGCGCGACCCGGTATCGCACCCGGGCGTGCGGCCGGGCCTGCGAAATCTGCTGCGCGCTCGCGTCGGTCGCGAGGACCTCCCGAAAGAGGCGCGCCAGGCCGACGGCCGCCTGGCCGCTGCCCGTCGCGCAGTCCCAGGCGCGCCGCCGGCCCGGCGCGAGCGCCGCCAGGTAGTCGAAGAGCTCCGCGGGATAGTCCGGCCGGTGCCGCGCGTATTCCGCGGCGGCCGAGGAGAAGTGGTCCGGAAACGTCCGCGGGCCCGCCACGTCAGGCCGCCCCCGCGCGCCAGCGGCCGAAGACGCGCGCAAGCTCGCGCTCGAGAAGCCGCGCCCCTTCGGCCGGCGTCAGATCGTCCCGCGCGACGCGGGCGAAGGCGTTGGGGATCAGGAAGGTCTGGAAGACCTCGTCGATCGGCGCGGTCGCGTAGCCCGGGAAGCCGACGTTGACGGACCAGTCGAAGGCCCGGGCGAGGATCCGGTACTTGCCGCGGGGCTCGCCCTTGCGATCCGCCGCGAGCCGCGCCTCGAGATCCGGCACGGTCGACGGGTAACAGGGGAAGTTGTAGAACTCGCTTTCCTCGAAGACCCGGGCAAACGCGTCCATCAGGTCCACGAGAAACTGGCTCGCGCCCTCCCGGTTGTCCGCGAATTTCCAGATCACGTAGCAGTTGGTCAGATGCGCGGACGCGAGCCTCCTGCGCGCGGCGAGCGGCGGGCACAGGCCGATCCGGCGCGTCAGGTCGGGGTTCTCCTTCTCCCCCGAGCGGGTCACCGAGATGGCGTTCTGCACGAAGGAGCTTCGGCCCGAGAGGATCATGCGGTTGTTCGAGGAGGGATCCCACGTGAACACCTCGGGCGTCATCGCCTCGCGATACAGGGCCCTGGCGAAGGCGAGGGCCTCGACGGTCTCCTTCGAATTGATCACGACGGCGCCGTTGCCGTCCTGCTCCGCCCCGCCGAAGGACCACAGCAGCGCGCGCAGCGCCATGTTCGAGTCCTGCTCAGGCGACAGGCCGATCCCGGCCGGGATTCCCCGGGTCTCCCGGATGCGGCGCCCGCCCGCGCGCAGGTCCTCCCAGGTGTCCGGCCCGTTTGGATAGCCGGCCTCTCCCCACAGATCGATGCGGTAGTTGCCCGGGTCGGGCACGAAGGAATCGACGAAGGCGAAGGCCCTGCCCGTCCTCGGGTTGACCGACGAGCGCCGCGCGAGGTCGATCGGGGCGCCGTGCCGGCGCGCGACGGCCTCCAGGATCTCCCGATGGTCGATGACCCGGTCCTCGTAGGACGCCGGAGGAGACTGGAAGAGGAGGAGGTCGTGCCCTTTCCCCGCCGCGGCTTCGGCGGCGCCCCGCGCGTTGACCTCCGTCGCGGAGACGTGGTCGACGATCACCTCCGTCCCGTTGCGCTCGCCCCATTCCCGGGTGAAGACGCCGTCGAACCACCGGTCGTACCCGGGGACGAAGTGGCTCCACTGAAGGATCTTGAGCGCCTTCTTCGCCCGCGCCGGCGCCTTGCGCTTCTCGCCTCCGCACGAGGCGGGCAGCGCGCCCGCGGCCGCGAGCGTCGCGGCGGCCTTCACGAAATCGCGCCTCGATAGGCCGCGCCGGCCGGCCGCGGCGCGAGCGCCTCGGCGGCGCGCAGCCGGTCGCCGCTTCCTCTTCATCGCTCGCCTTCCTCGACAGCCCGGCCCACCGGGGGCCAGAGTCTATAATCGGCCGGTGGCCTCTCCGGGTCCCGGAACCGCGTTTCCGATCCACGACCTTCGCACCGAAGACGGCAAGCCCGCGCCCGCGCCCGCTGGCGAAGCGGTCTACGCCTTCTTCCATACGGAGTGCCCGACCTCCGAGATGGCCATCCCGTTCGTCGAGCGCCTTCAGGAGATCGGCGAAGGACGGGGACTCTCGGTCCTGGCGGTCTCCCAGGACGACCCGGAGCAGACCGCCGCGTTCCGCAACCGGCTCGGCGTCGCGGTGCCGACCCTCTACGACCCTCCCCCGTGGCGCGTCTCGGAGGCCCTCGGGCTCTCGAGCGTCCCGACGTTCGTCTGTGTGGGCGGAAGCGGCCGCGTCGAGAGACTCGTCGTGGGGCTCCAGAGGGAGAGGCTCGAGGCCTTCGCGGAGCGGTCCGCTGCGCTCGCCGGACGCCCCTCGCGCCCGTTTTTCCGCCCGGACGAGAACGTCCCGGCCATCCGTCCCGGGTGAGTCTCCCGAAACGCCGGCAGGTAGCCGCGGCGATGCCGACGAGATGAAAGGTGTGACCCTTGAGTAGATCCGCCACGTTCGGAGATTTGAAAGCCAGCGGCTACCGGCCGCGGGGAGTCAAGGACGAGCTGCGCGGGAACCTGCGCCGGGCGCTCGAGTCCGGCCAGAACCCGTTTCCCGGCATCCACGGATACGAGACGACGGTCCTGCCGGCCCTCCACAACGCGATCCTGTCCAAGCACGACCTGCTTCTGCTGGGACTGCGCGGACAGGCCAAGACGCGGCTGCTGCGCCTGCTCGTCAACCTGCTCGATCCCGAGATTCCCGCGATCGCCGGCAGCGAGCTGAACGAGGATCCCTTCCTTCCGATCACCAAGTACGGCCGGCGCATCCTGGCGGAGAAGGGGGACTCGACGCCGATCGCCTGGATCCCGCGCGAGGAGCGGTACCGGGAGAAGCTCGCGACGCCCGACGTCACGATCGCGGACCTCATCGGAGACGTCGACCCGATCAAGGCCGCCACCGAGCGGCGCTCCTACTCGGACGAGGAAGTCATCCATTTCGGGATCGTCCCCCGCACCAACCGCGGCATCTTCGCGATCAACGAGCTCCCGGACCTCCAGCCGCGCATCCAGGTCGGGCTGCTGAACATCCTGGAGGAGCGCGACCTGCAGATCCGCGGTTTCCCGATCCGGATCCCGCTCGACATCCTGCTCGTCTTCTCAGCGAATCCGGAGGACTACACCAACCGCGGCAACATCATCACGCCGTTGAAGGACCGGATCTCCTCTCAGATCCTCACCCACTACCCCGACGACGTGAAGACCGCCGCGAAGATCACGGCCCAGGAGGCCTGGGTCGAGCGGGACGGGCGGCCCCGCGTCGAGGTGCCCGACTTCTTCCGGGAACTGATCGAGGAGATCGCGTTTGCAGCCCGCAGCAGCGAGTTCGTCGACCAGTCGTCCGGCGTCTCGGCGCGGATGCCGATCTCGGCGATCGAAGTGCTCGTCTCGAACCTCGAGCGCCGCGGGCTCGTCAACCGCGAGGAGCGCGTTTTCCCGCGGCTTTGCGACCTTCCGGCGACCCTGCCCGCCATCACGGGCAAGGTCGAAATGGTCTACGAGGGAGAGCAGCAGGGCGCCGAGGTCGTCGCCAAGAAGCTGATCGGCGCGGCGGTCAAGAAGCTGTTCGACGCCAAGTTTCCCGCTCCCGATTCCGGCCGCCCGACGGAGCGGCGGCGCGCGGAGCTCGAGGAGACCGCCGACGAGGGCCCCTCCCCCCGCCGCGGCCGCGCGCCGGCGCCCGAGAAGATCCACCCGCTCTACGAGCCGATCGTCGAATGGTTCGCCGCCGGAAACAAGGTCACACTGTCGGACGACACCCCGTTTGCGAAGCACCTCGCCGCGCTCGAAGCGGTGCCGGGGCTGCGCAAGGCCGTGGAGGAGCGCTTCGAGCCGGCCACCCCGGAGGAGCTCTCGCTCGGCATGGAGCTCGTGCTGGAGGGGCTGACCCAGCACCTGAAGATCGCGCGGGAAGACCTCGACTCGAGGGTCTCCTACACCGAGATGCTGAAGTTCAATCTGGTGAGGAGC
>JBLMXY010000098.1:0-23106 GCA_050257975.1 Acidobacteriota bacterium
ACTTCGTCCCCCGCCCGGACCAGGTGCGAGCGCTTGGCCGGCGCTCCGGACAGCCGCACCGCGCCTTCCTCGATCAGCTTCTGGATGCGGGCGCGCGAGAGGTCCGAGCAGGTGGAGACGATAAAGAGATCGAGCCGCGTCCCGGCGGAGGGCGCCCCGACCTGGAAGCGGCGGATCATGGAGAAGTTGTCAGTTCTCAGTCTTCAGTTTTCAGTTTCCAAAACTGTCAACTGAGAACTGATAACTGACAACTGACAACTGATAACTGACAACTGCTCTAGGCTTCCGCCCGCCGCCGCCTCGAAAGATAGTAGAGCATTCCGAGCGAGGCGAGCGCGGCGAGCAGCCCGATGAACTGCGAGGTCGACAGCACTCCCGGGATCACGAAGCCCCGCACGAAATCTCCCCGCCAGATCTCGATGATCCCGCGCGTGATCGAGTAGAGCAGGACGTACAGCCAGAAGACTTCGCCGTCGAAGGTTCGCCTCCGGTAGGCCCACTGAAGGATCAGGAAGATCACGAAGGCATTCACCGACAGGTAGATCTGGGTCGGGTGGAGGGGGACGTTCAACGGCGTGCCGACGGCGTCGTGGGCGAACGGGTCGGTGAACGTGACGCGGAAAGGGCCCTCGGAGGGTTTCCCGTAGCAGCATCCCGCCGCAAAGCATCCCCAGCGGCCGATCGCTTCGCCCAGCGCGATCGACGGGGCCGCCATGTCGGCCACCCGCCAGGCGGGCAGGCGGTGCTTGCGCAGGTAACCGATTCCGACGATCGAGGCGCAGATCAGCCCTCCGTAGAAGACGCCGCCCGATCGGATGACCTCCACCAGGTCCCCCGGCCGGTCGAGGTAGTGCCGCCATTCGACGATCACGAGCAGGGCCTTCGCGCCCAGGATCGCCGCGGCGAGAATGTAGAGGGAAAGGTCCAGGATCTTCTGGTCGGGCAGCCCTTCGGCGATGGCCTTTCGGCGCAGCAGCCAGATCGCCGTCAGGTAGGCGGTGGCGAGCAGGACGCCGTACGTCGGAAGGTAGAAGGACCCGATCTGGATCAGCCGCGGGAAAATCGCCTAGCTCCCGGCGCGGGCCGGGGGCGGGGGACCCGCGGCCTCTTCGCTCTCGTTTCGCAGCATGTCGAGGAAGAGAAGGCCTACTCCCACGCAGATGGCGGAGTCGGCGACGTTGAAGGCGGGCCAGTGGTGTCCCGAGATCGAGAAATCGAGGAAATCCACAACGTAGCCGAAGCGAACGCGGTCGAGCAGGTTCCCGACCGCGCCCCCGAGGATCAGCGCGAAACCGATCTGAAGCCGGATGCTGCGGTGCGAGGAGCGCAGGGCGTACGCCGAGACGACCAGGAAGACGAGAACGGCGACGCTGTTCAAGAGGATCGCCTTGATCGAGGAGTCCACGGAGGCGAAGAGGCCGAAGGCGGCGCCGCTGTTGCGCACGTAGGTGATGTCGAAGAGTCCGGCGATCACGCTGCTCGTCTGGTGGACCTCGAAGGCGCGCGTCACGATTCCCTTGGTCCACTGATCGAGCAGCAGCACCGCCAGGGAGACGACCAGATACCCCGAGCGGTAGAGCGTGCTCTCTTTCAGCCGGATTCCTCCGATCATCGCGGCGCCCCCGCGGCTGCTCCGAGCTCGGCCAGGACCTCGCGGCACCGCCGGCAGAGGCCCTCCGTTTCCGCTTCGGGGGTGACCTTCCAGCACCGGTCGCAGCGCCGCCCGAGGGCCTTGCGGAACTCGAGCCGCAGGCCCGGGTAGGCCCGGGACTCGCGCCCGCCCTCCGACGGAGCGGCGACGGCCACTTCCGAGACGATGAAAAGGTCGGCCAGAGCCGGTCCTTCGGTCCCGGTCGCGGCGCGGTCGCGGTCGAGATCGGGGCTCGAGGTCAGAACGACGGCGGCCTGCAGGAAGGACCCGATCTGTTTGTCCTGGCGCGCCTCTTCGAGCATCGCGGTAACTTCCTCTCGCAACTGGGTCAAACGGTCCCAGGCCTCGGGCGAGGAAACGGCTTCGGGCGCGTCATCCAGCGTCTCGAAACGCGCCAGGTGAACCGATTCTTCCTTCGGTCGGGGCAGCTCTTTCCAGATCTCCTCGGCCGTGAAGGGCAGGACGGGCGCCGAGAGGGTGGCCAGGGCGCGCGCGATCCGATGCAGGACCGTTTGCGCGGAGCGGCGGGCCGGGGAAGAGGGGTGGGACGCGTAGAGCCGGTCCTTCAGGACGTCGAGGTAGAAGGCCGAGAGCGTCGTCGCGCAGAAGTTGACCAGAGAGTGGTAGACGACGTGAAACTCGTACTGCTCGTACGCGCCCCGGAGCCGGGCGGACAGCTGCCGCGTCTGCACGGCCGCCCAGCGGTCGAGCGGCTGGAGCCGATCCGCCGGCAGGGCGTCGGCGGCCGGGTCGAAGTCGTAGAGATTGGAGACCAGGTACCGCGCCGTGTTGCGGATCTTGCGGTACCCCTCCGCGCACCGCGACAGGATCTCCTCGGAGATCGGCATATCGTCCCGGTAGTCGAGGCTCGAGACCCACAGGCGGACGATGTCGGCGCCGAACCGGGCGACCAGGTCCTGCGGATCGATGACGTTGCCGAGCGACTTGGACATCTTGGCGCGGCTCGTGTCGAGAAAGAAGCCGTGCGTGACGACTTCGCGGTACGGCGCCTCGCCGAAGAGCGTGACGGAAGTCAGAAGCGAGGACTGGAACCAGCCCCGGTGCTGGTCGTGCCCTTCGAGGTACAGGTCGGCGGGCGGGCCCTCGCCCCGGGGGGCCAGCTCCGGCCACCGCCCGTGGCGAAGCACGGCCAGATGCGAGACGCCCGAGTCGAACCAGACGTCGAGGATGTCGGTCTCCTTCTCGAACCGATCGGCGCCCCGGCGGCTCGCCTCGGGCGGCAGAAAATCCTCCGCGGGCCGGGCGAACCAGGCGTCGCCTCCCTCCCGGCGGAAGATCGCGCCGACGTGGTCGAAGAACCGGCGCTGCTCCTCGGGATCGTCCGCCCACGGGTACACGTCCGCGCGCTCGCCGTCCCGGACCGCGTAGAGAAGCGTGATTGGGGAGCCCCACCGGCGCTGCCGCGAGATGACCCATTCGCGCCGGTTTTCGACCATGCCGGCGATGCGCTTCTCGCCCCAGGGGGGCACCCAGGAGACCTTCGCGATGGCGTCGAGCGCGCGGCCCCGCACGTCGGTCCTCGGGTCGTCGAGCTTGACGAACCACTGCACCGTCGCGCGGAAGATGACCGGCTTCTTGCAGCGCCAGCAGTGAGGATAGTCGTGGCGAAAGGCGGGGTCGTAACCGACGAGCGCGCCGGCGGCCCGCAGGTCCTCGACGATCTCCGGGTTGGCGTCGAGAACCTTCTTGCCCTTGTACTTCGCGGCCGTGGTGAAGCGGCCGGCTTCGTCCACCGGCGAGAGGATCGGGAGATTCTCGCGCTGGCCCGTCTGGAAGTCGTCCTCGCCGTGGCCGGGCGCCGTGTGGACGAGGCCGGTGCCCGTGTCCATGGTCACGTAATTGGCCGCCACGACCCGGAAGGAGCGTGCCTCTTCCTCGGGTGTGAGTTCACCACGCATCTCGCTTCGCAACGGGTGTTTGTAGCGGAGGCCTAGAAGGTAGTTGCCTAGGAGTGAAAGGGGGCCGTAGTCATATTCCCAGCCCAGCGCCTTGGACACGCTCTCAGCCAAGGGCGAGGCAACGAGATAAAGCTTCTTATCGTGAACAAGAGTCTCGTAAGCGACTTCAGGATCGACTGCGATCGCAAGATTTGACGGGATTGTCCAGGGCGTCGTCGTCCAGGTTAAGAGAAAAACCGGAAAGTCTGCCAACGGCCCTGGAGGATCGATGTGCTTGTTGATGAAGCCCCGTGAATCGTCGAGAGGAAACGCCACGAAGATCGCCGGGTCCTCGCGCTGAACGTACTCGAGCTCCGCCTCGGCCAGGGCCGTCTGGTCCGTGAAGCACCACCGCACGGACTTGAGCGCCCGGAAGACCAGGTCCTTCTTGTAGAACTCGCCGAAGGCGAGGGCGATCTCGGCTTCGTAGGCGAAGTCCATCGTCGTGTAGGGATCGTCCCAGAGGCCGCCGACGCCGAGCCTTCGGAACTGCTCCCGCTGAACGTCGATGAACCCCTCGGCATACTCGCGGCAGGCCTTCCGGATCGCGACCGCGTCCATCTCGCGCTTCTTCGGGCCGAGCTTCTTGTCCACCTTCTGCTCGATCGGAAGCCCGTGGCAGTCCCAGCCGGGGACATAGGGCGCGTCGAAACCGGCAAGCGAGCGACAGCGCACGACGATGTCCTTCAGGATTTTGTTGAGCGCCGTGCCGAGGTGGATCGGGCCGTTCGCGTACGGGGGGCCGTCGTGGAGAAGGAAACGGGGGCGCCCGGCTCCGAGCGCGCGCCGCCTTCCCTCGAGGTCCATCGCCTTCCAGGCCTCGAGCTGCGCCGGCTCGCGGCGCGGCAGGTCCGCCTTCATCGGGAAGTCGGTTCGCGGAAGGTTGAGGGTCGCCTTGTAGTCGGGTGCGTCGGCCATAGAAGCGAAGGCGCCGGAGTTTATCCGAAATCGCCTTTCCGCTGCGGTCCCGGGCCGATCGGCGTCGGGGCGCCTCCGTCGTCCTCGGTCACCAGCGCCACCACGGCCGCGGCCGTCGCCGTCGTGTGCGTGATCGAGAGCTCGGCGGAGACGACGCGCAGCCGGCGGGCGCGCTCGAAGGCCTTTCCGTGGAAGACGATTCTCGGCTTGCCGCTTCCCTCGCGCAACACGGCGATCTCCTTGAAGGAGACTCCTCGCCAGCCCGTGCCCAACGCCTTCATCGCCGCCTCCTTGGCGGCGAAGCGGCCCGCCACGTGCTCGGCGAAGGCTCTCGGGTGGCGCCGCCCGCGCCGGATCTCGCCCGGCAGGAAGACGCGCGCGAGAAAACGCTCGCCGTACCTTTCCAGCACGCCGGCCACGCGCTCGACCTCGGCCAGATCGATTCCGATCAGGATTCCCATGGGATCAGGCCGCCTCGTCTCCCGGACGCCCCGCGGCGCGCGTCATCGGGAACAGATCCGTTCCGCCACGCCGCGCGGATCGGCGGCCTCCTGAAAGAGGCGGATGCCGGCGACACCCGCGATCCGGTCGCGGTACGGCGCGAGCAGGCCGATCTTCTCCTCCTCGACGCCGCCGATTGCGAGCACGTCGGAGCCGTGCTCGGAGGCCGGTGGCAATTCCGCGAGGACGCCGGGGGAGAGCGGACGGCCGTAGGCCGCTTTCGAAGGAGTCTCGAAGATCGGCCCGATGAGGACGAGGTCGGCTCCGCCGGCGATGGCGGCGCGCGCCTCGGCGGCGGAGTGGGTCGAGACTCCGATCCGGAACCCGCGCGGCGTGTTGGCCCGCACTCGCGGCAGCGGAAGTCCGTCGGCGGGCAGGTGCACGCCGTCGGCCCCGGCCGCGATCGCAATGTCGAACCGGCGGTTGACGTAGAGGGGGACCGCGCCTCCGAGCCATTCCCGGCACTGCCGCGCGAGGAGCAGCGCCTCGCGGTCGGGCGTGTTCTTCTCGCGCAGCTGCACGAGGAGGTCCCGGGCGCCGGCCAGCGCCGCGAGAACCTCTTTCAGGCGCAGGTCGCCCGCCGCCGCGCGGTCGGTCACGTAGAGGGTCTTCACGAGGCGTCGGGCGGAGCCGAGAGGTTCCGGGACAGAACGCGGAGGTCCGCGATTCCCGCGGCGAGGTGGATCAGCCCGAGACCCGAAACGAAGCCGCGAAAGAACCCCGACGGAAGCATCGCCGGCGCGCGGCCGGTTGCTGCCCAGGGGCGCAACAGCAGGTAGACGCCGACGGCCGTGCAATAGAACACGAAGAGCATGTTTGGCAGCAGAGCCGCCAGGCGCCGGATCATTGCGCGCATTTTAAGGCGCTCCAGGCCGGGCTCCTCCCGGAGCGTCTATGATCTTTCGAGAGTTTCAAGATGTCGGACGTTCCTCCCGGAGGCGAGCGCTTCGATCTGATCGTCATCGGGTCGGGGCCCGGCGGCGAAAAGGGCGCCGCTCAGGCGGCCTGGTTCGGCAAGAAGGTCGCCCTGATCGAGCGCGCCCCGGATGTGGGCGGGGCGTCGGTGCACACCGGGACGCTGCCGTCGAAGACGCTTCGCGAGACGGCGCTCTACCTGACGGGCTTCCGCCGGCGCGAGCTCTACGGGATGAGCGTGCGCCTCGACCGGAAGAAGAGCCTGCGCCAGCTGGTGGGCCGCCTGCACGACGTCATGGACCGCCAGACGAGGCAGATCCGGCGCAACCTCGACCGGCACGGCATCGCGCTCTACCGCGGACGGGCGTCGTTCGATGCGCCGGGAATCCTGCGCGTCGCCGGGGAGGCGGGGGCGCCCGACCGGCTCCTCTCGGCCGGCGTCTTCCTGATCGCCACGGGCTCCTCTCCCGTGGCCCCCCCGGGCATCGACATGAAGGACCCGGACGTGGTCGACAGCGATCGGATTCTGGATCTCGACCGCGTCCCGGCCTCGATGACCGTGGTCGGCGGGGGAGTCATCGGGACCGAGTACGCGTGCCTTTTCGCGGCCCTCGGCACCCGGATCACGCTGGTCGAAGGGAGGGAGCGCCTTCTCGGCGGAGTCGACGAGGAGCTCTCGACGGGCATCCAGCTCTCGCTCGAGCGCATGGGAGCGGAAATCCTGCTCGGGGACGCGGTCGAGTCCGTCGAGCGTGTGGCGGGGCGGCGAACCAACGCGCTTCGGCTTCGCCTGAAGTCCGGCCGGCGGCTCCAGGCCGACAAGGTCCTCTTCTCCGCGGGCCGGCGCGGCAACACGGAGGGGCTGGGCCTCGACCGACTCGGCGTCGCCTTGACCGATCGGGGCCACATCGCCGTCGACGAGCACTTCCGGACATCCGCCGCGAACGTCTATGCCGTCGGAGACGTGATCGGGTTCCCGGGACTGGCCTCCACCTCCATGGAGCAGGGGCGGGTGGCGATGTGCCATGCCTTCGACATCCCTTACAAGAGAGCCCTCGCGACGATCCTGCCGTACGGCATCTACTCGATCCCGGAAGTCGCGACGGTGGGAGCCTCGGAGCAGGATCTGCGCAAGAAGCAGGCGCCCTACGAGGTCGGGCGCGCGCGCTTCGAGAACAACGCGCGCGGGCAGATCACGGGAGACTTTGAAGGCTTCGTGAAGCTCCTTTTCGATCCCGCAACGCGGCGCCTGCTCGGCGCCCACCTCATGGGAGAGCACGCGACCGAGCTGATTCACATCCCGATGCTGGTGATGGCCTCCGGCGGCACGATCGACGTTTTCCTGGACGCCGTCTTTAACTTTCCGACCCTCTCGGAGAGCTTCAAGTATGCCGCCTACGACGGGCTGCAGCGACTCGCCCAGGCCACAGGCTCCTCCGCCCCCGCCGCGCCTCCCCGGCGCCGCGAGCCGACCGACCCCGCGACGCGCCGCTGGTTCCTGGGTCTCGCCGTCTCGGGACCGCCGGAGCCCGGCCGGCCCGTCACCGTCTGTCAGATGGATCGCTTGAGACGCTGCCGGCTGTCCACGTGGAGCCACGAGTCGGCCGGGGCGGGGCTCGTGCCGCCGGAGGCCGATCGGGAGGGATTCGTGCTGGCCGTCGCCTCCGAGCCCGAGCTCGCCGGGGCCGTGGCCGGCGTGCTGGCGGAGAGAGGCTACGGCGTGCTGGGCGCGGGCCCGCGCGAAGCGACGGACTTCGTGCAAACGCGGCTGCGGGACCTGTGGGAGGGGCTCAAGGACGAGAAGCCCCGGGGGAGGGCGCGACCCGAGGCGGCGCGGCGGCGCCGATACGAGATCCTGCGGGCCGAGGGGCTCGAGCTGCCGGTCGGCTGCGAGGCGATCCGTGAGGACCAGCTCGACGCCGCGGCCGCGGCCTTCACCGCCTACCTGTGGGCCACGCGGCAGACCCGGGACGATCCTCCCTGGGTGACACCCGCCGAAGACTGATCGACCCTGCGGCGCGCGAAAAAAAGAGCCGCGCCCGAAGGCGCGGCAACGAGGAGAGGAGATCGCGTCGGCGGGAGTCAGCGATGGGGGCCTCGCGACGAGGGCGCGGAGCGCGGCGCCGAGTGCGGTGCCGGAGCCGATCGGGGAGCGGGGGCCGACCGCATCTCGCTGCGCGGCGCCGGAGCGGACCGGGGAGCCGGGGCCGACCGCATCTCGCTGCGCGGCGCCGGAGCGGACCGGGGAGCCGGCGCCTGTCGCATCTCGCTGCGCGGCGGCGGGGCGAACTGGCGCGGAGCTGGCGCGGAATACGGTGCGGAGTACGGCCGGCGCTCGCTCGGGCGATAGACCGGGTCGTTGCGCGTCGCCGGGCGCGGCTCGGCGCGGCGGAAGGACTCGAAGTTTCCTTCGGGGGCGCGGCGGCCGGGCACGGAGCCCTCGATCACGCGCCGCGCGGGCGGGACCGCGGACCGGGAGCGCCAATCGTCCGCCGACCGCTGAGGAGCCGGCCGGTCGCTCGGGCGCGGCCGATCGCGCCAGTCGCTGCGCGGCGCCACGTTCTCGCGCGGAGCCTGCGGCGCTTCGCGGCCGCGATCGAGCGCGCGGGGCGAGCGGTCTGGACCCGCGTCCCGAGTCTCCGGGGAACGAGTCTCCCGCGGCGGGGACGGGGCGCTGCGCCACTGGTCCGGGGCGGCGCGCTCGCGGGTGGCAGGCCGGGCTTGGACACCGCCCTGGTCTCCGCGGATCACGGTTCGGGGCTCGACGCGGTTGGGGGCGCTGCGGGCCATGCCCGGCTGGGAGGCGGAAGGGGCCTCTCTCGCAACGCGAGGCGCCGTTCGGTCGATCGAGCCGGAGTCCCGCATCTCGATCGTGCGCGACCGGTCCACCCTCGCTCCGCGGGGGGCGATCTCCGCCACTCCCGGTCCGGCCAGCCGGCCTCGGTCGGCGATGACGGCGCGTCCGCGCATCGCCTCGAGCGTCTCGGGGGGAAGCGTTCGCTCTCTGGCCAGCACGGGAGCCATCCGGCTCGAATCGGCCGTCCCCGCGCGCTCGATGACCCGGGGCGCCTCTCTCACGTAGCTCTGGATTGCCTGCCGCCCCTCGCCGGGTCGCGCGGTGGCGACGATGGGCCTCGACGAGATCGCGACCGTGTCTCCCAGGCGACCGGCCATTCGGGCACCCGGGATCACTTCCATCCGGCGACCGCCGCCGAATCCGCCGGAACCGGTGAAGTTCCATCCGCGGAAGTCCACCCGGCGTGTCGGGTACCGGCCGTTGATCGAAAAGGCGATCCCGCCCCGGTCGTGCCAGCCCCACCGGCGGTAGTAGTTGTTGTACCAGGGCGAATAGCCGCCGTACCAGCCGACCGGGCACCAGCCGACGTAGGACGATGCGTAGGCCCAGTACACCCAGGCCGGCGAATAGACGTAGGCCGGCGACCAGCACCAGCTGCCCCACGAGGCGTCGAAGAACCAGTTGCCGTAGTGGAACGGGTACCAGCCCCAGGGGTCGTAGGACCACCAGGTCAGCCCGGCCGGCGTGTAGTACCAGGAGCCGTAGCCGTAGGGGCTCCAGCCGGCCGCCACCCGGGGCCGCCAGACGTAAGAGCTGTACGTATCGTTGTAGCTCCAGTCGCCGTAGCCGTCGAGCGCGGCGACGTCGCTCGAATAGTCCTCATCGACGTAGTTCGCGGACGCGCTGCGAGTTTCGAAGACCGACGCGTAGCGATCGGCCGCCCACAGGTCGAACCGATCGCGCGAAAACGCGCCCTGCTCGATCTCGGGCTCTTCGTCGCCCGCGACCAACAGGTACTCGCCCGCGCGCACGCGGTAGGTTCCCTCTCGAGTGCGCACTTCGGTCGTCCCGGCGCGCGCCACGACGACGGTGCCGTGCTTCGGGTCGTAGTTGACGCGTGCCCGGCCGCCGGGTTGCAAGTAGACGGTCGCGTCCTCGGTGTCGACCCGCGGGATCGATTGCTGGTCGGAGCCGACGGCCGCGAGGATCAGCGATCCCTCCTCGAGGCGCACGAGCGACACGCCGTCGTTTTCGCCCTGTTGATCCCGGATCGAATCCAGGCGGGCGCGCGAGGCGCCCCCGACATACAGCACGTTGCCGTCGGCCAGCCCGATTTCGGCCCGGCCCGTTTCCGAGACCTCCAGCTCGTCGCCCGCCGAAACCGGCAGGTTGCGGCTGGCCTCGACTCGACCATTCCAGCGCGAGTTGACCGTCACCTCGCCGCTCACCTCGCGGACATAGGAGTAGGCCGAGCGCGAGCCCTGTTCCTGGCCCGCCGCCGGCCCCGCGAGAACGATCGCGAACCCGATTGCCATCAGGCCGCTACGTTTGATCCTCATGGACTTCGTGCCTCCACCCTTCGGAAGAGCGATTCGCGTGCCACGAACGACCCTTGTTCCTGGCCTTGAAATATGCTCTGAATAAAAGACTTATGAATCGACGTCGCCGGGCTCTCCCGAAGGCTCTGTACCCTGCCGGAGACAGTGCTGGGCCACCGAGGACACCCTCCGCATGATCCGAGACATCGTCAAGTACGGGGACGCCCGCTTGCTGGCGGAAAACGAGCCCGTGGACCTCGCCTCGGAGGAGTTGCCGGCGCTCGTCTCGGACATGTTCGAGACCTGCCACGCCGCGCCAGGGATCGGGCTCGCGGCGCCCCAGATCGGAGTCAATCGGCGCGTTGCCGTGATCGACCTGACGGTGGGGGCGGATCCCGAGGGCCGCATCGTGCTTCTGAACCCCGAGATCCTGAACTCCTCGGGGGAGCAGAAGGAAGAGGAAGGATGCCTGTCGATTCCCGACTTCGCCGAACGGGTCACGCGCCCCGCGCTCGTGCGAGTGAGGTTCTTCGACGCCTCGGGAGCCGAGCGCGAGATCGAGGGGACGGGCCTGCTCGCCCGGGCGCTGTGCCACGAGATCGACCACCTGAACGGGATCCTCTACGTGGATAGACTGCGCGGCTTGAAGCGGGAGCTGACGCGGCGGAAGGTCGAAAAGATGCAGGCGCGGGGTCTCTGGTGAAGCTGTACAACACGATGGGGAGAACCTTCGTTGAGGTCGAGCCGATCGAGCCCGGGCACGTCCGCCTCTACACGTGCGGTCCGACCGTCTACAACTTCGCCCACATCGGCAATCTGCGCACCTTCGTCTTCGAGGACGTCCTGCGTCGGGCGCTTCATCTGAAGGGGTGGCGCGTCTCGCAGGTCATGAACCTGACCGACGTGGACGACAGGACCATCAAGGGCGCCGTCGACGCCGGTCTCTCGCTGCGCGACTTCACCGAGCAGTACGCTCAGGCCTTCTTCCGGGATCTCGAGCGGTTGAACGTCGAAAGGGCGGAGCGGTACCCGCGCGCCACGGACCATATCGGCGAGATGCAGGAGATCATTGCCAGGCTGATCGCCAACGGGCACGCCTACGAATCTGAGGGCTCGGTCTACTTTCGCCTCTCGACGTTCCCGGCCTACGGCCGGCTCTCCGGAATCGATCTCACCCAGGCGCGGCGCGGGGAACGCGTGGCCGACGACACCTATGAGAAGGAGGACGTCAAGGACTTCGTTCTGTGGAAGGGAGCGAAACCCGGCGAGCCAAGATGGGCGTCGCCCTGGGGCGAGGGCCGTCCCGGCTGGCACATCGAGTGCTCCGCGATGAGCATGAAGTATCTGGGGGAGCACTTCGACATGCACGCCGGGGGCGTGGACCTCATCTTCCCGCACCACGAGAACGAGATCGCCCAGAGCGAGGGCGCGACGGGAAGGACCTTCGTCAACGTTTGGGTGCACGCCGAGCACCTGATCGTGGACGGCGAGAAGATGTCCAAGTCCAAAGGCAACTTCTACACGCTCGAGGACGTCCTCGCGCGGCGCAACGACCCGGCCGCCGTGCGTTACCTGCTGCTCTCCGTGCCGTACCGCAAGAAGCTGAACTTCACGTGGGAGGGTCTCGCGGCTGCGGCCGCGGCCGTGGACCGAATCCGGTCCGCCGCGGCGCGCATCGACGAGGTGGCCGCCTCGGGCAAGTCCGGGGCGGGCGCCTTTCCGGTCGCCGAGAGGGCGGCGAAGCTCCGGGAGGAATTCTTCGCCGCGATGGAGGACGACCTGAACACCTCCGGCGCGCAAGGGGCGCTCTTCACGTTTCTGCGCGAGGTCAACGCCGCGATCGACGGCGGGACTCTCGACGCCGCCGGAGCCTCGCAAGCCAGGGCCGCCCTGCTTTCGGCCGACCGCGTCTTCGGCGTCCTGCCCCGGGCCCCCGAGGCGCTGTCCGAGGAGATCGAGGCGCAGATCGAGGCGCGCAACGCCGCCCGCAAGCGCCGCGACTTCGCGGAAGCCGACCGAATCCGCAAGGAGCTCGCCGGCCGCGGCATCGTGCTCGAGGACGGGCCGGGCGGAACGAGGTGGAAGCGGGCGTGACGTGGCGCCGTGCCGCCGCAGCCCGCGGTCTCGTGCTCGGCGTCGCGCGCCTGCAAGCCCAGCCGTCGCCACGCTCTCCCGCCGCCAACGGCCGCGCCGACGCCTGCGTCGCAGCCCGATTGACATCGAGAAGCGGTTGCAGCATGATCCGCTCTCGTATGAGTATTCGCCGCTCGGTTCGGGTTTGGTGGTGGCGGGAGGCAGTCCGGTAGGGCGGCCTGCGCCCTGCCGAATTCGTTCGGGCGGGGCGAATCCAGACGAGAGAGAGAATGAACCCCCGGGCCCGGACGGCTCGGGGGTTTTCGTTTTGAACGAGAGAATCCTTTCGCTTCCCGCCCTCGTCGCGTCGCTCGCGCCGCGGGACCTCGCCGACGCCCGGCGTCTCGTGTCGCTCGTTCCGGAGCGTGCGACCGCGATCGAGATGCGCCTGGATCACTCCCGCGAGGCGGTTCCCGTCCGGCAGCTTCTCGAGCTCGATCGGAGGCCCTTCCTCATCACGTATCGCACGCGGGCGGAGGGCGGGGACTTCTCGGGCTCGCCGGAGGAGTATCGCCGGCTCACGCGAGAGGCCTACGCCGCCGGCGCCACGGTGGACGTCGAGCACTCGAGCGGGCTCCTCGCGGACCCGAAGGAGCTGCCGGACCGCCGGCGTGTCGTCGTCTCTCACCATTCGCCCTTCGCGATTCCTGACAACTGGCAGGAGCTTCTTTCCGCGATGCGCGCGACGGGCGCCCGGGCCGTCAAGCTCGTCTGCGGCGCGGCGGATCTGCCGGCGAGCCTCGAGCTCGCCTCGATCCAGGCCCGACACCGGGGCGATTCGGTCTCCGCCTTCCCGATGGGGCCGGCGAGCCCTCCCGGCCGCGTGCTGTCGGCGCTCTCCGGCGCCGCGCTGGTCTTCGGCCCGGTCGAGGCCCCGACGGCCGCGGGCCAGATCCCGCTTCGTGACCTTCTGGACACGTACGGCGTCGACCGGTCGCGAAAGATCGAGGCTCTCTTCGGGATCGCGGGCGCGGACGTCTCGGGGTCGCTGTCTCCGGCGCTCCACAACGCGCTCTTCCGCGCGCGGGGCCTTCCGTTCCTGTACCTCCCGCTTCCCGTGGCCGACTGGGAGCGGTCGCGGCCGACGGAGCTCGAATTCGACCCGCCATTCCGGGGCTTCTCGATCACCCGCCCCTGGAAGCTCGCCGCGGCCGCTTCGGGAACCCCCTCGGAGGACGTCCGCGCGACGAAGGCCGCCAACACGCTCGTCCGCTCCGGAAGGCGGTGGCGCGCGGAGAACACGGACGTGGACGGGATCTTCGACCCTCTGGCCGACCACGACACGGGAGAGGGGAGGACCGCCGTGATCCTGGGCACGGGAGGCGCGGCGCGGGCGGCGGTCGTCGCGGCGCGGCGATTGGGCTACGAGGTTCTGATCGCCGGGCGCCGCGACGAGGCGGCCGACGCGCTGGCCGAAGACCTCCACGTGGACTCGCTCGCCCTCCGGGATCTCGGGCAGAGCGAGGCCGACCTGTACTTGAACGCGACCCCGATCGGGTCCCGGCCCGAGGACCCGCCGGCCTTTCCCGCGAGCGTTCTTGAGCACCGGCCGCTCGTCTTCGACTGCGTCTACCGGCGCGACGGCTCGGAGACGGCCACGATCGCCGCGGCGCGCGCCGCCCGCTGCGCCACGGTCGACGGGATCCAGATGTTCGCCGCCCAGGCCGTGCGGCAGGCCCGCCTCTTCGGAGTCGAAGACGCTACCTCCGAGGAGGTGGACCGGCTGCTTCGGGGGCCGCGGTGACGCCTCGAGAGGCCGAGAAACGGGCCTTCGCGCTGCGCGGCAAGCCGGGAAACGCCGTGCCGGTGGCGCGCGCCTTCGCCTCCGACACGATCACGCCGGTCGGCCTGCTCGCGCGGATGCGCCGCTCGGGGCAGGAGTGCTTCCTGCTCGAGAGTGTGGAGGGAGGAGAGACGACCGGTCGCTACACGTTTCTCGGGTGCGGACCGACCGCGCGGCTGGAGATCTCGGCAGGCCGGCTGCGCGTCTCGCAGGGATGGCACAGCGAGAGGAGCGGCGAGGATCCGCTCTCGGCGCTCGAGCGGCTGGTCGTCCGGCCGGGCTTCGTCGCGGACCCGGATCTGCCGCCGCTGTCCGGCGGAGCGGTCGGCTTCCTCGGTTACGATGCCGTCCGGCTCTTCGAAGCAATTCCCGACGCCCATCCGCGCGACGGGAAGATCCCCGAAGGGCTCTTCCTGCTCTTCGACGCGGTCGCCGCCTTCGACCACGTGAGGCAGCGACTGCTCCTGCTGACCGACCTCGACGTGCGGCGCGCCGGCGAGGAGGAGCGCGAGGCCGAGGCCGCCGTCGCGCGGCTCGACCGGCTGGAGGCCTTCCTGCGAGCCGAGTCCGGAGGCGCTCCGCGGCGGCTGCCGGAGGAAGGGCGATCCGCCGCGCCCGCGGACGGGTGGAAGCCTCTTCTGTCCCGGGAGGAATTCCTCGCCAACGTCGAGCGGGCCAAGGGGGCCATCCTCGCCGGAGACCTCTACCAGGTCGTGCTCTCTCAGCGCTGGACGGGTTCCCTCGGCGCGGACGCTTTCGAGGTGTACCGGGCGCTGCGGATCCTGAACCCCTCGCCGTATCTCTTCTTCCTGGAAACCCGGGAGGCGACCCTGATCGGAGCTTCTCCCGAGATGCTCGTGCGGTGCAGGGGGCGCGAAGTCGAGACGCGGCCGATCGCGGGCACGGCCCCGCGCGGCGAGTCCAAGGAGCAAGACGAGCGGCTTGCGGAGATGCTTTCGCGCGACCCCAAGGAGCGCGCGGAGCACGTGATGCTGGTCGACCTCTCGCGAAACGACCTGGGCCGCGTCTGCCGGATCGGGAGCGTGCGCGTCTCCCGGTATGCCGAGGTCGAGAAGTACTCCCACGTGCAGCACCTGGTTTCCGAAGTGCGGGGCGTTCTCGCGGAGGGCAAGACGGCCGCCGACGCGCTGGCCGCCTGTTTTCCCGCCGGAACGCTGACCGGAGCGCCCAAGATCCGGGCGATGGAGCGGATCGACCAGTGGGAACGCGCCCGCCGGGGCGTCTACGGCGGGGCCGTCGGCTACCTCGATCACGCGGGCAACCTCGACATGGCGATCGCCATTCGGATGGCCGTCGTGGAGGGAGACGTCTGCCGCGTTCAGGCGGGCGCCGGAATCGTGGCCGATTCGGTCCCGGAGAAGGAATACCGAGAGGCCGAGACCAAGGCGGCGGCGCTCTTTCGGGCAATCGAGATGGCCCGCTCGTGGTCTCGAGGCCACCCGCGCGACCGGGGAGCGGGCCCTTGATCTTCATCGTGGACAACTACGACTCCTTCACCTACAACCTCGTCCAGGCCGTGGGGAAGCTCGATCCGGACGTCGAAGTCGCGCGAAACGACCGGTTCGATCCGGAGCAGGTCGCGGCGCGACGCCCGGCCGCGATCATCGTCTCGCCGGGTCCCGGCCGGCCCGAAGACGCGGGCCGCTCGATCGCGATGATCGAAACGGCGGAGCGGCGCGGGATTCCGCTTCTCGGCGTGTGCCTCGGGCATCAGGCGATCGGGGCGCTCCACGGAGCGCGCGTCGACCGAGCGATCCCTCGCCATGGCAAGAGCTCGCCGGTCACGCACACGGGAACCGGCATCTTCGCGGGGCTGCCGAGCCCCTTCGACGCCGCGCGATACCATTCGCTCGTGGTGCGCGACGAGGGGTTCCCGGCCGACCTCGTCGTGACCGCGAGAAGCGACGACGGCCTCGTCATGGGTCTCGCGCACCGGGAGCGGTCGACCTACGGCGTTCAGTTTCATCCCGAGTCCGTTCTGACGCCGGAGGGCGAGAAGCTCCTCTCCAACTTCCTGGCGATCGCGCGGGGGCGCCGGCCGTGACGCCGCGCGTGGCCGAGGCCCTGAAGGTCGTGGCCGCGCGCCAGCCGCTCTCGCGCGCCCTGGCCGAGGAAGTCTTCCTCGACCTGATGGACGGCAAGGCGACCGAAGCGCAGAAGGGAGCCATTCTGCTCGGCATCGCGACGCGCGGCGAGACGGCCGAGGAGATCGCCGGCGCGGTGTCGGCGCTGCGCGCGCGGATGCTGCGGGTGCCGACGCGTCGCGCCCCCCTTCTGGACACGTGCGGTCCCGGCGGCCTCGGGCGAGACCTCTTCAACCTCTCGACGGCGACCGCGATCGTCGCGGCCGGCGCCGGGGCGTCGGTGGCCAAGCACGGCAACCGCTCGATCACCTCGCGCGTCGGGTCGGCCGACGTCCTGGCGGCGTGCGGCATGGCGGTCGAGCTCGAGCCGGCCTCGGCCGGCCGCATCCTGGACGAGGTCGGGCTGGTGTTCCTCCTCGCTCCCTGCTTTCACCCCGCCATGAAGGAGCTCGGCACCGTGCGCCGTGAACTGGGCGTGCGCACGATCTTCAACGCACTCGGGCCGCTCGCCAACCCCGCGGGAGCCTCGCGGCAGATGATCGGCGTGGGCCGGCCGGAGCTCGTGCGGCTGCTTGCCGATGCGCTGGCGAGCCTCGGAGCCGAGCGGGCGATCGTCTTTCATGGCGAGAACGGGCTCGACGAGCTCGTGCCCGGAGTGCCGGCCTTCGGCGTCGAAGTGCGCGATGGCTGGACGCGCCCCTGGCGCTACGACCCGTCTTCGCTGCCGCAGCGGGCCGTCGTGCTCGGGGAGCTCTCGGGATCGGACGCGGCCGGCAACGCCTCGATGCTGCGCGCTTTGCTCGAGGGGGAGCCGGGGCCGCGGCGCGAGACCGTCCTGCTCAATGCCGCGCTCGGCCTGACCGTGGAGGGCCGGGCCGCCGACCTGCGCGAAGGGTACGAGCAGGCGCGCCGCGCCGTCGACAGCGGCGCCGCCCTCGCGGTTTTCGAGGCCCTTCGATCCGCCTCGCTCGGAGCAGGCGGCCGCCGGGTCCCGGTGTGAGCGGCACCGTTCTGGACCGCGTCCTCGCCGCCAAGCGCGCCCGCCTCGAGCGCGGCGAGTATGGGCCGGGCGGCCCGCCCCCGCGCCCATCGGACCGAGTCGCCTTCCTCGCCGCGCTGCGCGAGCCGGGAGTCCGGATCGTGGCCGAGATCAAGCGCCGCTCGCCATCGGCCGGCGAAATCCTGCCGGATGCCGACGGGAGGCTCGAGACGATCGCTCTCGAATACCGGCGCGGCCGGGCGGCGGCGCTTTCGGTCGTGACCGAGGAAGATCACTTCGGGGGAAAGCCGGACTGGCTGCCGCGAGCCAAGCGGATCTCGGGCCTGCCCGTGCTGATGAAGGACTTCGTCGTGTCGGAACAGCAGCTCGACTTCGCGCTCGGCCTCGGCGCGGACGCGGTGCTGCTGATCGTGAGGGCCCTCGAGGATGCCGAGCTCGCCAGGCTCGTCGAAGGGGCGAAGAATCGGGGCCTCGCGGCGGTCGTCGAGGCGCACGACGCGGAGGAAGTGCGGCGCGCCGCCGCCGTCGCGCCCGACGTGCTCGGCGTCAACGCCCGGGACCTCGCGACGTTCGAGACGAATCTCGCGACCCTCGAGGCGCTCGCCTCGTCCATCCCGCCCGGGCCCATTCGGCTGGCCGAAAGCGGGATCCGCTCGCGCGAGGACGTGGCGCGCCTCGCTGCGGCGGGGTTCGAGGCCTTCCTCGTCGGCGAGACGCTCCTTCGCGCCGAGGATCCCCTGGAGATGCTGCGGGAGCTCCGCCGGTGACGGCGGTCAAGATCTGCGGCCTGACCCGGCGGCAGGACGTGGCGCTCGCCTGCGCGATCGGCGCTTCCGCGGTGGGGTTCAACTTCGCCGCGGAGTCTCCCCGGCGCGTGACGCCCGACGCGGCGCGCGAGCTGTCCCGAGCGGCCGCGCCCGGGGTGCTGCGGGTGGGCGTTTTCGTTTCGGAGGATGCGCGGCAGATCCGCGAAGCGGTCGAAGCGGCGAAACTCGATCTCGTGCAGCTTCACCGCCCCTTGAACGTGGAAGATCTCGACGCCCTTCCGATTCCCGTCATCGCGGTTGTGCATGTCGGGCCGGCCGGCCCGGATCTGCCGCCTCCGGACGTGCTCGGCCGTTGCCGGGCGCTCCTCTTCGATACGTTTTCCGCCGAGAGTCCCGGCGGAACGGGCAAGCCCTTCGACTGGCTGTCGATCGCGGGACGCCGGTTCGGGCTGCCGATCCTGCTCGCCGGCGGCCTCGCTCCCGACAACGTCGCGGAAGCCGTGCGCCGGGTCCGGCCCTGGGCCGTCGACGTGGCGTCGGGCGTCGAGAGCGCGCCCGGGGTCAAGGACCCGGAGAGCATGCGCCGCTTCTTCGAAGAGGTCCGGAGGGCCGATGCGGACGCGGCGTGATTCGCGCCCGGGCTACTTCGGCCCCTACGGCGGCCGGTTCGCTCCCGAGACCCTCATGGCGCCGCTCGAGCAGCTCGAGAAAGCCTTCGAGCGCTGGCGGCGCGACCGGCGGTTCCGCGCGGAGCTCGACGAGCTATTGCGCACCTACGCCGGCCGGCCGACGCCGATCACGGTTGCCGACCGGCTGGCGGACGGCGCCGGCGGAGCGCGGATCGCCTTGAAGCGGGAGGACCTGCTTCATACGGGAGCGCACAAGCTCAACAACGCCCTCGGCCAGGTGTTGCTCGCGCGGCGCATGGGCAAGCGGCGCGTCGTGGCGGAGACGGGCGCGGGGCAGCACGGTGTCGCGACCGCGGCGGCCGCGGCGAAGATCGGCCTGCCCTGCCGCGTCTACATGGGCTCGATCGACATGGCGCGCCAGGCGCCCAACGTCCTTCGCATGAGACTCCTCGGCGCCGAGGTGGTTCCGGTCGACGCGGGCTCCCGAACGCTGAAGGATGCGATCAACGAGGCCATGCGGGACTGGACGGAGAACGTCGCGACCACCCACTACGTGCTCGGGTCGGCGCTCGGCCCCCATCCGTATCCCACCATCGTCCGCGAGTTCCAATCGGTGATCGGGCGCGAAGCCCGATCTCAGTTCCGCAGGCTCGCGGGCCGCGATCCGGACGCCGCGGTCGCCTGCGTGGGCGGCGGGTCCAACGCGATCGGGCTCTTTTCCGCCTTCCTCTCCTCCCGGACGAAACTCTATGGGGTCGAGGCGGGAGGACGAGGCTGCGCCCCGGGCGAGCACGCGGCGCGTTTCTCGGGCCGGGGCGGCTCGCTCGGCGTTCTGCACGGGACGCTGACGATGCTCCTTCAGGACGAGGCGGGGCAGGTTCTGCCGACGCATTCCGTGTCGGCGGGCCTCGACTACCCGGCCGTCGGGCCCGAGCACGCCCACCTGCGCGATCTGGGCCGTGTCCAGTACGCGTCCGTCTCGGACGATCGGGCTCTGGAGGCCTTCGAAGCGCTCTCTCGCTCCGAGGGGATCGTCCCCGCGCTCGAAAGCGCGCATGCCGTCGCCTTCGCGACACGGCTCGCCCGCAAGATGAAGCGAGGCTGGATCCTGGTGAACCTGTCGGGCCGCGGGGACAAGGATCTGGAGGAATACGCGCGGCAGAAGACCCCGTCCCGGCCGTGACGCGCATTGCCGAGGCCTTCGCGAACGCGCGCCGCGAAGGCCGGGCGGCCTTCGTCGCGTATCTGACCGCCGGCGATCCCGACGCCGACGCCACGGTGGCGATGGCGCGCGCTCTGGACCGCGCGGGCGCCGACGTCCTGGAGCTCGGCGTTCCTTTCACCGATCCGATCGCCGACGGCCCGGTTCTGCAGCGAGCAGCGGCGCGAGCGCTCGCCTCCGGCACGACGCTGTCGCAGGTCTTCGCGATCGCGCGGCGGATTCGGGAGAAGACCGACCTCGCGCTGGTTCTCTTTTCCTACGTGAACCCGCTGTTTCGCCGCGGCCTCGCCCGCGCCGCACGGGATGCGCGGGCGGCGGGCTTCGACGGCGCCCTCATGACCGACCTGCCTCCCGAGGAGGCGCGCGGCTTCGCCGCGCCGTTTCGCGCAGCCGGCCTCGACACGATCTTCCTCGCCTCGCCCACGTCGCCGCCTTCGCGCATGGCGTCGGCGGCCGCTCTCTCCTCCGGGTTCCTTTACGTCGTGTCCCGTTCGGGAACCACGGGAACCCGGGCGGAGCTGCCGCCGGAACTGCCCGCGACGATCCGGCGGGCCAGGCGCGCGGCGGGCGGCCTTCCCGTCGCCGTCGGCTTCGGGATCGGGACGCCGGAAGCGGCGCGGCGGGCCGCAGACCTCGCCGACGGGGTCGTGGTCGGCTCGGCCCTGGTCGAAGCGGCCGAACGAGCCGGCGAGGGCCGGGAGCGCGCCGTCGAGAGGCTGGCGTCGAGCCTCTCCGCCGCTTGCCGGCGCTGACGTCCTAAACTGGCGGGATGCGCCCGGAGGGGCACTTCCTCAAGCTGCTGAGGCAGTCGGACCTGCCCCAGGAAGAATTCGACCACATCCTGCGCGACCGGTCCGTGCGGCGCTACCACGCCGTTCGTCTGGCCCTGGCCGGCCATCCCCGCACCCCGCGGTCGGAAGCGCTGGCTCTCGTGGCGACCCTCTTCTGGCGCGATCTCGCTCATCTCTCGGCAGATACGCGGGTGCATCCCGAGGTGCGCCGGGCAGCGGACCGGGATCTCCTGAGGCGACTGCCGGAAATGGCACTCGCCGAGCGTGTCGACCTGGCCCGCGCCGCGGGACGCGGCACCTTGGTGGTGCTTCGATTCGACCAGGATCCCCGGGTCGTTGCCGCCCTGCTCGACAACCGGTTCACGACGGAACCGGACGTGGTCCAGGCGGCAGCCCGCCCCGGCGCTCTCACGCCGATCCTCGAGGTCATCGCCGCGCACCCCCGATGGAGCCTCCGCCCCGGGGTCCGCAGCGCCCTGTTGCGCAACCCGTCCGTCCCGCTATCGGTGGCGCTCGCCTTGCTGACGCGGGCGAGCCGGGAGGACCTGGAGGGCCTGCGCGGAATGCCGGGGGTCTCCGACCTCCTCAGGGCCTGCGCCGAAAGAGTTCTTGCGGATCGGCTCGGGCAGGTCTAGCATGAAAATCCCCCCCGATGGGCTCGAAAGGCATTACCGAACCGCCTGCCATGAGCTTCGGCGAGGAGCTCCGGCGCGAGCGCGTGGTCCGCGAGATCTCGCTCGAGGAGATCTCCGCCGCGACGAAAATCTCGATGCGCCAGCTGAAGGCCCTGGAGGCGAGCGACCTGTCGAGGCTGCCCGCATCGACTTTCACGCGCGGTTTCATCCGCGCCTACGCGAAACATCTTGGCATCGATCCCGAGGAGAAGGTCAACGCCTACCTCGCCGATCTCGCCGGCTCTTCGCAGGACGCCCCTGCGCAGAAGAAGGCGCGCCCGCGCTCGCGCTTCTGGCGGGGACGCCGCGCCACGGCCGGCACGATCGTGGGCGGCGTGACGGGGCTGCTGCTGTTTCTCGGGCTGATCGCAAACCCGGAGCGTCGTCCGCTGCCACCGCGCGATCACGCGGTGCCGCGCCCGGTGCCGGGCACGCTGAAGAACGTCACCCTCTCGAGCGAGCCGACTCCGGCAATTCGTATCGAGGCCGCGCCGCCGGCGCCGGTCCAGCCCGCGCCGGAGCAGCCACCGGCCTCCAGCGGCTCCGGCGTCTCGCTGATGCTCGAGTTCGATGACGATTCCTGGACGCGGCTCGAGGCCGACGGGCACACCGTTCTTTCCGGACTCGTCCGCGGCGGAGAGACCCGCCGCTTCGAGGCTCGCGGAGGCTTTCGCTTGACCCTCGGCAATGCCGGGGCCGTCCGCGTCACGGTGGACGGCCGCCCGCTCGACCGGCTGGGCGCTGCGGGCCAGGTGGTGCGCGACCTCGCCCTGCCCGGAACCCCTGCCCGCGGCTAGCGGTCAGCGGGGGAGCCTTGGCCGACTCTCGCCCCGCCGAAACACTGGACCTGCTCTCGCTCGTGCGCTCGGGCGAGGCGCCCCTGGAGATCCGGCGCTTCGCGGCGCGCAACCTGCTGCCGCTCGACCGAAACGACCAGCTGTGCGCCCTGCTCGCGGTGGTGGACGACCCCGACTCCGAGACCGCGAAGACGGCGCGCGCGACCTTCGCGGCGATCCCATTCGACGAGCTGTCGCGCTTTCTGGAGTCCGCCGCCCCGAGCGGAATCGAGATCGACACGCTCGCCCGCTACTGCGAGGACAGTCAGGTCGTCGAGCGAGTCATCCGCCACAAGAACGTGGACGACCAGACCCTGCTCCGGCTCGCGCGGAGCGTCACGGGCTCGCCTCAGGACGCCCTGGTGGTCAATCAGCTGCGGCTGCTGCGCCTGCCGGCCCTGATCGACGCGCTCTTCGAGAACCCGGAGCTGACTGCCGAGAGCCGGCGCCGGCTGAGCGAGACCCGCGAGGAATTCTTCGACAAGGAGCTGCGACGGCGCGAGGCGGAGGAGCTGCGCCGTCAGGAGGAGGAGCTGGCCGAAGCCGCCGGGGAGGAGAGCGAGGAGGAGGAGGAGGGCGAGGAGTCCGAGTCGGCCGAGGCTTCCGCCGAGGAGCAGGACCTGCTGACCACCGGCGCCCTGTTCCGGCGCATCGGCGTCATGACGGTGCAGGAGAAGATCAACCTCGCCTATTCGGGCGGCAAGGAGGAGCGCCGCATCCTCGTCGGCGACTCGAACACGCTGGTCGGCCAGGCGGTGCTGAAGTCCCGCGGCCTCACGATCAACGAGGTCGAGTCCTTCTGCACCATGCGCCACCTGGACTCGGAGATCTTCCGGAAGATCTCGCTCAACAGGGAGTGGGTTCGCAAGCAGCCGATCATGCAGGCGC
>JBLMXY010000099.1:0-23752 GCA_050257975.1 Acidobacteriota bacterium
TCGGATTGCTCGCCGGCGCGCTTTGCGCCGCGGCGCAGGAGGCTCCCGGCTCGCCGAAGCACTTCACCCTCGTTCCGGCCGGGGAGGGGGTCTACGCCGCGATCGCGAAGGAAGGCGACTCCGCCGCCGTCGGCAACGCCGGGTTCGTCGTCGGGACCGACGCGGTGCTCGTGGTCGACGCGTTCGCGACGCCGGCCGCGGCCGAAGAGCTCGCGGCCGAGATCCGCCGGTTGACACCGCTGCCCGTGCGCTGGGTCGTCAACACGCACTACCACATCGACCACGTCGGCGGAGACGCGGTCTTCACGCGCGCGGGCGCCCCGGTGATCGCCCAGGAGAACGAGCGCGCGTGGGTTCGCACCGAGAACCTCAAATGGCGAAAGGAGATCACGCCGGAGGATCGCGAGATGCTCTCCCGCCTCGTGCTGCCGGAGCTGACATACCGCGATCGCCTGACGGTCTGGCTGGGAGACCGGAAGGTCGAAGTTCTCGCGCGCCCCGGCCATACGGGCGGCGACTCGATCGTTTTCGTGCCGTCGGCGAACGTCCTTTTCGGCGGCGACCTGATCTGGAAGAACACCGTCCCGAACCTGATCGACGCTTCGACCGAGGCCTGGGTCAACACGCTCGACGGCTTCCTGCAGGACCATCCCTCGACGACCTTCGTGCCGGGGCACGGTGAGATCGCCAAGGCGCTCGACGTGCGCTACTTCCGCGACTACCTGGCCGGTCTCCGCTTCGCCGTGGCGCGCGGGCTCGCCAACGGCAAGTCGGGAAAGGACCTGGTCGATCTGCTCATTTCCGTCCAGCAATCGCGCTTCGGGACCTGGAAATGGTTCGACCAGTTCGAGGAGCGCAACATCGAGCTGACCGAGCAGGAGATCAAGGGGACCAAGAAGCTGCCGACGCCGGTTCCGTAGCCGCCGCCCCGGGCGACCCGGGCGTCCCGGATCTGCCTCAGCGAAGCGGCTGTCCCGGGTCGAGCAGCCGCTCTCTCTCCTCGCGCAGAAGCGTCAGCTCCACCCCCGTCCTCTTTTCTCCCGGCTGCACAAAGATCTCGACCCGCGCGGGATCGCGGGGCGAAGGCGTCAGGACGGCGACTTTATCCACGTAGATGAGGAACACGTATTGCGCGGGCGCGTCGAGCATCAGGCGGAAGCGGCCCTCGGCGTCGGTCGGCGCGGGCGGCGCCCAGATGACGTCCCGGCCGCCGGGAACCGCCTGGACGCGGACGCCTTGCACGGGGCGCCCGTCGGCGTCGGTCACGCGCCCCTCGACGGTCGCGCGCTCGTTGCGGGCGAGGCGCCGCGCCTCGTCGGTTGGCGGCGGTCCGGACACGCACGCGCCGGCCAATACCAGGGCGAGCGCGGCGGTCGCGGAGGTTCGAGACATCGTCCTGCGGAATTGTATCCGGGCGAGTGTGCCATCATCCGCGTCGGAGGAAGCGAATGGCCGAAGGCGAGCAGGGAGAGATCCAGCACTTTTCCGTCGGCCTGGTCTGGTCGGGCGACGGAAAGGGATGCGGCGAGGTCGCCTCCGGCGGCGGGGCCGTGAAGATCCCGATCGGAGGCGCGGTCGGGCTCGGGGGGTGTGGAAAGGGAATCAACCCGGAGGAGCTCCTGCTCGCCTCCGTGGGCGCCTGCTTCGTCAACACGTGGGCGATCTTCTTGAAGAAGTTGAACGTGACCTACGCGGAGCCCGCCCTGAGGGTGACCGGGGAGCTCGGCAAGGACCCCGCGGGCGGCTACAGGATGCTTTCGGCGAAGATCCACGCGCGCGTGCCCGCTTCGCTGCTCGCCGAAAGGGAGGCGGACGTCCGCAAGACGCTCCAGCTCACCGAGAAGTACTGCATCACGTCCAAGGTCGCCCGCGCGGCGATGCCGCTCGAGGTCGTGGTGGAGGAAGTGTAGCGGGCCGTCCCGGACGCAACGCCCTCGCCCCAACCTGCCGTCTGCTCTAGGTCTTGAGGCGGACGATCGTCGCGCCCAAGCCGCCGCGCTCGGGAGGAGCATCGCGGAATGAGAGGACGTCGGTCCTCGCGGCGAGCAGGCGGCGAACCTCGGCGCGCCTCGCCCCGGTCCCCTTGCCGTGGATCAGGCGGACCTCGGAGATCCCCGCCGCGCCCGCTTCCCGCAGGTACTCCTCGACGACCGAGGCGACGTCCTGCGGCCGGAAGGAATGCAAATCGAAGGAGTCCTCGATCGGAACGCGTTTCACGGTCGCCGCCGACGGCCGGTCGCGGCTAGGGGGTGTGAAGGTCCACCCGCAGTCCCGCCTCGCGCTCCTCGCCGGTGGCCGACGGCGTCGCGGGGACCCGCAGCTCCTGGCCGCAGACGCAGGGGGTCGCAAAGCTGCCGTCCGCCTCGAGCGACCCCTCGGGGACCTCGAAGCGACGGCCGTCGTTCACGGACCGGTCGTAAGACCAGCGCCGCACCGAGCCCGAGATCTTGTCGTCGCGGACGGCGAAGTTGATCGCCACCTGGCACCGGCAGCCGGGACAATCGGTCCAGTAGTACTTCAATCTGCCTCCATTCGCGCCGAGGCTCAGATCTTGTCGCGCCTCGGCGCGGTTCCCCGCATTTCCTTGAGGGCCTTCTTTCGCTCGTACATGACCCGGTCGGCCTGCTCGATGGCGGCGTCGAAGGGCACCCGCGCCGAGAAGGGCGTGACGCCGACCGACGCGGTGAGGAACTTCCGATAGGCCCGCGGCAGGTTCGCCGATTGCCGCACCTCGTCGATCCGGGCCGGAAGCATGTAGAAACGCTTCTTGGCGACGCCTTCGTCCATCCCCGGCATGATCACGAGAAACTCGTCGCCGCCCCAGCGGATCAGATAGTCGTTTCCGCGGATCAGCTTCTTGATGGCGGTCGCGATCGTCCAGATGGCCTTGTCCCCTTCCTCGTGCCCTTCGGTGTCGTTGATCGTCTTCAACCCATCGACGTCGATCAGGACGATCGAGCCGGACGCCTGATCGCCGGCCACCACGGGCCGGATCTCCTCGAGGAAGAAGCGGTTGTGCGCCTCGGTCAGGGGATCGAGCTGCGCGCGCCGCTTCGTCCGCTGCGTTTCGCCCACGGTGCGGGCATGCACCATCGCCAGGCGCGCCTCGGTGTCTTCCATTGCCCAGATGATCAGGCCGATGCCGAAGAGCATCTCGAGGAAGAGGTCCCCGAAGCCGATGTAGGCCAGAGCGGAGACGGCCTTGTCCCCCCGCGCCGCCGAGAAGGCGAAGAGCCCCACGTAGACGATGTGAGCGGCCGCGTTGATCATGGCGAGCAGCGTCGAGAATTGTCTGCCGAGACCGCGGCCGCGGCTGCGCAGGATCAGCACGACGATCAGGACCCACCCGATCACGCCGAAGCCCATGTGCAGCGCGTAGAAGAGCGAGCCCTGTCCCGCGTAGAACGCGACCGCGAACGAGACCGGCAGCGCCGCGAGGGCGGCCGTCCAGAGCGGCTTCGCGATCGGGAAATCGTGGTCGATCCGGTCGGCCGCCACGACCAGCGCGGCCAGGTAGAGCAGCTTGAAGTACTGGTAGGGAAGCTTCTCGAGGGGATACGTGTACTGGACGGAGGCGACCAGCGAGGCAAGACCGAGGAACAGGAAGAGCCACGCCCACGCGGCCGCCTTGAGCACGCGGCTCCCGTTTCCGCGAGAAAGGTAGAAGAAGATCAGAGCCAGCAGGATGGCGCCGACGGTCTGGACGAGTATCCCCAGGATGGACAGTTCCATGAGCGGTGCCTGAGAGGGTATGGAGTCGGGGCGCGGCGGTCAACCAGTCATCGGACGTTCAGCTGGCTGCCGACGCGCCGAAAAGCCTGGCTTTCCCCGGCAATCCGGCAGTCGGATCCCGCCGGCCCGCCCGGCGCACACCGCACCGGAACGCGCAGCAGGGCGTTGGGGCCCCGAAGCGTGAGGGCCCAGGCCGCCGCGCCGGTGTCGCGCGGCAGCAGCAGCAGATCCGTTCCCTCGGGAGCGCCTTCCAGCCGGAGAGACAGCTCCGTGTCGCCGATGCGAACCGCGCCGGCGCCCGAAACCGCGGCGATCGTGATCCGCTCGTCCCGCTCCGTCGCCCAGGTGCCCGGCAGCGCCTCGGCGGCGAGCTCCTGCTCGGCGTCCGGATAGACCCGGATCCGCTTGGGGGTCCAGTGAATCACGGGCTCGTAGGCGGTGTCGAAGCGGGCCCCTGCTCCCTTGACCACGACGTCCTGCGGGATCGAGCCGCGGGCCAGCGTGACGTCGATCTCGACGGGAGGGTCGCCCGCCGTCAACGCGACGCCCGGCTCGTCCTTTCCGAGGGGCCGGGACGCCGTGATGGGCAGCCGGATCTCGCCTTCCCGATCGGAAAAATGCGCCGCGAAAACGCCTCGCTCGCGGTCCGCCTCGAAGAAGAGGCGCGGTGCGCGGACGAGGCCGGAAAGCGCGTAGCGCTGAAAGAGCGCTTCGAGCGCGGACTTCGCGTAGAGGCGCGCGTCGTACCATTCGGGGATCGGCACGCCGTTGACCTCGGCGCCGGATCGCCCGGCATCCTCCCGCAGCTCGAAGCCGACGAACCGAAACGCACGGGTCTCGTGCAGCCGTCCCTGCGGCGTCTCCCTCTCGCGCTCGCGCACGTAGAGGGCGGGCTCGTTGCGCGTCTCGTCCCAGCGCGAGGTCCAACCCGCCGTGCTCTCGCAGTCGGGGATCGGATTTCCGCTCAGCAGGACCGGAAGGCGCGCGAGGGCGCCGTCGCGCAGGCGCCAGACGCTGCGACACGTTCTCCCTTCGCCCGTCGCCGCGACCTCGAGCAGCGTGCCGACGCTTCCGATCGATCCCGTCTGGAGCGCGACGGCGGCGTTCGAGACGGGTGCCGGGGCATCCGCGCGGGCGATTCGCCTTCCGGACGCGTCCAGGATCTCGAGGCGGATTCCCTTTCCCTTCGGCCGCGCCGTGGCGGTCTCGGTCGCGCCGCCGCCCGAGAAGTCGGCCGTCGCCGTCGCCTGGGCGGCGCGTGCGTCCGCCCTCGTCGCGACGGCGCCGAACAACGCGAAGAGTCCGCCGGCGAGCCAGCCCGCTCGACGCTTTCGCTCCCCGTGTCTTCTCATGGAAGAAATTCCGAGTTGGTCTTTCGCAGCGGCCTCACCCGCCTCGGAAACCGATTCGGGTCGCTCCGGAGAATTTTAAAGGGATTTGCGACTCGCGACGCGACGTTTGTGATCGCGCTGCGTTCTGGAGTTCCGATCACCGATCACCGATCACCGATTCTTCGTGCTACCCTTGAAGCGGCCGCGTGCAAGCCTTCGAGAAAGCTCCCCCCGATATTCAGGAGATCCTGACCAAGCCCATCAAGGAATTGGGGCTCAAGCTCGAGGGGTCGCATCTCGAGCGATACGTGCAGAAGCTGTATCGCGAGCTCGAGCGCAAGGGCCTGAAGAAGTTCCGGCCGCTCTGTTACCTGACGGACGAGTGGGGATGCCCTTCGGGAGAGCCCGTGATCGGGATTCCCTTCTATCTCGCCAACCCCAAGCTCGCGCGTCTCGAGAAGGCAATGAACGACCTCGAGGACGAGCGCGAGATCCTCATGTACCTGCGCCACGAGGCGGGCCACGCCTTCAACTACGCCTACGAGCTGTACAAGACGCCCGAGTGGCGGGACTTGTTCGGCCCGTTTCGCCGGCCGTATCGCGACAATTACCGCCCGATCCCGTTCTCCCGCCGCTTCGTGCGCCACATCGCGGGCTGGTACGCGCAGAAGCATCCCGACGAGGACTTCGCCGAAACCTTCGCCGTGTGGCTGACGCCGCGCTCCCAGTGGCGAAAGAAATACAAGGGCTGGGGAGCGCTGGCGAAGCTGCGCTACGTCGACCGCATGGCGCATCGCCTGCGCGACGCCGAGCCCCTGCGCCCCAAGGGCCGGGCGGACCTGACGGTCGACGAGATGGAGACGACCGTCGCCGACTTCTACCAGCGCGCGCTGCAGAAGCAGCTCTCGCCGACCGAGCTCGCGCTCGACACGGACCTCGCCGACATCTTCAAGATCTCGCGGCGCCGCAAGAAGGACGTGCGCCCGGCGGCGGACCTTCTCGAAGAGAACCGCAAGACGATCGTCGACAAGGTCGCGTACTGGACGGGGGTGCCGCGGCCCCTCATCAAGGAGCTCGTGGAATCGGTCGTGACGCGGGTGGCCGAGATGGGGCTCTCGGCGAACACGCGGCGGGAGAAGGAGCACCTGGCCGAAGTCACGGCGTACACGACGGCCCTGGCGATGAACTACGTGACGCGAGGAAAGTTCGTCCAGCCATGAGCGCCATCGCGCGGGAGGGCGACGGATGAATCGAGAAAAGGCGATGAAGGTGGCCGTCCTCTACGACGTCTGGGAGGAAGAGGCCGAGGCGCCGCCGGAGGCCCCGCCGCCGCGCAAGGGGCGCGCGAAGAGAAAGAAGAAGAAGGAGAAGCACGACCGCGAGGAGATCTTCGACGCGCTGCTGAAGCTCGGCTACGAGCCCTCCTACCAGGTCGTGGACGGGCGCCCGCAGTCGCTGATCGCGCTCGCCCGCTGCGAGGCGGACCTCTTCTTCAATCTGGTCGAGTCCTTCGCGGGCGACGACACGATGGACATGAACATGGCGGCGTATCTCGACCTGCTGGGCCACCCCTATACCGGCACGGGCCCCCACGGGCTGTATCTGGCGCAGGACAAGGCGCTCGCCAAGAAGATCTTCGCCTTCCACGGAATCCGCACTCCCTACTTTGCGACCTCCTACCGGGGCAAGCTCGATCACTCGCACGACATTTCCTTCCCCTTGATCGTCAAGCCCACCTCCGAAGACGGGTCCATCGGGATCGACGCCTCCTCGGTCGTGGCGAGCGTCAAGGAGCTGATGGAGAAGATCCACGACATCCACGAGGAGTTCGACGCGCCGGCCCTGATCGAGGAGTACATCGAGGGGCGCGAGATCTACGCGGCGATCCTCGGAAACGACAGTCCCGAGTCGCTGCCCCTGGTCGAGCTCGACCTCTCGAAGCTTCCCGAGGGCACCCCGCGCATCGCCGGGAAGGAGGTGAAGTGGGAGAAGGAGACGGAGGCCTACAAGGTCACCAAGTCCGCTCCCGTCGAAGACCTGGACGAGGAAACGACGCTGCGCCTGTCGGAGAAGGCGATCGCGGCCTACCAGGCGCTGAAGCTCCGCGACTACGGCCGCATCGACATGCGCCTCTCGAACAAGGGCGACGTGTACGTGATCGAGGCCAATCCCAATCCCTGGCTCGCCTCCGGCGCCGAGTTCGCCATGGCCGCCCGGAAGGCCGGCAAGTCCTACAACCAGTTGATCTCGGAGATCGTGGACCTGGCGAAGGCGAGGTACACGAGCGGGTAGGCTCCTCCCTCTCCCCGTGAGGGGAGAGGGTCGGGGTGAGGGTCCGGCCTCCCTCTCTCTCCGGTGCGGATAAGATCCTCCAACCCTCTTTGAGGAGACGCCGATGAACAGGGTCCTGGCTCTCTCGATTTCCGCCGGGCTGACTCTCTGCACGCCCCTCCTTGCCGGCGAGGTCGCCGGCGTCCGGCCGCCCGAGACCGTCGTGGTCGAGGGGAAGACCCTGAAGTTGAACGGCATGGGCCTGCGCAAGAAAGTCGTCTTCAAGGTCTACGTGGCGGCGCTCTACGTCGAGAAGCCCTCGAAGGACGCGGCCGCGCTGCTCTCCTCGGGCGAGATCAAGAGCATCCGCCTCCACATCCTGCGAAGCCTGAAGGGCTCGCAGGTGACCGAAGCGATCGCCGAGGGCTTCGAGCGAAACTCGAAAGAGCAGATGCCGAAGTTGAAGCCGCGGCTCGACCGGCTTTCCGCGATGGTCCCGGACGTCAAGGAGGGAGACGAGATCGCCCTGACGTGGGTGCCCGAGAAGGGCGTCGTCGTCTCCGTGCGGGGAACCGATCGCGGCACGATCGAGGGCCGGGACTTCGCCGACGCGCTGTTCGCGGTGTGGCTCGGCCCCAACCCGGTCCAGGAGGACTTGAAGAAGGCCTTGCTCGGCGGCTGAGGCCGGCTACGCCGCCGGCTGCTGGCGGCGCATCTGGGGCTTCGGCCCGAGCCCGATTCGCCGCCGGAGCCGGTCGAAGCCGACGCCCCACAGCATCAGCTGCGTCCAGACCCTCAGGGCGAGCGGCGGCTCTTCGACGCCACCGGCGAGCACCGTCGTGACCGCCCTGCGCATCGGCTCGGGGGGATCGGGCGTGCAGAAGGCCTCGAAGAAGACCGGGTCGTAGAAGTTGTAGACGAAGCGCCGGAAGCGCGCGACGAGCTTGCGAGCCTCGCGCTCGTAGCCGGCCAGGTCCTTCGCGTCGAGCCTCCCGTGGCTCGAGAGAGCCCGGTCGATGGCCTTGCCCGCGCGCTCCCCGGTCGCGAGCGCCAGGAAGACCCCCGTCGAGAACACCGGGTCCAGGAACGTCGCCGCGTCGCCGACGAGCACGTATCCCTCTCCGGCCATCTTGCCGGAGCTCGCCGAGTAGTCGGAGATGCCGAAGACCTTCGAGGCGCGCCGGCTCCCCTCGAGCAGCTTCGGCATGCGCGGCGAGCGCGCGAGCAGCCACTCGAATCGCGCCTCGAGGTTCGCCGCACCGGATTTCTGCCCGACGGAGGGCTCGAAGACCGCCCCGACGCTCGCCGTCCCGTCGGAGAACGGGATGATCCAGTACCAGACGCCCTCGTCGATCGGGAGGAGAATGTCGCCCGGGCGGCTTCCCTCCGGCCAGCGGATCCCCTCGTAGTGGGCGAAGAGCGCCGCGCGCTTCAACTTCTCGTCGAACCGGCGCGTTCCGAGCTTCTTCGAAAGGAAGGCTCCCTGCCCCGAGGCGTCCACGACGGCGCGCGCGCGGATCTCCTGCGCGCTCCCGCCCCTGGACGCCGCGCGGACGCCGACGGCGCGCCCTCCTTCGAAAAGGACGTCCTCGACGGCGGTTTCCTGGCGGACCTCGGCGCCGCAATCGGCCGCGTGCTTGAGCAGCAGGTCGTCGAAATCGGCGCGCTTGACCTGATAGGCCATCGGATGGCGGTCGTCGAAAGCGTCCTCGAAGATGACCGGCCGGGTGCTTTCCTCGGCCGCCGTCATGTCGTTCCAGAAGAACGCGCCGTATTTCTCCTGGAAGCCGGCGTTGCGGATCTTCTCCAGGACCCCCAGGCGCTCGAAGATCGGCAGGCTGTAGGGCAGGAGCGACTCGCCGACATGGAAGCGCGGAAACCGCTCCTTCTCGAGAACGACCACGCGGCGCCCCGCGCGGGCGAGAGTCGTGGCCACGGTCGATCCCGCCGGGCCGCCGCCGATGATGACGGCGTCGTAGATCGAGTCCATGACGGTATTCTCTCGCAGAATGCCTCCGGCCTCGCCCGCGATCGAATTCGACGGCGCCCGCAAGTGCTTCGGCCGCCGCGCCGCCGTGGACGGAATCTCGCTCGCGGTCGGGGCCGGCGAGACGGTCGCGCTGATCGGCCCCTCCGGCTGCGGCAAGACGACCGCGTTGAAGCTCGTCAACCGGCTTCTCGAGGCGGACGGCGGAACGGTCCGCGTGCTGGGTCGCGACGTGCGCGGGGAAGATCCGATCGCCCTGCGCCGCAAGCTCGGCTACGTCATCCAGGAGGGCGGCCTCTTCCCGCACTGGAACGTGCGGGAGAACGTGGAGACCGTGCCCCGCCTGCTCGGCTGGCCCGAGCCGAAGCGGCGGCGGCGCGCCGAGGAGCTGCTCGAGATGGTGAGCCTGCCGCCGGCGGAGTTCGAGGACCGCAGGCCCCGGGAGCTCTCCGGAGGCCAGCGCCAGCGGGTCGGCGTGGCGCGGGCGCTCGCCGCCGATCCGCCGATCGTGCTCATGGACGAGCCCTTCGGGGCGCTCGACCCGATCGCCCGGCGCGGCCTGCAGCGCGAGTTTCTCGAGTGGAAACGGCGGCTCGGAAAGGCCGTGCTGCTCGTGACCCACGACCTGCGCGAGGCGTTCCGACTCGCCGACCGCGTCGCGGTCATGGACGCGGGGCGGATCCGGCAGGTCGGAACGCGCGAAGAGCTGCGGCAGTCTCCTGCCGACGACTTCGTGCGCGAGTTCGTCGCGGAGGAGTCGCCTTGAGCGGGCTTGCCGCCTACTTCTGGGAGAGACGCGGAGAGATCGGAGCGCTCGCCCTGCAGCACCTCTGGCTGGTTGTGATCTCGACGGCGCTTGCCGTCGCCGTCGGCCTGCCGCTCGGAGTCGCCCTGACGCGCCGGCCGCGGCTCGCGCGCCCGGTGCTCGGGCTCGCCTCCGTCGTGCAGACGATCCCGAGCCTCGCTTTGTTCGGGTTCCTCATCCCGCTTCCGCTGATCGGCGGGATCGGGGCGCGCACGGCGATCGTCGCGCTCGTCGTGTACGCGCTGCTGCCGATCCTGCGCAACACCCACGCCGGCATCACGTCGGTCGATCCCGCGACCGTCGAGGCGGCCGTCGGGCTCGGCATGACGCCGGGGGAAAGGCTGCGACTGGTCGAGCTGCCGCTGGCGCTGCCCGTCGTGCTCGCGGGAGTTCGGATCGCGGCCGTGGTCTCGATCGGCCTCGCCACGATCGCCGCCGCGATCGGAGCCGGCGGTTTGGGCGTGCTGATCTACCGCGGAATCGCCACGGTGGACGATCGCCTGATCCTCGCGGGCGCCCTGCCGGCGGCGCTGCTCGCGCTCGCGGTGGACGGGGCGCTGGGACTGCTGGAGCGGCGTTGGTCCGTCTGGAGGAGCGCCTGAGGCGGCTCGCGGCGGCGGTCCTCGCGGCCCTCCTCCTGGCGCTCGGCTGCCGCGGCGGCAGCCGCCCGATCCGGATCGGCTCGAAGAACTTTTCCGAGCAGGTGATCCTGGGAGAGATCGCCGCGCAGGCCCTCGAGGCGCGCGGGCTGCGGGTCGAGCGGCGCCTGAATCTCGGCGGCACGTTCGTCTGTCACAACGCGGTCGTCGCCGGGCAGCTCGACCTCTATCCCGAGTACACCGGCACGGCTTTCACCGCGATCCTCCGGCGCAAGCCGGTCTCCGATCCGTCGGCCGTGCGGAAGGCCGTGGACGACGCATATCGGAAGCGCTGGGACCTCGTGTGGTCGCCGCCTCTCGGCTTCCAGAACGACTTCGCGCTGATCGTGCGCAAGGAGGATGCGGAGCGCTGGAACCTTCGGAAGATCTCGGACCTCGCCGGGCACGAGCGGGAGATCCGGCCCGGGTTCGGCTACGAGTTCATCGAGCGCCAGGACGGCTTCCCGGGGCTCTCGCGCGCCTACGGGCTGCAGTTTCCGCTCCGGCCGGTCGAGATGGACCTGGGGCTCCTCTATCCGGCCCTCCAGAGCCGCAGGGTGGACCTGATCGCCGGCAACTCGACCGACGGCCTGATCGCCGCGATGGGCGCCGTCGTGCTCGAAGACGACCGGAGATATTTCCCGCCCTATGAAGCCGCGTTCGTCGTGCGGGGCCCTCTCTGGAGGCAGAGGCCCGAGGCGCGAAGCGTGCTCGAGCGGCTGGGCGGCTCGATCGACGCCGCGACGATGCGCCGGCTGAACGCGGCCGTGGACCGGGACAAGCGGCGGCCCGAGCAAGTCGCGCGGGAGTTCCTGGCCGGGAGGGGCGCCTCGGGGGGCTGATTCGGGCCTGCCGCCGAGCCGACCATCGCGAATTCTGCTAATCTTTTGAGCAAATAACCGGAGCGATCCTGGCCATGCAAAGGGTTTTGCCGCTCTCCTCGCCGGGCGACTGGGCGCTGCTGTCCGCCTGCCTGGTCCTCCTGTTTCTGCTGGTGATTTCCTTCCGGTCACGCTCGACGGTCTTCTGCCAGTACCTGAAGGCCATGACGGGGATCGCGCTGAAGCCCGCCGACGTGACGCGAGCGTTCAAGAGCGGCGGGAAGGAAGGCGTGCGGGAGCTCTTCCTGGACCGGATCATCCGTGAGGACCTCAAGGAAGGGCCGGCGCCGATCCCCGAGGAGGCGGGAACGAAGACCGAGTCGTCGGTGATGTAGACCGGCGGCATCCTTCCCCTCTCTCACCGGGAGAGGGGTAGGGTGAGGGCGTAGCGGTCGCCAAAGAGCCAGACCCTCACCCCGACCCTCTCCCCTCACGGGGAGAGGGAGGAGGAATGATTCGGAGCTACCTGAGGCGAGTCCCGTCGGGAGCGTACTGCGCCGCGGCCGCCGCGCCCGACCCGACGTTGCAGATCCGAGGGTCGTTGACGCCGTCGTGCTTGTGGTCGAACCCGTTGTGCGGAGTCGCAAGATACGGGAAGCCCGGCAGGAAGGCCTGATCCGGCCCGTCCACCAGGTCCGAGAGGGCGTTGTTGGGCGCCTTGTTGAAGCCGTCCACGAGCACGCCGGCGATCACGCGCAGCTCGATGTCCACCACGTCGTCGTACGGCCGGCGCCCGTTTGGAAAGCCCGCCGGATCGTTGGCGAGAACTCCCAGCCGATTGACCGAGGCGACCGGCGTCGGGGGGACGGCGACGTTCAGGCGGAGCTGATCGGAGACGACTTCTCCCGGCCGGCGGGTCAGCCCGTCGATTCCCTGCACGAGAACCAGCAGGTCGGTGCGCGGGTTGGGCGGGACGTCCACGCCGAGCACGCCGTGCAGCAGGCCGGCGAGCTCTGAGTTCAAGACGTAGGTCCCGAAGTTCGCGAGGTCGTCCTTGGGCTCCGTCGCGTTGAACTTGTCCTTCATGCCGACCGGGATCACGGCCTCGTTGACCAGCGGGTTGCCGAGGCGCGAGACCTGGCGCCAGGGCCCCGAAAAAGACTGGCTGCCGTCGGCGTTCAACGTGCGGGTGGTCTGCCGGTACGTCGCGGCCCAGCCGCTCAAGACGGCATTGGGGTCGGCCGTATCGGTCGGGATCGAGCGGTTTCGCGTGAGCTGGTCGATTGGAATCGAAAGCGCGATCGCGTGCACGTCGTAGCCCGCCACACCGTTCTGTCCGAAGCCGTTGAAGGGATAGACAGCGCGCCCCGGCACGTTCAGGAGGTCGAAGACGCTGCCGAGGTCGACGTAGAAGGGGTCGGCCCGCGGGCCGGCGAAGACGACTTCGCCCGAGCTCAGGTAGTAAGCCGCCTGTGCGGAAACCTTCTCGTAGCCTTCCGGGAACGAGGCCGGCCCGATGTTGGGCGGGGCCTCGACGAGCCCGTCGGCGATGCGGCTCCTGCCGGTCGGGCTGTCCTCGGGGCCGAGCAGCTTGTCGACCGAGTAGCTGTAGTAGACGTTCAGGTTTTCGCTCGCAAGCGAGGTCACGGGACCGACGTTGTAGAGGAAGGTGCCGGCGTTTCGCACGTGACGCGTGAATTCGAAGCGATAGGTGATGTCTTCCTGCCCGTCGCCGTCGTTGTCGATCTCGAACTGGTAGCGGACGTGCTCTCCGAAGTTGGCGAAGTTCGGGCCGCCTCCCGGCTCCTCGAGCGGGATCCAGTCTCCGATCAGAACGACGCGATTGGGGTCGTAGAGGTCGCGGAACATGTAGAAGTCGGTGTCGTCGGCGACCGGGTCTTCGCGCACGAGCGGAGCCTCGCGGTGGCTCGAGGCCGAGGCCGCGGGCGGCGCGAAGAGAGCCGGGAGCGCTGCGAGGGCCGCGAGAAGCGCCGCGCCGCGGACCGGCCGTGGGAACGAAAGTGTCATGACTCCTCCTTCGGATCCGAGCCCCGCGGGAACCGCTCACGCGGGATCATTGCGAGATTTCTCGGATCACGCCTCGGATACGGGACGGAAGGCTCGCGCGGATTTCGTGCGAGGGCCTCTCGGGCGGTTCGGTTATCCTCCGGCGCAGGAATGGCGACGACCGGCCCCGAGGCGGACCGGGCCCTGGTGGCCCGGATCGAGAGACGCGACGCCGGCGCGCTCGGAGAGCTCTACGACCGGTATTCCTCGCGCTTGAACGGCCTTGCCTGCCGCATCCTCGGCGACACCGGCGATGCCGAGGAGGTCCTGCAGGACGTGTTCCTGTACGTGTGGCGCGCCGCCTCGACCTTCGACGCGACGCGGGGAAGCGTCCTCGCGTGGCTTCTCGTCGCGACGCGCAGCCGCGCCATCGACCGGCTGCGCTCCCGGCGCTATGGCGCTCGGGGAAGCCTGCGCGTTCTCGGTGATGCTCCGGAGGCGGCCTCCCCGGAAGACCTGGAGACGGATCTCGCCGGCCGGCAGTGGGAGACGATCTGCCGGGCCGCGATCGCCGAGCTGCCGGAGGATCAGCGCCGCGCCCTGGAGCTCGCCTATTTCGGGGGTCTCACGCACAAGGAGATCGCCGAGCGGACGGGCACGCCGCTCGGCACGGTCAAGACGAGGGTTCGCCTCGGGCTCATGAAACTCCGCGATCGAATTCGTCCGTACCTTTCCGAGGGGAGAGATGCGTCATAACGAGACGTACGAAGAGCTTGCGGCGCTCCAGGCGCTGGGCGCCCTCGAGGGCGAGGACGCTCGAGACCTGGAAGAGCACCTCTCGGAGGGCTGCGCCCGTTGCGAGCAGATCCTCGCTGACCTGCGCGTGGCTTCCGCCGCTCTGGCGGCGACGGCACCTCCGGTCGCTCCCCGGCCCGGATTGCGCGGAGAGATTCTGGCAAGCCTCCAGAAGGAGGCGCCGCGGGCTCCGCGGCCGCGCGGGAATCTCTCCTCGTCCGCGGGCCTGGCGTGGCTGCTCGCCGCGGCCGCGTCGCTCGTTCTCGTGTTCATCGGCCTCGACGACGCCCGGCTGCGGAGGCAGCGAGACGATTTCGGCGCCCGGAACACCGAGCTCGCCACGCGCTTGAGCTCGGCCCAGCGCGAACTCGCCCGTAAGGACCTTCGCGTGAGAGTCCTCGAGAGCGAGGACATCCGGATCCTGTCGCTCGTCGGCAAGGACCCGCAGCCGGAGGCGCGCGCGAAGGTGTTCTGGAGCGAGAAGGCCAAGCGCGGCATCCTGCTCGCCGGAAACCTCCGGCGGCTTCCCTCCGGCAAACAGTACGAGCTGTGGGTGTTCGACCAGGGCAAGCCCGTTCCCGCCGGCGTTTTCGACGTGGACGAGCAGGGGCGCGCCCTCTTCGAGTCGCCCGACCTCTCCTCGATCGCCGCCGCGCAGAACTTCGCCGTCACCGTCGAGCCGCAAGGCGGCGTCCCCGCGCCGACGGGGCCGACCGTGCTGGTAGGGACTCCGGCAGCGTAGCCTCTTCTCCCTCTCCCCGTGAGGGGAGAGGGTGGGGTGAGGGCTCTTCTCTCTCTCCCCGTGAGGGGAGAGGGCCGGGGTGAGGGGCTCGCTCTCGCGGCCGTAGTTGCGCCCTCACCCTACCCCTCTCCCGGTGGGAGAGGGAACGGATGCCGCGCGGCTCTTCTCCCTCTCCCCGTGAGGGGAGAGGGTGGGGGTGAGGGCGTAGCTCCGGTGCCTCACCCCGACCCTTCCCGCTTCCAGATGCCCGGATAATCCTTCACGAGCCCGAGCTCGTCCACCTCGATCTCGGCGACGAAGCTTCCGCCACGGCTCTCGTACCGGTAACGGCTCTCCGAAAGGCGCGTGTAGCGCTGCGGCAGGAGCCGCACGTCGAGATCCGGCACGAGCACCCAGGCCGCGACGACGTCGCGGCTTTCTCCGACCGCCAGGTCGAGGCGGCGGATCGGAAGCGTGTTGGTCGAGGGCGAGAACGAGAGATCGACGTCGATCGCGCCGCGCACGGCCTCGAGCTCCCGATCCGGCAGCCGCCAGCGGCGCTTTTCGTCGGCGGCGATCCGCAGGCTGCGCGACTCTCCGGCGGCCTCGATGGCCGTTTCGACCGTCCTCGTCTTCCAGTCGTTCCCGCACTCGATGACGTATTCGATCCGGTGGGGACGCTCTTCCAGAAGAAGGAGCACCGTGCCGGCAAGCCTCCATCCGGAATCCGTCGCGGAAAGAGTGAAGTACTCGGCGCCGGGCCGGTCGATGCGACGCCAGAAGACGGAGCGAATCGCGGATGCCATCGCCGCTCTCCGACCGCATAATAGCCGCCGTGGCGGCGACGCCTCCCAAGGCCCTCGCGCTCCTGGCGGCCCTCGCCGTCCTCGGCGCGGTGCCCGAAGCGCCGTCCCGGCCTCCGGCTCCCGCGCTCGGTCTCGACGTGAACCTCCCGGCCGGCGCTCCGCAGGCCGAGCAGCAGCGCGCACTCGAGATGGTCCGCCGCACCGGCGTCTCGCTCTTTGCGATGACGCTCTCCTGGACCGCCGCCGAGCCGTCGCCCGGCAAGTTCCGGGTCGAGGAGCTGACGCGCACCGCGCGCCTCCTGCGCCAGTCCGGGGCGGTCCTGCATCTGGATCTTCCGCTCGTGGACGGCCGCGCGCGGGACGTTCCCGCGGATCTGGCCGGCATCGCCTTCGACGACAGCCGCCTGTCGCTGCGCCTGGGCCGCCTTCTCGACGCGCTGCAGCCGGCGCTTCGCGACTTCTCGACGCTCTCGCTCGGCTACGAGGCCGACGCCTACTTCGCCGACAAGCCGGAAGAGCTGCACGCGTACCGCCGCCTCTTCGACGGCGCCGTGAATTTCCTCGGCAAGAGGGCGCCCGGGCTCAAGGTCGGCGTCACGACGGCCTCGCCGACCGAGAGCGTCGCGCCGGAGGTCGCCGCGGCCCTTCATCAAAGAAGCCCCGTTCTCTTCTACATCTACGCGCCCTTCCAGCCGGGGCGGCCGTACTGGCACCGCGATCCGGCCGTGATCGAGAAGGACTGGAAAGAGCTGCTCGCGCGATCGGGCGACCGCATGATCGCGTTTCCCGAGGTGAGCTACTCCTCGGCGGCCGAGAACGGCTCGACGCCCGAGCGGCAGGCCGAGTTCGTGCGCAGGATGCGGCGGCTGCTCGCTTCCGCCGACGGGCGCCGGCTGCTGTTCGCGCGCTGGGTCTCCTGGCGGGACGCGGCGCCGGAGGGACAGGCAGGAGCATCCGGGATCGACGCGCGCCGGGCGGCATTCCTGTCCCATCGCGGGCTCCAGACGCAGGACGGCGCGCCGAAAGCAGCCTGGCGGGCGTGGGTCCGGGCAGCGCCGTAGGAGCGCGTTTCCCCTCCTTCGAAGACGGGGTAGGCTGAAGTCCGGACATGCACAGGAGACGACCATGAAATCGAACCGGTTCAAGCTGCTGGCGCTCGCCCTGGCGGCCGTCGGCGCCGCTTCGTGTTCCTCCACCTCTCCGGCGCCGCCCGTTCCCGTCGAGGCCGCCAAGAAGTCGGACCTCAAGGCCCTGGTCGGCCGCTGGGTCGGCGAATACAGCAGTGTCGCCTCCGGACGCTCGGGCTCGATCGTCTTCGAGCTCGAGTCGGGCGAGACGACGGCCCGCGGCGACGTGCTGATGTGGCCCAAGGGCTCGAAGGAGCCGAGCGCCCCGTCGCCCGACAAGAACCTGACGGACGAGCAGATCCGGAAGATGCCCCGCGTCTTGAACATCAGCTTCGTGGAGACTCAGGGAGGCTACCTGACCGGGACGATGGACCCCTACGACGATCCCGATTGCCAGTGCCAGGTCCGCACGGTCTTCGTCGGCTCGATCGACGGCGACGACATCGTCGGCGAGTACACGACCGAGCGCTTCGACAAGCCGGGAAATCCCGTCAAGGGCACCTTCAAGGCCAGGCGCCAGAAGAAGGGCTGAGCCGCCCGTGATCACTCTCGACCGATTCATCCTCGAGCGCGAGCAGGCGCATCCGGGCGCGACGGGGGAGCTCTCGATGCTCCTCATGCGATTCGGCGTCGCCGGCAAGCGCATCGCGCACGAGCTCGCCACGGCCGCCTTCAAGCGCACGCTCGGCTCCGCCGGCACGGCGAACGTCCAGGGCGAGGAGCAGAAGAAGCTCGACGTGGTCGCCAACGAGATCCTGCTCGAGACCTTCGACTACGGCGGGCTCGTCGTGCTGGCCGCCTCGGAGGAGCTCGAGGCGCCCTACCTCTACGAGAGCAACGAGCGCGACGGGCGCTATGCGGTCCTGTTCGACCCGATGGACGGATCCTCGAACATCGACGTCAACGGCACGCTCGGCACGATCTTTTCGATCCGCCACCGCGAGGAGGGCGGCGAGAAGGATCTGCTGCGCGCGGGCCGCCAGCAGGTCGTCGCGGGCTACATCCTCTTCGGGCCGGCGGTGCTGCTCGTCTACACGGACGGGGAGGGGGTGCACCTCTTCACGCTCGATCCGTCGATCGGGGAGTTCCTCCTGACCGCGGAGGCGCTGCGCATGCCGGAGCGCGGACGCGGCTACGCCGTCAACGAGGGCCGGTCGCGAGGGTGGGCTCCCGAGGTGCGGGCGTTCGTCGAGCACCTGAAGGAGAAGGATCCGGCGACCGGCCGGCCCTACTCGACGCGCTACTCGGCTTCGCTCGTGGGCGACGTGCACCGGATCCTGCTCGAGGGGGGCATCTACCTCTATCCGGCCGATGCCGGCGCGGGCGGAAAGCCCCAGGGAAAGCTGCGGCTTCTCTACGAATGCGCGCCGCTCGCGCTCGTCGTCGAGAAGGCCGGCGGGGCCGCCTCGACCGGCACCGAGGACGTCCTCGACGTCGTGCCCCAGTCGCTCCACGACCGGATCCCGCTCGCGATCGGCAGCCGCGCGGAAGTCGAGCTCTACGAGCGCTTCATGCGCGGCGAACCTCGGTAGATCTTCTCCCTCTCCCCGTGAGGGGAGAGGGTCGGGGTGAGGGTCTTCTCCCTCTCCCCGTGAGGGGAGAGGGGACGGATGCCGCGCGAGACTCGTCCTGCCGCACCTTCTCCCTCTCCCCGTGAGGGGAGAGGGTCGGGGTGAGGGTCCCCTCGCGACAATCAGTCAGCATGACCCGACCTGTCCCGGCCGCCCCGCCGCAGCGCGCACGCGAGCTTCGCAAGAATCAGACGCGTGCCGAGGCCGCGCTCTGGCGACGCCTGCGCCGGCGGGGCCTCGACGGCCTGAAATTCCGCCGCCAGGAGGCCGCGGCCGGTTACTTCGTGGATTTCCTATGCAACGAAGCGCGTCTCGTCATCGAGCTCGACGGCGGCGGGCACGCCGCCGACCATCAGCGAAGGTATGACGAGCGACGCACACAGGCTCTCGAGCGGCGCGGCCTGCGCATCCTCCGGTTCTGGAACAACGACGTGCTCGAGAACATCGAAGGAGTGCTGCAACGGATTCTCGAGGCCGCGAAGACCCCCTCACCCCCACCCTCTCCCCCGAAGACGGGGGCGAGGGGGTTTTCCTCTCCCTCTCCCCGCGAGGGGAGAGGGCCGGGGTGAGGGTCTTCTTCTCCCTCTCCCCGTGAGGGGAGAGGGTAGGGGTGAGGGTCTTCCTCTCCCTCGCCCCGTGAGGGGTGAGGGTCCCCCGTCAGTTCGGCCAGAAGAGGCCGAGGGCGCGCGCCAGGAAACTCGCCATCGTGCCGCGGGTGACAGGGTCGTTGGGGCAGAAGTTCCCGTTGCCGCAGCCCGAAGTGATGCCGGACGCCGCGAGCGCCTCGATGCCGCGGAAGAAGATGTAGTTCGTCGGCACATCGGCGAAGGTCGCCACCAGTGGGGGCGGGCTCGGCACCCTCTTGTAGTAGACCCGCACGTTCCGGAACCGCACCTTGGTGTCCGACCCGAGCTGGACGGAGAGGGCGTAGGTGTTCCCGATGTTGTTCAGGTTCGGGCCGTCCACGCTCGTTGCGAAGAAATCGCAGCCCGGCGCCCCGGTCGAGGAAACGCTTGCCACCTTGGTGCACGGCCCGGTCGGGTCGGGACACTCGAGCAGGCTCGCCGTCAGATCGGCGGTGTCGCTTTCGTCGCAGCCGGTGACTTCGAGGCCGGCGATCTTCGAGCCCGCGGGAAGCTGCATCCCGGCGAGCAGCTCGTTGCCGCCTCCCGCGCCTGCAATGCTCCGCATCAGGTCTTCCGGTCCCGAGGCGGTCGCGGTGCCGGGCACGACCGCGTGGAAGTCCCAGGCGCTCTTCTCGTAGGTGATCTCGCTGGCCGGGTGGGCGGGCCGGACGAAGACGACGCCGGCCTGACCAACCCCACCGATGTTGCCGTGGATCGCGCAGTAGTAGGGGACCGTCCCGGCCGAGGTGAACTTCCAGCTGAAGGTCCACGGCGCCGGCGCCACGAAGCCGCTCAGGATCGTCCCGTCGTCCGAAACGACGTTGTGCGTGCCGTCCACGTTCTTCCAGGTCACCGTGTCGCCGACCTGGATCGTGACGTACTTCGGGATGAAGAGCGGCTCGGGAGTGCTCGTGACGGTGACGACGACCTCGGCGCCGCGCGCGATTGGCGCGAGGGCGAGCATGCAGGCGACTGCTGCGAGCGCGATTGGCCGGCCGAGTCTTGCCATCTCGTTTTGTTTCGTGGGGGATTCGATCCGGCGGGAATCATACCCCTGCCGGGCCGCGCGCAAGAGGCACGAATGTGGCGCGGAAGAGGCACTCCTCTCCCTCTCCCCGTGAGGGGAGAGGGTCGGGGTGAGGGTCCTCTCCGTCTCCCCTTGAGGGGAGAGGGGGAGCGCGAGGGATCCCCCCTCGCCTCACTTCAGCGCCGGCCGCGGCCGAAGGCCGCGCCTCGCGAAGCGAGCGGCCGGCTGGGGTGAGGGGCTGGCCTGTGTGGCAGAAGCTCCGCCCTCACCCTACCCCTCTCCCGGCGGGAGAGGGAACGCCAAAAACAAAAGGCCCCGCTCTCGCGGGGCCTCGATTCGACTCGGATTTCCCGGCTCTTACGCGCTGAAGCTCTTGCCGCAGCCGCAGCCGCCGGTCGCGTTGGGGTTCTCGACCGAGAAACCCGCGCCGCGGAAGTCCTCGACGTAGTTGACCGTGCAGCCACGCAGGTACGTCGCGCTCTGCGGGTCCACGACCACCGTGATGCCCCCCTGCTCGATGACGCTGTCGTCGGGCTTCTTCTCGTCGAAGGTGAACCCGTACTGAAAGCCGGAGCAGCCGCCCCCCTGGATGAAGATGCGCAGCGGCTTGCCGGTCGAATCGGGCATCGTGCCGGCGAAGTACTTCACCTTCTCGACGGCCGCGTCGGTCAGCTGCAGCAGCGGGGCCGCCTCGGTGATCGGCGTCGGGGTGGATTCGAAGGTGGACGACATTTGGGACTCTCCTTAAAGTTGCATCACGACCGGTTCATTTGTATCAGACCCCGGTTCGCGGGCGATTATCTCATCGGCCGCCGCCCGGGCGTCAACCGGCGTTCAAATTCTCATCGTTCAAGACGCTTTTTTGACCACTTCCGAGGACGCGGAGAGCAGCCGATCGATCGCTTCCCAGGCCGAGGCGACGTGCTCCGGCCGGGCGACGAAGGAGACTCGCTTGGCGTCCACCTGGAAGTCCTCGAAGCCCGGCATCGCCTCCATCTCCCACGCCCGCCTGAACCTGCGGGCCTCCTGGTCGAGAAGGGGCCGGCTGAAGACGCCGATTCCAAGCCTCGAATCGTTCACTTCGAAGACCGATCGGGACTCGATCTTTGGGGGCCGGCTGCCGTCCTTGGGGACCTTCACGCCCATGAGAACAGCAAGCCCTGTGCCACCATTCCAAGGGTCCCCTTCTCGCCTCCTCCACTATATCTTGTATTTTTCCTTGACTCGTCCTCGAGCGGGTTTTAGTCTGAGATGCAACGCTGGCGGTTGCCGCGATTTTGCCTTGAACTGAGGCTTTAGGCAGTGTGGGGCGGAGCATTTTTCTCCGCGAAAAGGGGGGCGAAGGGATGAGCGCGACGGACAAGGAGGCCAAGAAGACCGCGGTCGAGACCGGCGAGGGGACTCGAACAGGCCTGCGCGGATTGACGATTCCGCGCGTCTATTCGGACCCGACGGTGTCTCCCTACGAAGCCCTCGAGTGGGAGCTTCGCACCGCGGCCATCACCTCCGAGAAGGGGGAGACGATCTTCGAGCAGAAGAACGTCGAGGTCCCCAAGTCCTGGTCGCAGATGGCGACCAACATCGTCGCGCAGAAGTATTTTCACGGCCGCGTCGGCTCGCCCGAGCGCGAGTCCTCCGTCAAGCAGCTGATCGAGCGCGTCGCCGCGACGATCACCGGCTACGGCGAGAAAGGCGGCTACTTCAAGACCTCGGCCGACCGCGACGCCTTCCACGACGAGCTCGCCGCGATCCTCGTCAACCAGGTCGCCTCCTTCAACTCGCCCGTCTGGTTCAACGTCGGCATCGAGGAGAAGCCACAGGGCTCCGCCTGCTTCATCAACTCCTGCGGCGACTCGATGGACTCGATCCTGCGCCTGGCGCGGACCGAAGGCATGCTCTTCAAGTACGGCTCGGGCACCGGCTCGAACCTGTCGAAGATCCGCGGCTCGCACGAGGGGCTCTCCTCGGGCGGAACGGCCTCCGGACCTCTCTCCTTCATGAAGGGGTTCGACTCCTTCGCCGGCGCGATCAAGTCGGGCGGCAAGACGCGCCGCGCGGCGAAGATGGTGATCCTCAACATCGACCACCCCGACATCGAGGAGTTCATCCTCTCCAAGGCGAGCGAAGAGAAGAAGGCCTGGGCGCTGATCGACGCCGGCTACGACGGCTCCTTCAACGGCGAGGCGTACGCCTCGATCTTCTACCAGAACGCCAACCACTCCGTGCGCGTGACCGACGAGTTCATGGAGGCCGTCGAGAAGGACGGCGAGTGGTGGACCAAGGAGGTCCTGACCGGCAAGCCCTACGAGAAGTACAAGGCGCGCGACCTGATGACGAAGATCTCCGAAGCGGCATGGGTCTGCGGCGATCCGGGCATGCAGTACGACACGACGATCAACCGGTGGAATCCGGTCAAGGCGACGCACCGGATCAACGCGTCGAACCCGTGTAGCGAGTACATGTTCGTCGATGACAGTGCTTGCAATCTTGCCTCGCTCAACCTCATCAAGTTCTTCAACCAGGAGGACGGCACCTTCAACGTCGAGGCCTTCCGGCACGCCTGCGACATCGTGATCACGGCGCAGGAAATGCTGGTGGACAACTGCTCCTACCCGACCGAGGCGATCGCCGAGAACTCCTACAAGTTCCGGCCGCTGGGCCTGGGCTACGCGAACCTCGGCGCGCTCCTCATGGCGACGGGTCTGCCGTACGACTCGGAGGAGGGCCGGGCCTACGCCGCGGCGATCACCTCGATGATGTGCGGCGAGGCGTACCTTCAGTCCTCGCGCGTCGCCTCGGAGCTCGGCCCCTTCGCCGGCTACGCGCCCAACCGCGACGCGTTCCTGGACGTCATCGGCATGCACCGCGACGCGGCCTACAAGGTCCCGGCGGCCAAGGGCGTGCCGGCCGACCTCATGCGGGCGCAGAAGGCGGTCTGGGACGCGGCTCTGGAATCCGGCAAGCAGCACGGCTACAAGAACGCCCAGGTCACGGTCCTGGCACCCACCGGCACGATCGGCTTCATGATGGATTGCGACACGACGGGGGTCGAGCCGGACCTCGCTCTGGTCAAGTACAAGAAGCTCGTCGGCGGCGGAACGATCAAGATCGTCAACAACACCGTTCCGCTGGCGCTGAAGCACCTGGGTTACACCGACGCCGAGATCGACGCGATCGTCCAGTACGTGGACGAGAAGGGCACGATCGAGGGAGCGCCCGGGTTCAAGTCCAAGCACCTTCCGGTCTTCGACTGCGCGTTTCGCGCATTGAACGGCACGCGCTCGATCCACTACATGGGGCACGTCAAGATGATGGGCGCCGTGCAGCCCTTCCTCTCCGGAGCGATCTCCAAGACCGTGAACCTGCCGACGGACGCGTCCCCCGAAGACATCGCCGGCGTGTACATGGACGGCTGGAAGCAGGGTCTGAAAGCCATCGCGATCTACCGCGACGGCTGCAAGCGGACCCAGCCGTTGAACACCGCCGC
>JBLMXY010000100.1:0-4971 GCA_050257975.1 Acidobacteriota bacterium
GAGCGCGCCCGCGCGCCATCGCAGGATTGCGATTCGTCGAAGGGTCATGGTTTGAGTTGATAGAACGATCCGAGCGGCCCGGCGCCCGCCAGGTATTTGCGCGCTCGCACGAGCTCGGCAACCTGCCGGATGTGTCCCAGATCGTGTAGTGCCCACTCGTGCAGCATTTGCGAGAGAGTGATCTGGCCCACCTCGCGATGCATCGCCTTGCGCTCTCCTGCGTCCGCTTTCAGGGCGCGCAGGTATTCGATATTCGTTTCGCGCTGCTCTTCGAAGTGGTCGAACTCCTCCTGGGGGTCGGCGTTGCGGTAGAGGTCCAGGTAAAGCGACGCGTCGTCCGGCTCGAACTCGGGCCGCTCGTCGGCCAGGAAGCGGTCCACGCGCGTGCGGTAGCAGTGACCTTCGCTGTGCGACAGGTGCGCCAGCACCTCGGCGATCGAGAAGCGGTCCGGCGCCGGCTTCCAACGGGCATCCTCGTCCGACAAGCCGCTCATGAGCCCGCGCAAGATTCCCGGCGTGGCCTCGAGCAGGTCGAGGCAGGGCAGTTCGTCCTGGGCCATCTATTGATCCTACGACGCTCTCGTTGGGGCCAGACCTGATTCTCTGATTTCCGGATCTTCCGGATCTCCGTCTGGCGCCGGCTAACGACCGGTCGATCACGAGACGCGCGAAACACGTCCAACCGGCAGAGCGCCTGAGGGGCCTGCCGGACGTGGGGGCCGGCGGAGAGGGGCAACCTGGCGCGATACGCGATGCCGGCGCAGTAGCGCCTGATTTCAGCCGCCTCCGCCGAGGCTTTCGCGCGGTGTCATCATGAATGGCATGCCCGATCCAGCCTTCGATGGCCCTCGGGGCCGGCCCCGGGTGGCCGGGGAGGGCAGGCGCGCCTGGGGCTGGTCGTGGGTGGCGCTGACCGCGAGCCTCGCGCTCCATGTCCTCGACGAAGCGGCGACCGACTTTCTCTCGGTCTACAACCCGGCCGCGCGCGCGATCCGCGCGAGGCTGCCGTTGCTCCCGTTGCCGACGTTCACGTTTCGGGTCTGGCTGACGGGTCTGATTGCAGCGGTCCTGTTGCTCGGGTGCCTGTCGCCCCTCGCTTTCCGGGGCAGGCTCGCCTTCCGATATCTGGCTTTTCCCTATGCGGTCCTCATGTTCGCCAACGGCTCGCTTCACGTCCTCGCCTCGATCTACGCGCGGCGCTTGATGCCCGGCGTCTACTCGTCGCCGCTCTTGCTCGCGAGCTCGGTCTGGCTCTTTCGGGCGACGCGGGATGCTTCAGGGGCCGGGCCCTGACCGGGTGCGACCCCAATGCCTGGGCGCCCCAATGCAGGGTATGGACGGCTGATCTTTATGTGGCAGCCGGTCCCGGTTGGGGGCGTCCGGCTTTCTGCGCGAGCCGGCAGAGCAGGGGCGTGTCATCGGTCAGGATCCCGTCCACGCCCAGCCGGACGAGGGCTTCCAGCCGCTCGGCGTCACTGAACGTCCACACGACCACGGAGTCGAGCTCTCCGGAATCGCGCGCCGCGAGGACGCGAGCGAGCTCCGGCCGGAAGCCGCGCCACAGTCGCTCGCCTCCTCCCATGCTGACGCGGCTCGCGCGGATTCGGCGCGCGAACTCGAGCGCTCCGGGCAGCTCGAAGTCCGGGTAGGCGTCGAGCGATGACCCGCCGTCCGAAGACAGGTTTTCGAGGAAGGTCTGCGCGATCTCCCGCTGAGGGCTCAGGAGATGGAAGGAGACCCCTTCCACGCGATCGGCCCGAAGCAGGTCCACGAGCTTCGACGCGCTTTGCGTCTGGTCTTCGGCGAGCTTCACGTCGAGGTAGACGTGGCGCAATCGGAGCTCGCGGCGCGCAAGAACGAGAAGGTCCTCGAGCGTCGCGATGGAGAATTCCGGAACGGAGCCGCCGGGACCGGCTTTTCGGCCCGGAACCTCGCGGCGGCTGTATCCCCAGCGTCCCTGGAGATCCGCCAGGTCGAGCTCGCGGACGGGCTTTCGCCATGGGGATCCCGCGGGCGGCACCTCCGGGCAGCAGAAGAGCTTCTCCGCGCCCGCCTGCCGGGCGAGCGCCACCTTGTCATCGGGATCGGCGTCGTGCCAGAGGATGAAGGCGCCGTCGCGCGTGACACAGACATCGGTCTCGATCGCGCAGGCGCCGAGCTCGAACGCCCTCTGGAAGGAGGCAACGGTGTTCTCGGGATGCTCCCTCGGAGCGCCGCGGTGGCCGACCACCTGGATGGGCCGGCCCGCGAAGCCCTCCGGCGCCCGGCCCGGCAGCAGGCCGCCGAGGAGGGGAACGAGACGGCGCAGCGGATTCTTGTAGCCGAGCCTGGTCATGGAGGAGCAGCCGCGGCCTCGCGCCAGCGAAGGAGAAAACAATCCATCGGCGCGAAGGTCTCTCCGCGCTTCGGGAGGCCGCGCGCCTCCACCTCGACGCCCTCCTGCGACAGCGCCAGAAGGAGGAAGTGGAAATGCCTCAACGGAGGACCGCAGAAAAGGTCGTCGGCATGGCGCCGGCGGCGATCCGTCGCGAGACGCACGCGCGGCCCGCCCCCTCCGCCCGCGACGAGAAACGTCTTTCCCGCCCGCGCGAAGCGCTCGTAGCTGTGGACGTGGCCGGAAAGCATCGCCAGGGTCTTGGAGGCCCTCTGGAAGGCCGGGACGAATTCACGCTGCACGTGCGCCTCGTCGGAGGTGACGGTGCTGTTCGTGTACGGAGGATGATGGACGAAGACGAGGACGCCCTTCCTGGCCCGGTCGTCCTCGAATTCCTCCAGCTCGCGCTCGTACCAGGCGACCTGCTCGCGCCACCGGAGCGCGGAGAGGAAGCGCCGGTTCGAGTCGAGAAAGATGAGGCCGAGCGGGCCGTATGCCGCCGAATACCAGCCCCTGCCGGTCAGGTGCGGGAAAGACGCGAAGTAGTTGGCGAGCGCCCCGCGCCGCGAGATCCAGTACTCGTGATTCCCGAGGATCGGAAGGATGGGGATCCCGGCTTCTCGGATCGGGGCCATCAGCGCATCGAACTGCCTCCAGTCGCGGCGTGAGGATCCGCGAAACACCAGGTCGCCCAGGAGCACGAGGAAGTCCGGGCGCTCGGAGGCCACCTGCCGGACGATCCGTTCCCGCTCGCCGCCGTTCGACTCTCGCCAGATCTCGGCGCGGGACGTTCGCTGCAGATCGCCGACAACGGCAAACCGGCCGCTTCGGACCGGGGCGAGGGGCTCGCTTCGGGAAGCTCTGGGGAGCAGCGGCACGGTCGGCCCGCTCGCGGCGACCCGAGAGACGAGGCGCCGAGTTCCGGAGCGATGGAGGTCGCGGAAGACTCGGCGCTTCGCGCTCCCGCCCGTGTTCTGCCGCACGACCCCGCTGCCGTCTACTTGCAGTCGGCGCCGACTTGATCGACGACGGCCGTCATGTCCCCGTTCGCGTTGATCGTCAGGTGCAGGTTCTCGTGCACCAGGAAGTTGTTCCCCGGCGCCTGCCCGATGATTCGGAAGTTGTTCACGAACGAGATGACGGCCTGCCCGTTCTGCAGCGAGGACTTGAACTGGCCCTGGGTCACGCCGGTTGCCTGGTAGTGGTCGCCCGTGATCGAGCCGTCGCCGCTGATCCCCTGGGGCTGGTAGTGGAACCTGCCTCTCACGACGTTGCCGTTGATGACGTAGCTCGTCACGATGTGCAGGTCGCCGGTCAGCGTCACGATCTCGCCGGCACCGCCGTTTGCGCACGGGATCTCCAGCACGATTTCGACGGGGAGGCGGACGTTCTCGTCGACCTCCGCGCGAGCCACCGGGACGGCAAGGAGGCTTGCGAATATCGCCACGATCACGAACCATTCCCGCGTCTTCTTCCGCATGTCGCTCCTCCGGATTCGCTCGCGAACGGACCGTGCTCGGCGAGCACGAGGCAAGGCGCCGACAGTGGCCCAAGCACGATTCAAGCCAACGGAGGAACGACGACCCCTTCCGTCGCGACGCCGCCGGGTCCGATTCGTTCCAGGGGTACTCGTCCCTTCGCGCTAGACCGCCGCACGCGACGACGCCATGGTTCTTGCCAAGCGGGGGGGGAGATGGGCGTTTGGACGACGACGGGCTTCCAGGCAGGCTCCCGGGTTCGCGGGTGACATCGGCGGTTCGCGGCACGCCGATTGCACGGCCCGAGTTCCGTGCGGCACGAGCATACCGTCCTGGTCGTGGACGACGACCTCCAGACGAGGTCGGCTCTCGCCGAGCTGCTCCGCGAAAACGGCCTGAAGGCGCAAAGGGCCAGAAACGGGCACGAAGCCATTCGCAAGCTCCGGTCGCGGAAAAAGCCCTGCCTCATCCTGCTCGACCTGATGATGCCGGGAATGACGGGGTGGGAGTTCCTGGAGTTTCATCGGGGATCCCGCGCGCTTTCCTCCGTGCCGCTCGTTCTGGTGACCGGCTGGGTGGACACGGACATCGCGCAGGCGAAGGCCCTGATTTCCAAACCAATCGAGCCGCGCCGGCTCCTCCTGAGACTCAAACGCGTCCTCGGGCAGGAGCGGCGACGAGGGGCAAACCCCGAGCGCCCGGCCCGGATCCGAGCCGGGAAGGGGCGACGCCGCCTGCGGAAGTAGGTTCGGCGCCCTGGATCCGATCCCGCGCCCGCCCCGTGACCGGGCGGCGGCCGCAGGAGCCGCGGCTGCCCTGCGCCCGCTACTCCAGGATGAACGAGATCTTCGCGTTGATCCGGTAGAGGACGATCTTGTTGCCCTCCACTTTGGCTTCGAAGTTCTCGATGTAGATCGACCGGATGTTCTTCAGGGTCTTCGAGGCGCGCTTGACCGCGTCCGCAGCCGCGTCCTCCCATCCCTTCTCGGATTCGGCGAGTACTTCGATGACTTTCAGCATCTCGATCCTCCTCGAGGATGCATCTTTGGCGATGCCTGCCTTTGGCGACATGGTCCAAACGCATCAGCTGGGTGGACCGGCCGCCCGTTCGCGCCGCGG
>JBLMXY010000101.1:0-3165 GCA_050257975.1 Acidobacteriota bacterium
GGGCCGCGCGGCGGCTCGCTCGCGGCGGCCTGGTCGGGACTTCCGGTCAGGCTGACGCTGCAGCTCTTCTCCGCGCTCGAGAAGCCGGGCTCACAGCGGCTCGTCGCGAGGCCGGAGCTCGACGAAGAGCGCCGGGGCCTTTTTGCGGGCGCCTCCTGGGGACGGCCCTTCGAGGGAGGCCGTGTCGCGGCGGAGCTCGGCGGCGGCTGGACGCGGGTCGAATCGATCGAGGCCGGCGAGACGTTCTCGCGAACTCTGGCCTCCGGCCGGGTGCTGGGGCAGTGGCGCCGCACGCGCGGCCGTTCGGGCGTGGCGGTTTCGGCCGAAGTCGAGGGCTCGCTTGGAAACACCGCCGGAGGATTCTGGAGGCAGTTCTCGGCACAGGGGAGATTGACCGGGATCACGAGCGTGGCGTCGCTTTCCCTCTCCGCGCGCTACGGAGACACGGGAGGAGCGCCCACGCCTTTCGATCTATTCCGGATCGGCGGCGCGGAGTCGGCGATCCAGCCGCCGGGCCTCGACCGCAATCGGATCGCCAGCCCGGCCCTGCCGGCCGCGCTCCAGCTCGGGCGTCGAGTCGAGACCTATCGCGCGGATCTCGGCCTTGCGGCGATTCCCCTGCTCCTCTACGCCGAGAGCCTGCGCGCCTGGACTCCCGGCGCGCCGAGGCCCGACGACGCGCGCGTCGGAGGAGCGGAGCTGCGCCTCGAGCGACTCCTTCCCGAGGAGCTGCGGCCGGAGCACTTCTCCTTCTACGTCGGCGTCGCGCGGATCCGGAGCGAGCAGCCGCGAGTCTCTTCGACGCAGGGGTACGGCGGGCTGATCTACCGGCCGTAGGGAGGGCAGTCGCCCCGAGACGATCGCTTCGCCGGTCAGTCCTCGTAGTAGGTCCGCGCGTTCACCTGGCCCCGGCGGCCCACGAGCTCGACCGAGACCGAGTGGAAGCCACTCGGCCCTTCCGGCCTCTTGAAGACGATCTGGTAGCGCCCCGAGATCGCCTGGCGCACGCGGTCCATGGCGAGCCGCGGGAAGATGTGCGTCTTTTCGTAGAGGCCGCCCGTGGCGTCCGACACGACGCGCAGCGAGGTCTCCAGCGAGTGATAGTCCGCGTCCGAGACGTCGAGCGAGAAGATGCTGATGCGCGCGGCGGCCAGGCGGCGCAGCGCCGCGAAGTAGTCCCGCTCCTCCGTCGCGATCGGTCCGCTCAGGCCGCCGATCGTGCCGAGCCCCCAGCCGAAGAAGAGCATCGACTTGGCCCCCGGGATCGGCTGGGCCGCGCGGGCGATCAAGAGAAGCGCGCGCTCCGGCGTCACGGCCTTCTTCGCGCCGTAGAAATCGAAATGACCCGCGAGCGGTGGGGCCGCATTCGGGTCGGGATCCGGCGGCGGCCCGGTCAGGATCGCCTGGTCGATCGCGTCGTCGATCTTCGCGTGGTCGCCCGTGAAGTCCTGTCGCAGCTTCAGGTGTGAGTCGAAGGAAAGAACCGCGACGCGGTCCGTCGGCAGGAGACCCTCGACGAACCGGTGGGCCTGGAGGGCCATGCGCATGAACCCGACGAGGCGGGACGGCTCGAAGCTCGTCTGGAAAAAGAGGATCAAGAGCCGCCCTTGTGGATAGGGAGAGGGGACGGTCACGGCAGCTCCTTCCTCGACACCCGGTTCGGCCGGCGCCTGGGGGATTTCCGGAGCGTCGGCCGGGATCCACTCCGCCGACTCGATCGGGACCGGGCGTCCGTCGACGGTCAACCGGAAGTCGTCCGCCGTGAGATTCGGGATCGGCTGACGGTCGGCACCGGTGACGTAGGCATCCACCACCACGCGCTCGACGCGCGCCTCCTCGCGGTAGCCGCCGGGGCGCTCCTCCTGGGCCAGCAGAGGCGGGGCCAGGAGGACCGCCCACGTCAGGGCCGTCGCCGCCGTTGCGCCACGAGCCATGAAGACAGGCTACGCGCCACGGACGCCGCCGGGCAAGCCTCTGGGACGAGATGCGCCCGGGCGGTAAGATCCGGGAAGGTTTCCCGATGTCATTGTCCCCGGGCTCACGGCTCGGCCCTTACGAGATCCTTGCGCCGCTCGGCGCGGGCGGGATGGGGGAGGTCTATCGGGCCCGCGATGCGCGCCTCGGGCGCGACGTCGCGATCAAGGTTCTGCCGGAGGAGCTTTCCGCGGATTCCGGGCGGCTCAAGCGCTTCGAGAAGGAGGCGCGCGCCGCGTCCGTCCTGAACCATCCCAACATCGTCACGATCCACGAGATCGGGCGAACCGACGAGACTTTCTTTATCGTGATGGAGCTCGTGTCGGGCAAGACCCTGCGCGAGCTCGTCGCGCCGGGCCCGCTGCCGACCCGAAGAGTCCTTTCGATCGGCGCCGAGACGGCGGAGGGCCTGGCGAAGGCGCACGCGGCGGGCATCGTGCACCGGGACCTGAAGCCCGAGAACCTGATGGTGACCGAAGACGGCCACGTCAAGATCCTCGACTTCGGCCTGGCGAAGCTGACGCAGGCGGAGACGACGGCGCAGGGAGAGGCAACTCACGCGCCCACCGTCTCGCGAGGCACGGAGCCCGGGGTCGTGATGGGAACCGTCGGTTACATGTCGCCCGAGCAGGCGTCCGGCCTGCCGCTCGACTACCGATCCGATCAATTCTCCTTCGGGTCGGTGCTCTACGAACTGACGACGGGAAGGCCGGCCTTCGAGAAGAGAACCCGACCGGAGACGCTGGCGGCGATCATCCGCGAGGAACCGGAGCCGATCGTTTCGCTCGCGCCGAAGACGCCGGCTCCGCTGCGCTGGATCGTCGAGCGGTGCCTCGCCAAGGAGCCGCGCGAGCGCTACGCCTCGACGGAGGACCTGGCGCGGGACCTCGATCATCTGAAGAATCACGTCTCCGAGGCGACCGGCGCGGTCGAGGCCGTCGCGGCGCAGCCATCCCGGCGCGGTCGGCGTCTCGCCCCGGCGATCCTGGCTGCGGGTCTCCTCGCCGCGGTCGCGATCGGGTTCCTCGCTGGCCGGCAGGCCGCGCCGCGGCCTTCCACGCCTTCGTTCCAGAAATTGACGTTTCGCCGCGGCGAGATCGGCGAGGCGCGGTTCGCGCCGGACGGCCAGACGGTCGTCTACAACGCGGCGTGGGACGGAAATCCCACCGAGCTCTTCACGACCCGCATCGG
>JBLMXY010000102.1:0-4955 GCA_050257975.1 Acidobacteriota bacterium
ACCAGCTCCGGGAGGTTGTAGATGGCCACCTGCGACGGGTCGATCGACTCGTCCAGGAAGAAAGAGGCGTACCGCGCCTGCGCGTAGGCCGCCTCCTCCCACCAGACGACCGAGAGAACCGAGCGGTTGGTGAAGACGTCCGCCCCGGCGTCGTCCAGGGTGTGCACCGTCTGGTGCGTCAGCAGCATTTGCGGGTTGTAGGCGTGCGGGAAGCCGACGGTCGGCAGCAGGTCCGCCAGCGTCCACGCTCCCGACTTTCCGAAGGCGAGGCGAATCTTGTTCAGCAGCGAGTTCTCTTCCCGCCAGAGGACGACGACCGTCCCCGTCGGCTCGTCGACCGTCAGGTCGAGGCCGGTCTTGGGCATGGAGTTGGCCGCTCCGGGGATGACTCCCCCCGCCTGCGTTCCGTCCTGGGCGACGGAGCTCCAGACGACCGCGTAGTCGTCCGACGCGAGGCCCGAGCCGGTCACGGCGAGCTCCGAGACGAGGCCCGTCTGCGCCTGATAGATCGTGCCGTCGGAGGCGAGAAGCGTCTTCCTCTGGACCTCGGCGAAGGAAAGGCCGGAGCCGAGCAGGAGGGCGAGCGCGAGGGCGAGGCGACCGAGCGTCTTCACGTCATGCCCTCAGGTTGATCATCCCCATCAGGCTGACCTGACGGAGGTAATGCTTCAGCGCGGGGAAGTCCGGATAGTAGCCGGCCAGCGCGTCGTACTGGGCGTCGGCCTCGGTCTCGTGCCCCATCTCGGCGTAGGTCTCGGCGAGCAGGTAATGGGAATTCTTGATGACGTCCTGCCGCCCGAACTCGCGCCCGAGCGCGAGCGCCCGCAGGCCCCAGGACTCGGCTTCGTCGAGCCGCTTGCGCTTGACGCTGGCGAAGCAGAGATCGAGCGAGGGGTAGTCCATGGCCTGCCTCGCGCCGAGCCGGTCGAGCAGGGCGAGCGACCTCTCCACGAGGGGCAATCCCTCGTCCACGCGGTCGAGCGCGATGTAGCAGTAGCCGAGGTTGTCGGAGGCGACCGCCGCGGGGCGCGAGAGGCTTTCTCCCTCGGCTTCGAACCGGGTCAGCGCTTCCGCGAAGAGATCGCGCGCGGACTCGAAATGGCTCTCGTGGAGCTCCAGGTTCGCGAGAAGATTCAGAGAGGTTCCCGTCAGCTCCTCCAGCCCGAGCTCGCGGCTCTTGGCGAGCGCGGTCTGGGCGTAGAACCGCGCCCGTTCGTACTCGCCCCGGGCCTCGTGCGCGTTTGCCGACACGTAGGCGGCCAGCACGCCGTTGAAGCTCGACGGGCTGCGCAGCACGATCTCCTTCAGCCGCGCCAGATCGAAGTCCCGGCGGTCCATCTCGATCAGGGTCGTGGCGCGGTTGCAGGTGAACAGGTCCTCCAGGTCTCGGTCCTTCCAGGAGCGCGCCAGCGTCAGGCCGTCGTCGTAGAGCGTGAGCGCCCGCTCGTAGTCCCCGGACCAGATCGCCTCGCGGGCGGTCTTGCGCAGGAACTCGAGGTGCTTGCGTCGCTCGTTCACGGCCTGGGGGTTCGCAACCTTAGAATTGTAAGCCCTGGCCGCCCGCCCTCAAGGCTTTTCCTCGGTCGGGGGCGCGGCGGGGGACTCTTCTTCCGGGTCTTCCGGGTCCTGTCCTCTCTCTTCCTGCTGAAGCCTCTTGAAGCGGACGAAGTCGCGCACCTCGCGCCTGGCTTCCTCGGAGAGGTCCTGAAAATCCGCCATCAGGCCGCGCGCGTCGGGGTCGACGGGTTGCTCGGTCTCCCCGAAGAACTCTCCCATCTTCAAGTCGAAGACCTGGAGGATCTTGAAGAGCGTGTCGAGGCCGACCTTGTACTCTCCCTGCTCCATGCGGGACAGGTCCGACTGGGCGACGCCGATTCTCTCGGAGAGCTCCGTCTGCGTCAGGTGGCGCCCCTTGCGCAGTTCGCGAATCCTGGAACCGACCAGGTGCACCTTGCGGGGCGAGTTTGGAGAGGACATGTTTTGAGTATGGCAGTCGCGATGCTATTGCAACATAGCCGCGAGTCCATATAATGCTCCGCCTCCGGCCAATGTCAAGCGATAAGAAACAGCTATCCCGCAAGCTTTTCCTGCTCAAGGAGATGGTGGTTCGGGACCTGCGCTCCCGGTATGCGGGCTCCGGGCTCGGCATCCTCTGGGCCTTCGCGAGCCCGATCCTCTGGATGATCCTCTACACGCTGGTCTTTTCGGTGATCCTGAGGGTCGCGAGCCCGCAAGGCTTCGCCGGATTTCCCGAGTTTCTGCTGGCCGGGCTTCTCCCGTGGATGGCCGTCCAGGAAGGAATCTCGCGATCCGCCACCGCGCTGACGGACAACGCCGCCATGGTGAAGAAGACCGTGTTCCCGATCGAGACCCTCGTGCTGTCGATCGTGCTCGCCGCCGTTGTCAACCAGTTGATCGCCTTCGCCGTCTTCGGCGTCTACCTCGCGGTGATCGGCCACCTCGCCTTGCCGTGGGCGCTGCTCGTGATTCCTGCGCTCGCCGTTCAGATGATGCTGACCTTCGGCCTCGGTTGCCTGGTCGCCACGGTCGCGACGTTCGTGCGCGACGTCGTGCCCGTGGTCGGCATCGCCCTGACCGTCGTCTTCTACGCGACACCCGTGGTCTACCCCGGAGAGATGGTGCCCGCGCGGCTTCGCTTCCTGCTCGACGCCAACCCCCTTGCCCACCTGACGGCCTGGTATCGAGACGCATTCACCCTGCACCGCCTGCCCGATGCGGCCTCCGTCCTGTTTACGACCCTCTTTGCGGCGGTGGCCCTGGCCGCCGGCACCATGCTCTTTCGGCGGGCGCGGCCGCATTTCGCGGATCTGCTCTGAGCGCTTCGGGTCGCCTCCGAAATGTTTCGAGATTTCTCTTGTTGATAAGGCGCGGATTCCAATGCGCCGGAGGCTCGCACGCCCGGCACTCCCAGGAGGTTTCGTGAAAAAGTTCGCCTCGGTCCTCGCTCTTCCTGCGGCCTTCGCGCTGTCGTGCTCGAGCTCTCCGAAGCCTTCGACGACGGCAACTTCGCCGGCGGCGGCCACCTCGCCAACACCCGGTCCGCTGCAGAGGCTCAATCCGGACGTCGTGGAAGAAACGCCGACCTATACGGTCGAGCGGTACAAGAAATCCGACTACGTCAAGGTCGACGCCACCCACATACGGCATCCTTTGATCGCCCGCAAGGTCGAGTTCTTCAAGGAGGACGACCAGTACTATTACGTCTACAATCCCAAGGTCCCCACTGCCGAGGAGCGCGAATTGGAAACGCCCCAGACGGTCGAGCCCGCCGCGCCCGCGCCCGCCCCGACCCCGGCCAGGCCGCTCGCGGATTACGGCATGCCTCCCGAGGACTTCGAGGACCTGACGCCGGCGAGGGTCTCCGCCGACTTTCGCCTCGAGGAAGTGGCCTCGAGCGGTCTGCCATCGCAGGGAATGTGGCGGCACTCTTTCGTGATCGCCGACATGAACGGGGACGGGATCCCCGACATCGTCGCGCCGCCGTCGCGGCTGGGCTCGGATGGGACATTGCACGTCTGGCTCGGCGACAAGCAGGGTCGGTTCGCGCGGCAGAAGCTCGCCTACTCCGAAAACGGCAAGCCGAAGCTCAATTTCTCCGCCGGGTACGGCGGCGTGGCCGTGGGCGACATCGACGGAGACGGCAAGCTCGACGTCGTCATGGCCTCGCACAGCGGCGGACTGGTCTCGCTCTTCGGCGCGGGACCGGGGCAGTACGAAGTCATTCGCAAGGGGCTCCCGGGACGCGAATTCTCGACGCAGGCCGTGGTCCTCGCCGATGTCAACGGAGACGGCAAGCTCGACATCGTGGCATCGGCCGACACCTACGAGATCGGGAGCGCGGCGTGGGAGCCGCACCAGCTCCGCGTGTACCTCTACGACGGGGCGAAGGGATGGAAATACGCTCCCGACGCGCTGATCGACGGCGCCTACTCCAACACGCTCACGGCCTGGGATTACAATCGCGACGGCCGGCTCGACGTGCTGACCGGCAGCCAGGCCTACGGCGCCGTGCAGCTGCTCTGGAAGAACGAGGGCAACGGCAAGTTCTCGACCGGCTATTTTCCCCAGATCGAGATCCACGGCTATCACTTCTCGACGGCGCCGGGCACCTTCGGCAAGGATCGCATCCCGGCGTTCGCCGACGCGTTCACCCGCGCGACCAACAAGCCGGTGCGTCTAAACGCCGAAGGCGTCACCGTCTACTCCTACCAGGCCGGCTCCTGGACGCGCCACCGGATCTGGCGCAAGAAGGAAGGCGGGAGCTCCCTCTACGCCCTGGCGATGGGAGACCTCGACGGCGACGGCCTGGACGACGTCGTGTTTGCCGACTCGACGGATCCCTACCGCCTGCGCGTTTTTCTCCAGCGGCCCGACGGCGGCTTCGCCGAGGTCGAGGAGAAGCAGGAGCCCCGGCTGAACGCTCCCGGCCAGTGCATCCGGCTGGCCGACCTGGACGGAGACGGGCGCCTGGACGTCGTGGTCTCCAAGACCTACCGGAGCGGCCGCCCGCAGGACCCCGGTGGATGGAGCGTCTATCTCAATAGGAAGTAATTCTCTGGAAACGAAGCTTTTGCTCCGGAAAGATGATTCGTCAGCATATTTTTTGCGTTTTTCTCTTGACTCGGGCGCTTCCAGGCCGGAAGATCTCAACAAGTACAAGGCTCAAAGGTTCTTGTTGAAACTGACCATCTTGCGAATTTGACAAATTGAATCGCGGGAGGTGATGCGATCGCGCGAGGGAAGGGAATCTCAAGCGTGTGTTTATTCCCTGGTTAACCGTAACGAGGAGATCTCAATGAAGAAGACCTTTCTGACGTGCATGGCGGTTCTCGCCCTGTTCGCGATCGCGGGCAGCGCCGGCGCCATCACGTGCACGATCGACCAGCGTCCCGCGGCGACGCTGTTGATCCCGCGCTTCGCGGTCACGTTGAATG
>JBLMXY010000103.1:0-3929 GCA_050257975.1 Acidobacteriota bacterium
GGGGGCGGCAGAACCCGGCCTTCCTCTCCGGGCTCCGCGGAGGGGCGGCGGCTTCGGCACCGTCACTTCGTTCGAGTTCCGGCTTCGCGAGCTCCGCCAGGAGGCTCGACGGCGCAAGTTCCTGGCGATCGACGAGGTGGACGACGGGCTTCTGCGGCATGAAAGACCGCTCAAGATGGGCGATCGCGAGATTCCGGCAAGCGGGAAAAAGATCGAGCTTCGGGCTTGCCAGGTCATCGAAGTGGCGAACGACAAGGTCAAGTCGATGCGCCACTACTTCGACATCGGGACCCTTCTGAAGCAGATCGGCGCCGGCCACTGATCCGCTGAGCGCGCCTCAAGACTCGCCCCCGGGGTCTGCCGGACGGTGAGTGCGCCGTGCCGCCAGGGTGCCCGACCTCCCCCCGGGCGCCCTCGCGATCGCTGCGCGATCCGGGACAGGAAATCGCCTCGTCGCGCCATCCATTCGCCCGGGGCGATTCGCGTCCGCCCACCGGGGGAATTCCCGACGCCGATCCGCGTTGAGGATGTGAGCCCTCGCTCACACCGATGGAAGGCGACGCGCTGCGACCCGTCTCCCGCCGCGCCCTCGGCGCTCTGGTTGCCGCGGGGGCGCTATTGCGCCTCTGGCAGTACGCGGGAAACACGTCTCTGTGGCTCGACGAGATCGCGCTTGCCGAAAACATCCTTCATCGGCCGCTCGGCAAACTTCTCTTCACCCCGCTCGACCTCGATCAGGTTGCGCCTCCCGGATTTCTCCTCCTCGTGAAGTCCGCCGTCATGCTCCTCGGACCGAGCGACCTCGTGCTGAGGCTCGTTCCCCTCCTCTGCTCCCTTGCCTCGCTCGGATTGTTCGTCCGCCTCGCGCGCCGCGTCCTGGCCGGCTGGACCGCGCTCTTTGCGACCGGCCTCTTCGCCGTCGGCGTTCCGTTGATTCTCTACGCCGCCGAGGTCAAGCAGTACTCGGGCGACGTGGCCGCGTCGGTTCTCCTGACGCTGCTCGCCCTGGACTTGACCGAGGGAGCGTCCGCCGTCCGGTTCTTCGCGACCGGCTTGATCGGGCTCCTCGTCGTCTTCTTCTCGCAGGCGGCGGTTTTCATGCTCGCGGGCCTGGCACTCGCGCTCGTGATCCGAGCCTTCATGGAACGAGCCCGCGCCGGGCAATGGCGAAGGTTGGCCTGGGCGCTCGTGCCCTGGGGCGCCGGGTTGTGTGCGGCGACGATCGTGGGACGCCGGTCGATGACGCCCGTGATGCGCGCCGAGCTGTATCGGTTCTGGAGCACCGGTTTCTGGCCTCTGCCGCCGCGAAGCCCCGGGCAGCTCCTCTGGCTTCCGAGAACGTTGCGCGGTTTCTGGGGGCAGTCTCTGTTTCAGTACCCGGGATCGGTCCTCTATCTCGCCCTGATGCTTCTGGGATTCTGGGCGATCTGGCGCCGCCGGGTGGACGTCGCCCTGCTCCTGCTGGGCCCCTTCGCCGTCATGCTCGGGGCTTCCGCGGCGCGGCTCTATCCCTTCTCGGGACGGCTCCTGCTCTGCCTGAGCCCCGCGTTTCTGCTCGCAGCCGCGGAAGGTCTGGGATTCCTGGCTGGCCGTCTCCGCGTGCCGGCCGCGGCGGCCGTCGGCCTGCTGGCACTGCCTCCCCTCTTCGCCCTCGCGGAGAATCGTCCGGTTCATCTCCACGAGGAAACCAGGCCGATGCTCGCCTACGTCGCCGCGCGCCGCCAGCCGCAGGACGCGATCTATGTTTACTACGGCGCCGAATTGGCCTTCCGCTACTATGGTCCGCGCTTCGGCCTGGAACCCGCGATGGCGTCCTTCGGCGCCTGCCATCGGGAAGAACCGCGGGCCTACCTGCGCGAGATCGACCTCTTTCGCGGCCGCCCCCGCCTCTGGGTGATCTTCGCGCACGACGTCCCGAGTCTGGGCGAAGAAGCCCTCATCCTCGAATACCTGCGACGGATCGGCATCCGCCGAGAGGGGATCACCGTGCCCGAGGGTGATCCGCACGCCGTGGCGGCGGAGCTCTACGATCTGTCGATTCCCGAGCGTCTGGCCCGCGCCTCCTCCGACGCGTTCCCCGTGCCGCAGCCGGACATAGGCCTCGCACGCCGACTCGGCTGCGGCTCGCGCGCGCTCGCTCGGCGTTCCGGGGCACAGCCCTTGCAGTTCCCGTAACCGGGGACGTCATCTGGCGCACATCGGTCCGTCGAGAGGATTCGCCGTCGGACCAGCCGCGGCCCGGTTCATATAAGGGCCAGGTCTTTCAATGACTTGCGCTCTCGAGGGTCCCCGAGCGGCCGGTGCTATCATCGCGCACCGGAAGCCTTCCGTCGCAGGTTCGCTCCGGAAGAAGCCGGATTGAGGCCGACGCTGCCCCGCCGGGACTTGCTCCCACTTGCGTTCCGATGAGACGTTGCTCCGGCTCGAGACTCGACCCGGCCGTGCTCGCGTCGTCGATGGGCGATGGGACCGCGGGAAACCGGAAGGGCGCGCATCGGGGTTCTGGCTGGCACGGGATAGCTTGGATCGAGGGGGCAGACTCTTGAGGGCCAGGCTATACGACGGCATCCGAGCAACGCGGACGTGGCTTCGGGCGCGGACCGTCCGCGGAGGGCTCATCCTCCTCTACCACCGAATCGCCGTTCCACCGGTGGACCCGTGGCGCCTTTCCGTGAGTCCCGCGCACTTCGCCGAGCATCTCCAGGTTCTCAAGCGCCGCGGCGCCCTTTTCCGCATTCGCGAGCTGGCGGCGGCGTTGCAGCGGCCGAGGACGCCGCGCCGCTTCCTGGCCGTGACGTTCGACGACGGATATGACGACAACCTGCGAAACGCCAAGCCGCTGCTCGAGCGCTTCGACGCGCCCGCGACCGTCTTCGTGTCGTCGGGACTCCTCGGCCGAGAGCGTCCCTTCTGGTGGGACGAGCTCCAGGAGTTGCTTCTCTTTTCCAGCTCCCTGCCGGAGACCCTGACGATCGACACGCCGACGGGTCGCTGGGAGTACCGGACGGGAGTGGATGCCGCAACGGGCGGAGCGGCGCCGGAATTGCCGGGCGGCTGGCGCGCCTCGGCCAACGAGGCGCCGACAAAGCGCCAGGCGGCTTACGTGGCGGTCCATGCCATGCTTTCCGCCCTGGGGCCGTCCGGGTGCGAGAGCGGAATGAGCCAGCTTCGATCGCAGATCGGCCGCCCAGGGGGCGACGCCCGCCAGAGGGAGTCGGGACGGCCGCTCTCGCCGGAGGAGGCCGTCGAACTCGGCCGCGGAGGGCTCGTCGAGATCGGGGCGCACGGTCAATCGCACGCGCGGCTCGCCCGTCTCTCGGAAGAAGAGCAACGCCGCGAAATCGCGGGAAGCCGCCGGCATCTGGAAGGACTGCTGGGGAACCGCGTCACCAGCTTCGCCTATCCGTTCGGCGGACAACAGGACTTCACGGCGAAGACCGCCTCGATCGTGCAGGAGGAAGGATTCTCCGCGGCCTGCGCGGCGATTCGGGGTCTGGTGCGCGAGGGCGCGGACATCTGGCAGTTGCCGCGCTTTCACGTCGAAGACTGCGACGGCGATCAGCTGGACCGCCGGATTTCACAGTGGCTGGCGGCTTGACTCGCTCGCGCGCCGGGCGGCGGATCGGGAAGGCGACTCTCTTCCCGTGAGCGGCGCCATCGCCGTGAGCGTCGTCATCCCGACCCGCAATCGCCGGGCATCCCTTCTTCGAACGCTCGAGGCGCTTGCGGCGCAGTCGCTTCCCCCGAGCGAGTACGAGGTCGTCGTCGCGGTCGACGGATCGACGGACGGAACTTCGGAAGCGCTCGGGAACTTCGCCGCGCCCTACCGGCTCCGGAGCATTCCCTCCCCGGGCCGCGGCCGGGCCGCGGCGTGCAATGCCGGCGCGCGCGCGGCGTGCGGGAGGCTGCTCGTGTTCCTGGACGATGAC
>JBLMXY010000104.1:0-28775 GCA_050257975.1 Acidobacteriota bacterium
CGTCGCTGCGGCCGGACCCGAGCAGCGACTCTGGCGGCAACGGCCGGTCCGGAGAGCCGGGCAGCCGAAGGACGGTCGGGGGCGAAGCGCCGGGAGCCGGCAGGGCCAGGCACAGGAGGGCCCCGGCGAGCCCGAGTCGGTGTTTCATGGCTGGAAATGATAAGGCCGGGAGCCCGAAGGCCCCCGGCCCGGAGCGAATCGAAGGGAAGAGCCTAGAAGCTGACCGCGGCGGTGAACCGGACCTGCCTGGCCGGCGCATAGGACGTCGCCCGGCCGAAGTCCGGATTGCGGTTCGGATCCCCTACCGGTGGGATCGCGAGACACGGCTCCTCGCGGCAGACCTCCTGGTTGACCGTGAGAGCCGGCTGGCTGTTGAAGAGATTTCGAACCGCCACAGCCAGCCGCAGCGTCACGGGCCGGATCGGTATGTCCTGAGCGGCGGAAATGTCGAAGTTCGCCCAGGAGGAGGTCGTCCGGGTTCCGGCCTTCTCCAGGTAGAGATAGGGCGTTCCGTACACCGGGTCGAAGCCGCGCGCCTCCCACGGCCGTCCGCTCTGGAAGCGGAAATACCCGCCGAGGATCGTGTTCGTCGGAAGCCTGTACGTGGCGAAAAGCTTCACGAGGTGTGTCCGGTTGCCGATCAGGATGCCGTTGCGATTGGGGTCCTGGACGTTGATGCCGGGGCCATCCTCGATGTACGAGGACGCGTAGAAGAGCTGGGTCGCGTAGTCGAGGTCCCAGTTTCCTTGGAGGCGCGACAGGGTGTAGGAAAGATCGGCCGTCCAGTCGCCGGTGACCTTTCGGACCTGGATCGTGCCCGCCTTGTACTCGCGTTTTCCGGGGATGTTGCCGTAACGGAAATTGGCGGGGTTCTGGTCCTCGAAGTTGTTCCCGGTCGCCGCGAAGTCCTCGATGACGTCCTGGGTCTTGCGGTACATCCCCCAGATCTCGGCCGACCAGCCGCCGCCGAGCGGGCGCGCGTAGCCCAGGAGGTACTCGTCGGTGTACGTCGGGTCGATGTTGGGCAGCACGATCTTGCCGGTGTTGTTGGATCGGATGACGTCCTTGATGAACGCCCCGGTCGTCAGGTTGAAGAAGGCGTCCGTACGATAGAGGCGAAGCGGCGCCGCCGCCCGCGCGATCGACTGATTGTCGAGGTTGTCGTAGCGGGCGAAGTTCGCGTAGATCTTGTCGTGCACGGCCGGGCTGATCTCGTAGGCGACGCCGACGCGGGGCTGGATCTGCTTGGAGAAGGGGATCGTCAGGCGATCCTTGAAGGTGCAGGCCAGCGGGTCGTGGTTCGGATCGGTGCACGGAAGCAGCCGCGAGTTGGGAACGGTGAAGTCCCCCTGCACGAACGTGAACTTCTGGTCGTCGTTCGGGATGTAGATGTCCTCGTTGAGCAGAACGCCGATGTTCAACGTCAGGCGGTTCCAGGTCGCCTGGTCCTGCAGGAAGATGCCCCAGGTCCGGCCGCGCGAGATCTGGGCCGGCTGGTCGGGGGAGTATCGCGCCCGGTAGCAGCGCGAGTCGTTCTCGGGGCCGCAGTTGGACGAGGAGGTCAGGATCGAGATGTCCCCCCAGCCGTTGGCGATTCGGGCGAGCTCTTCCTTGTTCAGGCTCAGGGTCCCGCCCAGGCGAATGTCATGCGAGGCGCCGAGGAAGTTCGACAGGTAGGACGTGGACAGCCGGAACTCGTCGCGGAAGAAGTTGTCGTCGTTGATGGCCAGCGTCGAGCCCCCCTGAGTCGCGGTCGCGGTCAAGAAGCGACCCACGTTCTCCGGATGGAGCGGGTCGAACGGGGGCTGGTACCCCAGCGGGGTGACCGGCGTGGCTCCGGCGATCAGCTCGTTGTGGTTGTACTTCGCCTCCACGTTGAAGTTCGGCATGACCGTCCAGAACGCCGAGGCGACTCCGACGCGGTCGATCTCCTTCGGGTTGTCGCCGGTGGAAGCCGTGCCGTCTGCCAGGATGTCCGCGTTGGTCTGTTCGATGCCGCGGTAACGGAAGGAAGCGTCGAGGAGCACGCTCGGGGCCGGCTGACCGGTCAGCTTTCCGAAGTACTCGTCGATGTTCAGGTCGCTGTCGGGAAGCGAGGTCGGGGTGTCGAAGGGGTGGGTGAATCGATCCTTCTCGGTCTGCCGGAAGAAGTTGGCCGAACCGTAGAAGAAGAGATAGTCCCGGGCGATGGGGCCGCCGACCGCGGCACCCGGCCGAACCCGGTTGAAGGTGCTCGTCAACGAGGGGTCCTTGCTCTCCGCGTTCAGTCCCGACGGCTGGTACTCGATCCGGGCTTCGCCGTGGAAGTTGTTGGTCCCCGACTTCGTCACCCCGTTGATGATCAGCCCGCCGGTGCGCCCCGATTCTGCGGAGACGCCGCCGCGAGTGAAGCTGACCTCCTGGATGTCGAGTTCCGCGAAGTCCTGGTACAGGTCGCCGAAGAAGGGGTTCGTCACGTTGACGCCGTCGTAGAGGTAGACGTTGTCCTGCCGCCCGCCGCCGGCGTTGACGCCGACGTTGGTGTTCGAGATGGCGACCCCGCTGTCCGCCACGCCGGGGGCGAGCTGGAACGTCCCGCTGAACGTGCGCGCGAGCGGGAGTTTCTCGATCGTCGTCCTGTCCGTGACGACCGCAACGTCGCTCGCCTTGGTGTCCACGAGCGGCAGCGCCGCCGTGACCTCCACCGACTCGGCCGCAGTCGCGGCGAGAACCGGCCGGACTTCGGTGTCCTTGCCGAGCTGAACGACGACGTCCTGCGCGAAGGTCCCCAGGCCTTGCAGCTCCGCCTTGAGCTGGTAGGTTCCGGGAATCAGGCTGAAGAACTGGAAGGCGCCGTCGGAGCGGGTCGTGACCGTCCGCGCGACCGGCATCTGCGGGCCGGAGATCGAGACGAGGACGCCGGGAAGCGGCGAACCGTTGGTGTCCCGCGCAACTCCCGAGACCGAGCCCGTCGTCTGCGACAGGGCGAACGGCGCGGCGAGCAGTGCGATGCCGAGAAAGAGGAAAAGGGGTCGCAGTCGCATACTCTCTCCTTGCAGGTACGGCAAGTGCGAATCTTCGAATCGCCGCGATCTTATATTCGTTCGAGGCGTGTCAAGTCGTCGAATGTCTCGCGGCGCCGCGCGAGCCGCGGTGTGCCATTTTCGACCAGGACCTCGGCGGGCCGCGGACGGAAGTTGTAGTTGGACGACATCGCGAAGCCGTAGGCCCCGGCGTCGCGAATCGCCAAGACGTCTCCCTCGCGAGGCTCTTCCATTTCGGCGTCGGTCAGGAAGGAGTCGCTCGTCTCGCAGACCGGCCCCACGACGTCCGCCGTGAACCGATGTCCTCCCGAGGAGGCAACGGGTTCAATCGGATGGATCGCCTGATAGAGCGCCGGGCGGATGAAGTCGTTCATGCCCGCGTCGGCGACGACGAAGTTCTTGTGGCGCTCCTTCTTGACGTAGAGGACGCGAGTGAGCAGGACGCCGGCCGGCCCGACGATCGCGCGGCCAGGCTCGATCAGGGTTCGGAAGGGGGTCTCGCGGAGAAAGGGGAGAACGGCCGCGGCGTAGGACTCGGGCGACGGTGCCCCCGGGCCGATCCCGATGCCGCCGCCGATGTCCAGGTTTTCGATCGAAAAGCCGCGTTGGGCGAGAGCGCTCCCCAGAGCGGCGAGCTCCCGAGCGGTCTCGGCGAGGGGCCCGGTCTCGAGGATCTGGCTGCCGATGTGCGCCTGAAGGCCGGTCATGCGGACGGCCGGCAGCCGCCGCGCCCACTCGAAGATCTCCGGCGCCCGCGCGATGTCGACGCCGAACTTGTTCTGCTTCAAGCCCGTCGAAATGTACGGGTGCGACCGCGCGTCGATGTCGGGATTGACCCGCAGAGCGAGGCGAGCGACGGCGCCGCCGCCCCGGGCAATCGCATCGATCTTCTCGATCTCGCTCTGCGACTCGGCGTTGAAGGCGAGGAGCCCGGCCGCCACACCCTGCCGGATCTCCTCGTCGGTCTTTCCGACCCCCGAGAAGACGATCCGGTCGGCGGGGATCCCGCACTCGAGCGCCGCGCGCAGCTCGCCTCCCGAAACGACGTCCGCGCCCGAGCCCGCGCGCGCCAGGCGCTCGACGATCGCGAGGCTGGAGTTGGCCTTCGTGGCGTAGCAGACCAGGTGCGGGACGCTCGAGAAGGCCGCGTCGAATCGTCGGAAATTTTCTTCGATCGCGGCCCAGCTGTAGACGTAAAGGGGTGTTCCGAAATCTCGCGCGAGGCGCGAAAGAGACACCCCGTCGCAGGTCAGCTCGCCGTCCTTCCGGGAGAAGCCGGTCGCCACGGGGCGGCAACGATAGCAGACCCGAAACGCCGCGCGGCCTCAGCCCCGCGGGGAGCCTCCCGGAGCCAGCGCGCCGAAGATCTCGGCGATCGTCAGGAGCGAGGCCTCGGCGTCGGCGACGCCGTCGGCGCTTCGCAATCGCTCGAAGAGCTCCTCGTCGAAGTTCGACACGATCGCCTCGACGCCGTAGCCGCGGACGCGCACGCGCACCGCTTCGAAGAGATCGAGCTCGGTGCCGTACTCCGTGCGCGTCTCGGTGATCTCGTTGCGATAGCGGAGGCGGCGGAAACGCCTCGTGAGGGTGGAGACGTCCTCGTCGAGCGCAAGCGCGCCGCCGCGGAGGATGCCGACGCGGTCTGCAACGCTCTCGGCGTCGGCCGCGTCGCCCGTGGCGAGGAGGATCGCGGCGCCGCGCGCGGCGGCCTCCCGGATGCGGCTCGAGAGCGGCCGGGCGAACGGGCGCGAGCCGGCGGCATGGCCGTCGAGGAGAAGCAGGCGCGGCGGCCCGGCCATCGCCCGGTCCCAGAGCTCTTCCGGAGCCGTCCGGCCGTCCGGAGCGGCCAGAGCGACGAGGCCGCGCAGCCGCCGGCGCTTTCTCCACGCGTCCTCGCCGAGGAGCAGGGCGCGGCCCGAGGAGGGCTTGCGCTTTCCGGCCACGCAGGAGAGAAGCGCCGATCCCGCCTCGCCGCGGCCGAGCAGCGCGTAGACCGTGCCCGCGGGAACTCGAAGCGAGATCTCGCGGCAAGAATCTTCGCCCGGGCCGCCGACGCTGAGGCGGTCCAGAACGAGCGCGTCGTCGGCCGTTCCCATCGAAGTCAGGATCCGATCGGCGTGCCGGCGCGCCCGGGCGTGGGCTCCTTGACCGGGAACGTCGGAACGAATACCGCGTGGCTTCGGAAGTCGTAATTTCGCAGGTCCTTCGAGAGGGCGGCGATGGCCGCAGTCAGAAAGACCGTCGCGGCTCCTCCCGAGACGACCGAGACGGTGACCCCCAGGGCGGCCGAGGCGAACAGGGAGGCGACGAGCCCGGCCTCGAGCTCGCCCAGCTGCGGGCCTCCCATGAAGAAGATCATGTTGACCGAGGTCATGCGCCCGCGCAGCCGGTCGGGAGTCAGAAGCTGCCGCAGGGTCTGGCGGATCACCGTCGAGATCGCATCGGAGAATCCGACCGCCGCGAGCGCGAGGAGCGTCAGGAGAAAGCTCCGCGAGAATCCGAAGACGACCGTCGCCGCGCCGTAGGCCGCGACGGCGATCAGGAAGACGCGCCCCTGCCGGGAAGGCAGTGGGCGAATCGAGACGAGGATCGAGCCCGCGAGCGCTCCCGCGGCCGGCGCGGCCGCGAGGACCCCGTACCCCCGGGCGCCCGCATGGAGGACCTGATCCGCGAAGACCGGCAGGAGCGACATCGAGCCGGAGAAGAACGTCGCGAGGAAATCGAGCCCCATCGTCCAGACCATCAGCGGAGTCGAGAAGACAAAGCGAAGGCCTTCCTTCAGGGCGAGCCACGGATGCTCGTCCCCGGCGCCCTTCTCGGGCGCGCCGGAGGTTCGCATCGTGGCGAGGGCGAAGATCACCGCGAAGAACGAAAGGGCATTCAGGAGGTAGATGAGCGCAAGCCCGGAGCCGACGAGCGACGTTCCGGGCGCGGGGAGCGTGTGCCCCGATCCGGCGGCGCCGGCGTGGCCCGCGATGATCAGCCCGGCGAGCGCCGGCCCGCCGATCAGGGACACCTGGAAGACGGAGAGGTTGAGCGAGAGCGCGCCGGGAAGATCCGAAGCGGGCACGAGCCGCGGAATCAGCGCCTGGCGCGCCGGGCCGTCGAAGGCGACGGCGCTCGAGGAAAGAAGGTTGAGCCCGTAAAGAAGCCAGAGGGTCTCGCGGTTCGCGAAGGTGAAGCCCGCGAGCATCAGGGCCACGGCCGTCATGCCCGCCTGCGCCGCCAGCATCACCCTGCGGCGGTCGCGCCGGTCGGCGACGACACCGGCCCACAGCGAGAAGAGAACGATGGGAACCACGCGCGTCAGCCCCACGAAGCCGAGGGCGAGTGGCGACCGCGTCAGCAGGTAGATATGCCAGTTGATCGCCACCACCTGCATCTGCGAGCCGATGAGCGAGAAGAATTGGGAGAGGAGCAGCCGCCGGTAGTCGCGGTGGCGCAGGGCGAGATAGGGGGCGCGGGAGCTCGGATCTCTCAAGACGCCGCGCGATCTTAGCGCGGGCCTCTTCTCTCGCCCCCGTCTTCGGGGGAGAGGGGAAGGCTGAGAGGGCGTCCCGCTTCGGCCCGCGCGTTGACGCCTTTCATTGCGTGTCCACGGCCACCTCGACCCGCTGCCCGAGCTTGAGCGGCGTCGCCTCCTTCAGGGCGATCTTGACGAGCAGCACGCGCGTGTCCTCGGGCTTTCCCGGGTCCTGCGGCTTCAACCTCCGTCCCGACACGGCGTCGGGGATCTCCTCGACGACGCCGGTCCAGAACTTGCCGTCGTAGCCTTCAGCCGTCACGCGCGCGGGGGCGCCGACCCGCACGCGGCCCGCGTCGAACTCGTCGAACTCCGCCTCGACGCGCGTGCGGGAGAGGTCGGCGACGGTCACCAGCGGGCTGCCGGCCTCGACGGTCTCGCCCGGCTCGGCGTGGCGCGCGATGACGACGCCGTCAAGGGGCGCCGTGATTCGGGTCTTCGCGAGCACGGCCTCCAGGCGGCGCGCCGTCGCGGCCGCCGTCTCGCGCCGCGCGCGCCCGGCGTCCAGGTCCCTCTCGGCGCGGTCGAGCGCCTGCCGGGTGCCGACCCGGTCGTTCCAGAGCTGGCGGGCGCGCTCGACCTCCGCCTGGAAGAGCCGAATGTCGGCGTCGGCCTCCTCGATCCGCGCCCTCGCCTCGGCGAGCGAGGCGCGGTAGTCGTCCGAGCGCAGCTCGGCGAGAAGCTCTCCCTTGCGCACGCGGTCCTTCTCCCGGACGGGCAGGGAGACGATGGTGCCTCCAAGGTCCGTCCCGACGACGGCCTGCGCGCCCGGGTAGGTTACGAGGCGTCCTTCGGCCGCGGCGCGGGATACGGGCGCGGTCGCGGCCGTCACGGACCTGGCTTCGGCCTGCTTGCGGGCCGTCGCGGCGCGCGCCTGGAGGACGACGAGGGCGAGGAGCGCCACGCCGATCACAGGCCAGAGGATGCGCTTCCAGTTGCCGTTGGATTCCATGACGTTCTCCTTTACGCGGCGTGGCGGGCTTCCGACAGCCGGCCGTCGCGGATCGCGACGACGCGGTCGGCGATCTCCCGCACCTTCGGATCGTGGGTGACGATGAGCAGCGCCCGGGTCTCTTTCTTGGCGAGCCCCCGGAAGAGGTCCAGGATCTGCCCGCCGATTTGCGAGTCGAGGTTGGCCGTGGGCTCGTCGGCGAGCAGGATGGGGGCGCGGCCGGCGAGCGCGCGGGCCACCGCGACGCGCTGCTTCTGCCCCCCCGAGAGGTCGCGCGGCAGAAAGCCGCGGCGGTCGGAGAGCCCCACGGCGTCCAGCACGCGCTCGGCTTCGCGGCGCGCCGAGGAATCGCGCACGCCCTTCACGTTCAGGGCGTACTCGACGTTCTCGAGCGCAGTCAGCGACGGGAAGAGGTTGAACTGCTGGAAGACGAAGCCGATCGACTTCTTTCGGATGGCCGGCAGCCGTCCGGGCCGGCGCGGATCCACTTCCTCGCCCTCGACCACCACCCGGCCGGAGGTCGGGGTCAGGATGCAGCCCAGCACCGAGAGGAGGGTCGTCTTGCCCGAGCCGGACGGTCCCTCGAGCGAGACGATCTCGCCCCGCTCGAGCGAGAGCGACACGCCGCGCAGCACGGGCACGGCCTCACGCCCCTCCCGGAACTCCTTCGTCACGTCGCGCGATTCGAGGACGGCCATGGAAATGCTCCTTGCCGGTTACGTTCGAAACACCAGGGCGGGGTCGATCGCCGCCACCTTGCGGAACGAGATCATCGCGGCCGCCAGGCACAGGAGGACCGCGCCGACGAAGACGGCCGCCGCGAGCGCGGGCGGGATGATCAGCTTCAGATGGATCTTCGCGATCGCCGGCCTCATGGCGAAGGACATCGCGGCTCCCAGGACGAAGCCGGCGACGGCGGCGATCGCAGCCTGCTTACCGAGGATCCGGTAGATGTCGGCGTTGCCGCCGCCGATCGCCTTGACGGTGCCGAACTCCTTGATGTGCTCCATCGTCGAGGTGTAGAGCGTCTGGGCCACCACGACGACGCCGACCAGGCACCCCAGGAAGACCGTCAGCGCCATGTTGAGCCCGAGTCCCGTCGACTCGACCCAGTACGACCGCGAGCGGCGGGCCCACTCCTTTTTCGTGTAGACGTCGTTGTAGGGAAGCCTTCGCAGGATCTCCGCCCGCACGCGCCCCCGGTCGGCGCCCGGAGCGAGCTTGACCAGGATGTAGGTCGTCTTGTTGGCGAGCGTCTGGTACGCGAGCTTCTGCGCCCGGTCGAAGTCCATGAAGGAGATCGGGGTCGTCGAGAAGGAGAGGGCGTCCCGCGTGCGCCCGATGATCTTCATGCGCTGGCCCATGTATTCGCGGTACTCGCCGATTCGGAACGGGCCGAACCGCCTTTCGGCCGAGGCGTCGAGGAAGACGTACTGCCCCCGGCGCAGGTCCGAGAGGTCTCCCTCCTCGACGTTCCAGGGGACGTTCCAGCGGCGGAAATCTTCGAGCGCGTAGACGAGCGACGCCTCCTGGGCGCCGGAGGGAAGGGTCAGCGTCATGTACCAGACGATCAGGTTGTCCGCGCGCGCGACACCCGGGACCGAGCGCACCCGCTCGACGGCGCCCTCGGGGAACGTGTGCGCGAAATCCACGTTCGGCGTGTTTCGCGAGGTGACCCACAAGTCCGCGTCGGCGTGCTGGATCGTGACCGAGGCGTTGTCGAGAAGTCCCAGGAAGAGGCCCACCTGGACGAAGACGAGCGCGACCGCGAAGGCGACGCCGGAGACGGTGATCGCAAATCGCAGGCGGTCGTGCAGAAGGCTCTTGGTCGCGAGATCGACCATGGGACTACTCCTCCCGCGCGAGGCCGCGGATCAGGGCGTCGATGACCTCGCGGGCAGTCGTCTCCGTATCGGCCCAGTCGATCCACGGGTCGTTCGACTTGGCGATCGGCAGCGAGACGACGCCGTGCGTGGCTCCCCAGACCATCTGGGAGACGAGGTCGGGATCGGTCAGGCCCTCGCGCAGCCGGTTCTCCTGGATCGCCTCCGAGACGGTCGCCTTGAGAAACGCGTAGGCGTCCTGCTCGGGATTGCCGCGCTCGATGACGCTGTCGGCCGGATCGAGAGGGGGCTTGGGCGTCATGAACATGAAGCGGTACTGATTGGGGTGGTCGAGCGCAAAGCGCACGTACGCCCTTCCGATGCGCCGCAGGCGCTCGACCGGGTCGCGCTCGGAGGCAATCTGAAGGAGCTGGGCCGCCAGGGCCGCGAAGTCCTGATTGCAGAGCTCCTGCAGCAGTGTTTCCTTGTCCTTGAAGTGAAAGTAGATGGCGGTCGGCGAGTACTCGATGCGCTCGGCGATCTTGCGCATCGTCACCTGCTCGTAGCCGTGGTCCGCGAAGAGCTCCCGGGCGGCGTCCAGGATCTTTTCCCGGATCTGCTGACGCTCCCGCTCGCGTCTTTCAGTAACCCCCATAACGCCTCTCTTTAATATAACTACGTTAAAGTACTAACACAGGTTCTTAGAAGGCAATGATTTTTCGTAACCCGCTTGTGCAGAAGGGTTTTATTCGGATCGACCAGGTGAAGGCCTGTGTCCTACCGGCGCTTGCGGCTCAGGAAAAGGCGTCCGGGCGAAGGGGACGGCCTCGAAAGGGATCTGGATGGTCGTGTAGGTTCGGACGGGCGCGCCTGCTTTTTTTGCCGGCTCGAAGCGCCAGTGCCGCACTGCTTCGACAGCGGCCTCCGTCAGCCCGGCTCGCCCCTTCTCGACGCGGACCTCGACTGGCTCTCCCTTCTCCGAGACGAGCACTCGAAGGACGACCAGCCCGCGCACCCGCTTCCGGAGGGCTTCCTCCGGATAGACGGGCATGACTCGCTCGATCGCGCGGGGCGGCGTGTCGACCATCTCCGGCGGGACGACGGTTTGTGAGGGCGCCGCCCGGGGCCGCGGAGTGCCGGGGGGCGACGGCGTGCGCGAAGGCGACGGCGTCGACGTCGCCGGACGCGTCGGAGTCAGGGTCGGAGCGGGGCTCGCCGTCGCCGGATGCGTCGGGGAACGGGTCGGCGACGAGGTTCGGGTGTGCGTCGGCGTGAGCGTATGCGTCGCGGGCGGCGAGGGGCTCGCCGTCGGGGTCCGGGTCGAAGAGGGTGTCGGTGAGGCGGTCTGTGTCGGGGTTGCAGTGAGGATAGGCGTGCGCGAAGGCGACGGCGTCGGGGTCGCCGGACGCGTCGGAGTCAGGGTCGGAGCGGGGCTCGCCGTCGCCGTATGCGTCGGGGAGCGGGTCGGCGACGGGGTTCGGGTGTGCGTCGGCGTGAGCGTATGCGTCGCGGACGGCGAGGGGCTCGCCGTCGGGGTCCGGGTCGAAGAGGGTGTCGGTGAGGCGGTCTGTGCCCGGGTCGCAGTGAGCGTAAGCGTCGCGGACGAAGTCATGGTCGGCGAGGGATTCGCCTTTACTGTCGTGGGGGCGAGAGTGAGGGCGGGCGGAACGAGGCCGACTTCGGAGGCGAGGTGAGGCAAACGTTCGATTCGTTCCTTCGGCGTGGCCCGCAGGAGGATCGCGTGGAAGGCGCTCCGGAGGTCCGGCTCCAGGGCGCTCGCGGAGTAGGCGCCCAGGGTCTCCTCCGTCGAGAGGAAGCGAGCAAGCGTCGCCTCGACCTCCTTGGTCCTGCCTTCGGCGTTCAGAGCGACCGTCAGACAGGCGAGCGATTCCAGGTATCGCCCGGGGTCGTCGAGAGAGGCGAAGGCGGCCAGCCGGAACTCCTCTGCAGCGCGCCGAAAGTCGCGCGCCCGGTAGAGCTCGATTCCCGTTTCCAGACGCTGCCGCGAATAGTTCGGCTGGGCGAGCCCCGGTGTGCTCAAGAGGAACAAGACGGCGCAAGCCCGCGCACCTCCGATGAGGCGGCCTCCGCTCACGCTCTCGAGAACGAAGACGACATCGACGCCTTCCCTCCGGACCGGAGAAGCAATTTAGCAGGCTCTTGACCCGCGAGCGATGAGAAGCGCGAGGCGAGCCGGCAGGGACCGGGATCGATTTCCTCAGTTGTGGCTCGCGACTCGCTTCCGCCCGCCCCTCCCGTGTATGGCCGGCCTGCCCAGGAAGAAGCCCTGGCCGTAGGGAATGCCGAGATCGACCAGGGCCTGTCGTTCTTCCTCCCGCTCGATGCCCTCCGCGATCACGATCGCGCCGATGCGCCCGCCGATCGCGGCGAGGCTGGCGATGATCTCCCGCTTGATCGGGTCGGTCTCGAGGCCCCGCACCAGCGAGTCGGCGACCTTGATGTAGTCGGGGCGCAGGTTCAGGATCGTCTCGAGCCCCGAGTAGCCGGATCCCGCGTCGTCGATCGCGATCTTGAGCCGGGAGCCACGGATCGTGCGCACGATCTCGGCGAAGGAGGAGTAGTCGCCCACCATCTCCTTCTCCGAGATCTCGACGACGACGTCGGTGTGGCTGCGGTTGATCGCCTTCAGGTTGCGGTCGTCGAGAAAGATCGGATGCCGCAGCAGGCGCGAAGACGCGTTGACGAAGAGGCGGCCCGCGTTGACCGCCCTCGGCAGGTTGCGAAAGATCGTTTCGAGGCAGAGGGTCTCGAGCTCGACGGACATCTCGTTCTCGTGCGCGACGGCGAAGAGGATGTTGGGCCGCTCGAGCGAGCTGCCCTGGGGACCCCGGATCAGCGCCTCGTAGCCCAGGATCTGCCCGTCGGGCAGGGAGCGGACGGGCTGGAAGGCGGCCTTCAGCTTGCGCCGTCCGATGAGGACCTTCAACTGGGCGCAGAGGTCGAGCTTCTCGCGCGTCTGGCGTTGCGACACGATCTTGGCCGCCTCGGCGAGGTTGCGGATCAGGTGCCGCGAGGGGCGCACGCGCGGGTTGTCGTCCGCCGTGAGGCTCGAGACGTGCACGCTCATCAGGTCCACGGTCGTGCCGCCGAAGGTCTCATGCAGGCGGCGCATCGCGGCGAGCTGGAAGTCGAGCGCCTCTTCCTCGAGCGACGGCAGCGCTCGCCCTCGCGGGGGAATCGTGGGCAGGCCGAAGAGGACGTAGAAGCCGTCGGATCCCGAATAGCGCAGCGACAGGAAATACGGGGAGAGCCGGGAAGCCGCAATGTCCGCGCGCAGCCCTTCCGAGACCGCGACGAGCACCTTGTCGTAGAGCTCCCACCCGTAGAGCTCCTCGAAGCCGAAGAACTTGCCGATCTGCAGGTAGATCACGCCCAGCCGCTCGATCCTCTCGATCGCGGCCACGCGTTCCGGGTCCTCGAAGGGGTGCAGCGGGAGCCCCGTCACGCCGTCGTAGACGAGCCGCTCCTGACGCAGTCGGTCGACGGTCTTGCCGGCGGGGTCTCCCGAAGGGAGGGTCGGCTCCAGCCGCACCGGGCCCGTTCGGCGCTTCGTGCTCATTGCTCCTCCGGTTTCTTTTCGTCGTCGCGCGCGAAGACCGCGCGAACCTTGCGGCGCAGTTCGTCGGCGCCAAACGGCTTGGCCAGGTAATCGGAGCCGCCCAGCTGCATGGCCGTGATTCGGTCCTTCAACTCCTGGCGCCCCGTCAGGAACAGAATCGGGACGCCGCGGGTGGTCGTCTGGCGGCGCAGGATGGCGCACAGCTCCCAGCCGCTCATGCCGGGCATGTTGACGTCGAGGATCACGAGGTCGGGGGCCGCGCGGATCAGTTCGGGGAGGGCGGTGCGCGCGTCGCCCGGAGCCTCGACGGCGTAGCCGTCCTGCGAGAGCAGCTCGCGGATCGCGACACCCACCCCGGGCTCGTCGTCGACGACGACGATGCGCTTCACCGGGCTCCCCGCGAGAACGGAAGCAGGATCGTGACCTCGGAGCCGAAGCCCGCCTCCGAGGTGAGGCTGATCCGCCCGCCGTTGGCCTCCAGGATCTCCTTGGTCACGGCGAGCCCGATCCCTTTGCCGCGCGAGCCCGAGGCGATCGCGCCGGAGCCGCGGAAGGCGTAGTCGAACGCGTGCGTGCGCTCCTCCGGGGTCATGCCGATGCCCGTGTCCTTGAAGACGACGAAGGCGTGCGGGCCGGCCGGGCCCGCACGAATCCGAATCTCGCCCCCTTCGGGCGTGTACTTGACCGCGTTCTCGAGCACGTTGCGGAAAGCGCGCTGGAGCGCCACCGGATCGGCCGCCACGGGAAGCTCGGGCTTCTCGGCGATGAACTCGATGCGGCGGCGGCCGCCCTGCGAGAGGCGGTAGGCGGTGGCGAGCGAGCCCAGGATCTCGACCAGGTCCGCGGAAGCCGCCGCGGCTTCGCCGGCCGGGCCCGCGCCCCTCTCGGGCGCGGCGCGGTTCTCCCCGGAAGGCCTTGCGCCCGGCGAGACGCCGATCAGTTTTTCCGCGAGCTCGATCTCACGCGAAAGATTCGTCAGGTGCTCGGGGTTTGGCAGCTCGCCCCGCCGGGCGCCCTCCGCCACGAGGTCGGCGTAGACGCGCATGACCGACAGCGGCGATTTCAGATCGTGGAGGATCGCCTCGTCGCGGCGGGCGGGCGCCGGCGCGGCCGCGGCTACGCTCTCCGTCCGGGCGCCCGCGAGCCCGATCGCGGCGGTTGCCTTGCCGGCGGCAGCCTCGAGCGCGGCGAGCAGCGCCGGCGCGGCAAGCGCGGTCAGAAGCAGGGGGAAGAGGCCGGCCGTCGAGAGCGGCAGCGCGCCCAGAGCGAGCAGGGCGCCGACGGCCGCCGCCGAGACGGCGGCGTAGAAGCGCGCGGCCGCCCTGCCCTCGAGCTGCCAGGCGAGCGCGACCCCGGCCGGAAGAAGCAGCGCGAAGAGGCTCTGCCCGCCCCCGGCGGGCATGATCGCGGCCCATACGAGTGCTTGCTCCAGGAGCATGGCGAGCGGCGAAGCGAAGGGCCCGAGGCCGGAAGCGAGGCCGCGCGTGAAGAAGAAGGCCGCGAGCAGGGAAATTGCCGCGAGCGCGGCGAAGAGGCGCGCGTCGCCTGCCGAAAGCGCGATCGCGAGCAGACAGAAGAGAGTCAGGAGCGCCGCGGCCGCCACCCGGTGCGCGGCGAATCCCGACCTCAAACGCCGCTCTCCTCGTCTCCCCTTCCCCTCGGGAGAGGGTCGGGGTGAGGATCTCGCCTCGCCCCGCCGCGAACCTCACGCATAGGCGCAGCCCACCCGAACGCCCCCGTCCGGCAGCGGCGCCCAGTTGAGCGCCCGAAGCTTGACCGGATGCCGCTCGGAGTTCAGGCGGCGGAAGATCTCTCCGGTCCAGCGGGGCGGCCACTTTTCGGGCTGCGGCGCGCGAAGGGCCACGCCTCCGTAGCTGACGTCCACCACGGGCGCCGTCCAGGGCTCTCGGCCCTGGCGCATCAGGCGCACGCTCGTCTCGGCCGGCGAGAATCGCGGGTAGTTGCGGCGCTCGGCGCCCGGAAAGTTCGCCTGCTCGCGGCATTGATAGAGGCGCAGGTCCGCGACCTTGAGCAGGAAATCCACCGTCTTGCCGTCGGTCGGATAGGTGGCGATTCCGTAGTGGACCCCGATCTTGAGCTCCGAGCGATAGGGCAGGCTCAGCGCCGAAACGCGCCTTCGGATCCGCTCGGCGACGGCCACCGCGAAGAGCAGACTGGTGTTGGGCAGCACGGCGACGAACTCGTCGCCGCCCCAGCGGCATCCGGCGTCGACCGTGCGCAGCGACTGCCGGACCACGCGGGCCGTCCGCAGGAGCACGGCGTCGCCCACGGGGTGGCCGTAGCGGTCGTTGACGGCCTTGAAGTCCTTCAGGTCGAGCATGACGACCGAGACGATTCCCTCGGACCTCTCCGAGCGGGCGATCTCGCGGGCGAAGTGCTCCATGAGAAAGCGCCGATTGTAGAGACCGGTCAGCGGATCGGTCAGGGCGGAAACGCGAAGGCGCGCGAGCTCCCGGTGCGAGACGATGCTCGGCTCCTTCAGCCTTCCCTTCCGGCTATGGAGGTGGTGCAGGAGGACGGTCTGCAGCGAGAGGGGGCGCCCGAGCCGCTCGCGCATCTTCGGCACGAGCTCCTCGATCTCCTGCCAGGCCTCCTCGGCGTCGGGCGCGGAGAGAGACAACCCCAGCCACTCGGAAAAGATCTGCCGCAGGATCTCCCCGCGCCGCGCGCTGCGGCAGGCGAGGACGAGCGCCCGGCGGAAACGGGGAAGGGAAAAGTCTCTCTGGCGTCCGAGTCGCGCGAGCGATCCGACGCGCGGGTTCGCCTCCTCCTGCTCCAACCCACCGCCTCCTGTCCCCGGCCGGTTTCCGGGAAAGAACTAGAGGTTTCGCCGGCTCCGCCGCGCCGAGTGGGCGGACGGCAGATCCTCGTTCTCGACTTCTCGCGAGAGGCGTGCGACCGCGCCCGCGGCCTCCTCGACCGCCTCACCCAGCGAGAAAACGAGAACCATCTGCCCTTCTTTCAAGAGGTCGACGAGCTCGCGGTCCGAGCGCGCCCAGAGAATACGGTGGCCGAGGACGAGCAGCCGCGCGTGGCCGAGGTCTGCCTCCGGATCGAGCCGGGAGAGCGCCTCGGCGCAGCGGCGAATCCTCGCCAGTCCGATGCCTGCGGCGCGCAGGCGCGCGGCGACCCTCAGCCGCACGATGTCTCCGAAGGAGTAACGACGCGTCGAGCCGTAGCCCGAGGCGCGCTCGAGCGACGGGCCAAGGAAACCCATTCGGTCCCAGTGGTCGAGCTGGCGCGGTGTCAGGCCGGCCAGCCGCGCCGTCTCGGCCGTGGAGAAGCTTCGCCGGAGGACACCGCTGAATTTCATCGATGTAATTGTGCAATTTTAACACGCGGAAGGGGTTGGTGTCGCGGCCTATCGGATCCGCCGCTCGCCGGCGGGCCGCGGGACGGACGCGAGAGGAGACAGGGCGAGCCACGTCGGGAAGGCGCGGACGAGCTCTCGGGCCCCCTCGAGCCGCACTTCTCCCGATCGCAGCGCCGCGGCGATCGGGAGGTCCCCGAGCCAGGCGCGCGTCAACGTTCGCAGATCGGCCTCGACCTTGAGATCGACCTCTCCACCCGGGTCCTTCAGGCAGATGTCGACCTCGGGCTTCGACAGGACGAGCCACCAGGATCGGTGCCCTCTGCGGGCGCTCCTTGGAACCCCCCGGAACTCGAAGAAGACGACGAGCCGGCCTTCCGGAAGCCGGTCGACGTGGATCCCTCGCCGGATCGCCCACATCAGGAGCCCGGTGTCGTAGTCGCCGTCGGACTCGAGCTGGCGCCGCGCCCAGCGCTGCCCCCAGGCGCCGAGACGCTCGACGATCGGGCGAAACTCCTCGCCGGCCGGCGTCAGGCGGTACTCGAAGCCGCGGCCGCTCTTCTTTCGCCGCCGCTCCAGCACGCCGGCCCGGTCGAGCTCTTTCAGGCGCTGCGCGAGCAGCGTGCGCGACATCAGCGGCACGCCGCGCTGGAGATCGGAGAAGCGGGAGCTGCCGCGCAGCAGCTCTCGCAGGATGAGCGGCGTCCAGCGCTCGGCGAACACTTCGGCCGCCTTGGCCACGGGGCAGAACTGTCCGTAGCGCTGCATCGGGCCCGAGCATAGGGGCCGGGCGCGCCGCGGGGCAAGTCCATTCTCTGTACTTGCTCGCCCGGCGCGCGCGCGGCATCCTTCGGGGGGCGAACGACAGGGAGGTCTTGCCATGAGATGTCGAGCCTGGATTCCCTCGATTCTCGCGATGCTGCTCGCCGCCACTGCGGCGGCGCAGCATGAGGGCCATCCGCAGGGGCATCCGGAGGACGGGAGCGGCGCGCAAGTCGGCCAGGTCCACTTCCCGGTGTCCTGCAACGAGGCCGCGCAAGAGGAGTTCGACCGCGCCGTCGCGATGCTCCATTCCTTCTGGTACGAGGAAGCGGGGAAGGCCTTCGCCGCGGTGGCCGCGGCGGATTCATCCTGCGCGATGGCGCACTGGGGCGTGGCGATGAGCTTCTATCACCCGCTCTGGTTCCCGCCCTCGGCGGCCGAGCTCGAGAAGGGGCGCGCCGCCGCGTCGAAGGCGAAGGAAATCGGCGGCAAGACGGACCGGGAGAACGCCTTCATCGCGGCGATCAACACGTTCTATCGGGACGCCGACCGGTTGGACCACAAGACGCGCGCCCTCGCCTACGAGAAGGCGATGGAGGCCGTGCACGTCTCCTACCCGAAAGACCGGGAAGCGTCGGCTTTCTACGCCCTGGCGTTGATCTCGACGGCGCCGCCGACCGACAGGACGTTTGCCAATCAGAAGAAGGCCGCCGCGATCCTGGACGCCATCGCCGAGGAAGCGCCTGGCCACCCGGGCGTTTACCACTATTCCATTCATGCCTACGACACGCCCGAGCTGGCGCCGCTCGCCCTGAAGGCGGCGCGGGGCTATGCGAAGGTCGCGCCCGCCGTGCCGCACGCGCTTCACATGCCGTCCCACATCTTCACGCGCCTGGGTCTGTGGCCGGAATCGATCGATTCGAACGTCGCCTCGGCGAAGGCGGCCCGGGATTTTGCGGCGCGCGCCCGCATGGCGGGCGTGTGGGATCAGGAGCTGCATGCGCTCGACTACCTCGAATACGCCTACCTGCAGCGGGGCGACGACGCCCGGGCCCTCGCCGTGCTCGACCGCGTGCGGCAGGTCCGCGCCGTCGATCCGCAAAACGTGATCGCCGCCTTCGCCCTGTCGGCAGTCCCCGCGCGCTACGTGATCGAAGGGCGCCGCTGGGAGGAGGCGGCGTCCCTTTCCCTTTCGCCTGCCGACTTTCCCTGGAAGAACTTCGGAATCGCCGAGGCGATGACGCGCTGGGCGCGCGCGATGGGGGCCGTCCAGCAGGGCCGGCTCGACTCCGTGCGCGAGGAAGTCGAAGCGCTCGGCTCGCTCCGGAACTCGGTCAAGGGGCAGGCAGGATACGACTGGTCGATTGCGATCGAGATCCTGAGGCTCGAGGCCGCGGCGTGGCTGGCACACGCGGGAGGCGACGGCGCCGGATCCGCGACGACGCTTCGCGAGGCGGCGGATCTCGAGGACTCGACCCAGAAGCATCCGGTGACCCCCGGCGCGATCGTGCCGGCGCGCGAGCAGCTCGCCGACCTGCTTCTCGCGATCGGCCGCCCGGCGGATGCCCTGGCGGAGTACGAGAAGTCCCTTGCGTCCGCGCCGAACCGCTTCAACGGCCTCGTCGGGGCGGCCCGGGCGGCGCGAAAGGCGGGCGACGCTGGCAGGGCCGGCGGCTACTACGGTCGGCTGATTGCCATATCGGACGCCTCGTCCCGGCGCCCCGAGCTGGACGAAGCACGGAAGTTCCTCAGAGGGGGCAAGTCCACTTCAAAGACCAGGACGGGGGAGCTACGGAGTCCGGAACCGACCGTGGTTTCGCCGAGTCCGCGGGGAGTGGTGGCGGCGCGCGGCGGGCTGTAACGGCAACGGCGAAAGCCGCGTTCCTGTGGCGAGGAGGAAGGTCTCGACAACCATCAAGTGGACACCTCGGGCGGCGTTATCTAATAAGTTCCCCAGGGTCAGCTTGTTACGTCGTTGACCGTGCAGCGATAACCCGCGGGAGCTTTCCCCCGTATGAAATACTGGAACTGACCGGTCAGTGTCGAATTGACCGGTCCGTTCTTTCTTTGGAGACCAGTGCCGCGCACCAGGACGGACGAAAAGCTCGAGGAGATCCTGGAGGCCGCCTCGCGAGTCTTCTCGGAGCGGGACTTCCACGAGGTTCTGATCGACGAGATCGCCGAAGCCGGCGGGATCGGCAAGGGCACCGTCTACCGTTACTTCCGAACGAAAGAAGACCTCTATTTTGCGACGATCCTCCATGGGCTCGACCGGCTGGACGGGGTGCTGCTGGCGGCGCTGCCGCAGGAGGCTTCGCCGACCAGACGGCTGGAGCGCCTGGCGCGGGAGATCCTGAAGTTCTTCTGGAACCAGAGATCCCTCCTGATGCTGCTCTATCGAGACGAGCGGAGCCTGCGCGCGCGCCGCGGCGGCCTGCGCGAGCGGCATGAACGGCTCGTGCGGCTCGTGCAGGGGATAATCCTCGACGGCATCGAGCGCCGGGAGTATCGGGGCGTCGACACCCACACGGCGGCCGAGATCTTCCTGGGAATGATTCGGGGCATCAACGTTTTCCGCAGGGACGACGACACGCTGGATGCCCTCGTGACCGAGATCGTGGGCGTCTTCACGGGAGGGATCGCGCGGGCAAAGGCATGAGAACGCTCGAGAGACTCTTCTGGACGGGGGCTGCCGCGGCGCTGCTGACGGCGGGCTGCTCGCACTTTTCTCCCGAGACCACGATCTCGAAATCCGTCGCGCCGGCCCCCGGGGTGCCGTGGACGCCGCCGCCGGAGGGGCGCGCGCCCGAAACGCCGGCTGCCGAGAAGAAGGTCGAGATTCCGGAGGAGTACACCAGGCCCGGCACGACCCTCTCTCTCGCCCAGCTGGTGGACGTGGCGCTGCGCAACAATCCGGCCACCCGCGAGGCCTGGCACTTCGCCCGCGCGGCGGCGGCCGAGGTGGGAATCAAGCGGGCCGAGTTCTTCCCGACCGTCGAGCTGGACGGCTCGATCACGCGGCAGAAGTCCGCGGCGGTCGGCGGCCGCTTCACGTTTCTGCAGACGACCTACGGGCCGGCCGCTTCTCTGAACTGGCTGCTCTTCGACTTCGGCGGACGCTCCGCCGACGTCGCGGAAGCGCAGGCGGCTCTGTACGCCGCCGACTGGGGACACAACGCCGCGATCCAGGACGTCGTCCTGCAGGTCGCGCAGTCCTACTACGCCTACTTGAACTCCAAGGCGCTCGTGGTGGCGCGGCAATCGAACCTCGAAGAAGCCAAGAGCAACCTCGAGGCGGCCGAGGAGCGCCACCGGGCGGGCGTGGCGACGATCGCCGACGTGCTGCAGGCGAAGACCGTCGTTTCCCAGGCGCAGCTGAACCTCCAGGACACCGAGGGGCAGGTTCAGGTCATCCGCGGCGCGCTCGCGACGGCGGTGGGAATTCCAGCCACGATTCCGGTCGACGTCGGAGAGCTGCCCGAGGACCTGCCGCTCGACCGAGTGAAGAAGAGCGTCGAGGAGCTGATCGACCGGGCGATGGCGGAGCGGCCGGAACTGGCGGCCCGTCGCTTCGAAGCCGAGGCCGCGCAAAGGCACATCCAATCCGTCCTGGCCGAGGGGCTCCCGAAGCTGCTCGCTTCCGGCACGCTCAACCGGACCTACTATTACAACTCGACGGGTGCGCCCTTCTCGGACAACTACGCCGGCTCGATCCTCTTGCGCATTCCGGTCTTCACGGGCCTCGACACCGTCTACAGCACGCGTCAGGCGCGTGAGGAAGCGGAGCTCACGAAGGCCACGGCCGAGAGGACCGCCGACCTGGTCGCGCTCGACGTTTGGACGAGCTACTACGCCGTTCGGACGGCCTCCCAGCGCGTGGTCACCTCGCGCGATCTGCTCGCGAGCGCGCATCAGTCGGCGGATGTGGCGCAGGGCCGCTACAAGGAGGGGGTCGGAAGCATTCTCGACCTGCTCACGGCCCAGGCGCTTCTGGCCGACGCTCGGGCCCAGGAAGTGCAGGCCCGCTCGCTCTGGTTTCTCGCGATGGCCCAGCTCGCGCACTCGACCGGGGCGTTGCTGCCCAGGGCGGCGGAGATCATGGCCCCGGCGGCGCCGAAGGAGAACGGAGCGCCATGAGCCAGGCGACTCGGCCGGGCGCCGCGCGGTCGCGGCTTCGGCGCCTGTTCGCGGCGCTCGCCGCGGTGGTGGCGCTTGCCGCCTGCTCGGGCAAGGGCAAGGCGCGGCCGCCCGCGGAGAGCGTGCCGGTCCTCGCCGCGACGGTCGAGCGCAAGACCGTCCCGATCGAGATCTCCGCGATCGGCCACGTCGAAGCCCTCTCGACGGTCGCCGTGAAGACTCGGGTGGGAGGCGAGGTCACTCAGGTCGCCTTCCGCGAGGGGCAGGACGTGCAGCCCGGGGATCTGCTCTTCGTCATCGACCGCCGTCCCTATGAAGCGGCATTGAACGAGGCGCATGCGCGGCTCGAGCGCGACCGGGCGCTCGCGAAGAACGCCGACCAAACGGCCGCGCGCTACGCCGAGCTCGTCAAGAAGGATTTCGTCACGGCGCAGCAGTACGACGAGATGCAGGCCAACGCCGCCGCGGCGCGCGCCACCGCCCGCGCCGACGAGGCGGCGGTCAAGAGCGCCGAGCTCGACCTCGACTACTGCCGCATCACCGCGCCGATCGCGGGGCGCACCGGGAGCCTTCTGGTCAACGCCGGCAACTTCGTCAAGGCGAACGACGACCGCACCCTCGTGACGATCAATCAGATCCGGCCGATCTACGTCAGCTTCACCGTGCCCGAGAGGTCGCTGGGGTCGATCCAGAGTCGGTTTCGCGCGGGGGGGAAACTCGAAGTCTCGGCATCGCCGTCCAACAACGCGGGTGTCTCGGAGTCGGGACAGCTCTCCTTCGTCGACAACATGGTGGACACGGCGACAGGGACGATCCGGCTGAAGGCGACGTTCCCGAACGTGTCCGGCGCGTTGTGGCCCGGCCAGTTCGTCAACGTCGTGCTGTACCTCTCGACCGAGCCCGGCGCCCTGGTGATCCCGGCGCAGGCGCTCCAGACGGGGCAGGCGGGGCAGTACGTGTTCGTCGTCAAGAACGACATGACCGTCGAGGCGCGCCCGGTCACGGTCTCGCGCACGCAGGGGCAGCTGGCCGTGATTTCCCGGGGGCTCCAGGCCGACGAACGCGTCGTGACCGACGGGCAGCTGCGCCTGGCCCCCGGATCCCGGGTGGAGATCCGGCAGGGAGGGGAGGCACGCTCATGAACCTGTCCGAGCTCTTCATTCGCCGGCCCGTGACGACGACCCTCCTCATGCTCGGCATCCTGATCTTCGGGATCATGGCGTACCGGCTCTTGCCGATCTCGGACCTGCCCAACGTGGATTTTCCGACGATCCAGGTCTCGGCCGCCCTGCCCGGCGCCTCTCCGGAAACGATGGCCTCTTCGGTCGCGACGCCGCTCGAGAAGCAGTTTTCGACGATCGCGGGCCTGGACAACATGAACTCGACGAGCTCGCAGGGCTCGACGCAGATCGTCCTCCAGTTCAACCTCTCGCGGAACCTCGACGGCGCGGCGCTCGACGTGCAGTCCGCGATCTCCGCCGCGGGGCGGCAGCTGCCGCCCGAGATGCCGAGCCCTCCTTCCTACCAGAAGGTGAATCCGGCGGACTCGCCGGTCCTCTACCTGGCGCTGACCTCCGCCACGCTGCCTCTCTCCGAGCTCGACGAGTACGGCGAGACCATGATGGCGCAGCGCATCTCGACGGTGTCAGGAGTCGCCCAGGTTCAGGTCTACGGGCCGCAGAAGTACGCCGTCCGCATCCAGCTCGATCCGCAGCGGCTCGCCGCGCGCGGGATCGGGATCGACGAGGTCTCCTCCGCGGTTCAGGCGTCGAACGTGAACCTGCCGACCGGGATCATGTACGGCCCGGAGACGTCGTTCACCGTCCAGGCCAACGGACAACTGACCGACGCCGCAGGCTACCGGCCCATCATCGTGGCCTACCGCGGCGGCTCGCCCGTCCGATTGGGCGAACTCGGGCAGGTCGTGGACGGCGTGGAAAACGACAAGACCGCCGCCTGGTTCAACAAGGAGCGCTCGATCTCGCTCGCCATCTTCAAGCAGCCCGGGACCAACACGGTCGCCGTCGCCGGTGCGGTGCGCCAGCTTCTCCCGACCTTCCAGAAGCAGCTGCCCGCCGCGGCGAGCCTTCACGTGCTCTACGACCGCTCCGTGTCCATTCGGGCGAGCGTGAACGACGTCCGCTTCACCCTGCTCCTGACGCTGTGCCTCGTCGTCCTCGTCATCTTCCTCTTCCTGCGGAACGTCTCGGCCACGGTCATCCCGAGCCTCGCGCTGCCGCTCTCGATCGTGGGGACCTTCGCCGTCATGTATCTGCTGGGCTACAGCCTCGACAACCTGTCGCTGATGGCCCTGACGCTCTCGGTCGGCTTCGTCGTGGACGACGCCATCGTGATGCTCGAGAACATCGTGCGCCACATGGAGCTCGGCGAGAACGTCCGGGAGGCGGCGTTGAGCGGGTCGAAGGAGATCGGCTTCACGATCCTGTCGATGACGCTCTCGCTTGCCGCGGTGTTCATCCCGGTCCTCTTCATGGGCGGGGTCATCGGCCGGCTCTTCCACGAGTTCGCGGTGACCATCGGCGTCGCCATCCTCGTGTCGGGGTTCGTGGCCCTGTCCCTGACGCCGATGCTCTGCAGCCGTTTCCTGCGCCCCCACGGGGCGCAGGAACACGGGAAGCTCTACGAGGCCTCCGAAAGGGTGTTCGGCCTCATGCTGCGCGTTTACGAGAAATCGTTGCGCTGGGTGCTGGCACGCAAGCGCTCGACGATCGTGGTGTCCGCGGTGATCTTGCTGGCGACGTTCTACCTCTTCGCCACGATCCCCAAGGGTTTCCTGCCGACCGAGGACCAGGGGCAGATCTTCGGCTTCACCGAGGGCGCGCAGGGAATCGGGTTCCCGGCGATGAGGGAGAAGCAGCAAGCCGTCGCGGCGATCGTGCTCGCCGACCCCGACGTGCAGGGATTGCTCTCGAGCTGCGGGCCGCGCGGCAGCATCAGCGTCGGCAACTCGGGGATCGTCTTCGCGCAATTGAAGCCGAAGCCCAAGCGCAAGCGGTCCGCCAATCAGATCATCCAGGATCTCCGGCCCAGGGTCGCGGCGATCCCCGGCATCCGCGTCTTCCTGCAGATCCCGCCTCCGATCCGGCTCGGAGGAAGCCTCAGCAAGAGCCAGTATCAGTACACGCTCCAGGACGCCGACACGACGGAGCTCTACAAATACGCGCCGATTCTCCAGGAGAGGATGCGCGGCCTCCCGGGCCTTCAGGACGTGACGAGCGACCTGCAGCTGTCCAATCCGCAGATCGAGATCAAGATCGATCGGGACCGCGCGGCGGCTCTGGGCGTGAGCCCTCAGAGGATCGAGGATGCGCTCTACACCGCCTACGGCTCTCGCCAGATCTCCACGATCTACGCTCCCAACAACCAGTACGCGGTGATCATGGAGCTCGCGCCCGATTTCCAGGCAAACCCGGCGGCCGTCTCGCTGCTCTACGTCCGGTCCCAATCGGGGCAGCTCGTGCCGCTTTCCGCGCTGGCGGACATCCGCCGCGGAACGGGGCCGCTGCAGGTCGCGCACGCCGGCCAGCTTCCCGCCGTCACGATCTCCTTCAATCTGAAGCCGGGGACGGCGCTGGGGGACGCGGCCGCCGCGGTCGAGAAAGTCGCGCGGAGCACCGTTCCGCCGACGATCCAGAGGACGTTTCAGGGGACGGCCCAGGCGTTCCAGAGCTCCGTTGCGGGACTGGGCCTGCTGCTGCTGGTCGCGATCCTCGTCATCTACATGGTCCTCGGGATCCTCTACGAAAGCTTCATTCACCCGCTCACGATCCTGACGGCGCTTCCCTTCGCCGGTTTCGGGGCGCTCGTGACGCTGCTCGTTTTCCGGACGGAGCTGTCCATTTACGCCTTCGTCGGCATCATCATGCTCGTCGGGCTCGTCAAGAAGAACGGCATCATGATGGTCGACTTCGCGGTCGAGGCGCAGCGTCTCGGCGGAAAGGACGCGGAGGGAGCGATCTACGAAGCGTGCCTCGTGCGATTCCGCCCGATCATGATGACGACGATGGCCGCGTTGATGGGCACGCTTCCCATCGCGATGGGATTCGGAGCGGGAGCCGAGTCGCGGCGTCCTCTCGGCCTGGCCGTGGTCGGAGGCCTCCTGTTCTCGCAATTGCTGACGCTTTTCGTGACGCCGGTCTTCTACGTCGTCATGGACCGGTTCCAGAGACGTTTGCGGCGGGGGAAGGGCGAGGGCCGTCCGGCGCCGGAGAAGCGGGGCGAGCCCGGTCGCGTGGAGGAGGAAGAGCCCGCGCCGGCCGCGACCGCCGCCCTGCGCTCGGTCGAGAGTTAGCCGTCGGGGGCCGGCTCCGGGCGGCGCATCCGCCTCCGCTCGGCCAGCGCGTAGAGAACGAATCCGGCCGCCACGAAACCGAAGGAGCCGACGAAGACCTCGACGAAGAACTCCTTCTTGTCCGGCGTATCGGCAGGCGGCACGAGAGCGAGCACGATCGCGACGGCCGTCGTCAGGAGCCCCACGCCATTGACGAGCGCGCTTCCCGGGCTTCCGCCCGGGATCGGGATCGCCTCGGGCGCCGCGGCGATCTCGCGGCGCAGACGGATCGCGGACGCGAACATGTAGAGATACGGAATGAAGTACACGATCAGCGTCGCGTTGACGAGCTTCAAGTAGGCCGACTCGACCGTGGAGCCCTGGGTCGCCGCGACGATGAAGATGGCGGAGAGGACCGCCTGGAAGAGCATCGCGAACCAGGGCGTCTTCCACTTCGGATGCGTCTTCCCGAAGACGGGCGGCAGGTATCGGTCGAGGCCGCCGACGAAGAGAAGCCGCGCGTTGCCGATCAGCCAGGCTCCCACGCCGCCCAGCCCCGCGAGCGTCATCAGCAATGCCATGGGTGAGCCCAGCCACGGAAGGCCGTGCTTGGCTCCCGCCTTCGTGATGGCCTGGTTGACGCCCGAGATGATGGAGGTCTCGCCCGGCGGCAGGGCCCACATCAGGGAGATCGTGCCGAGCAGGTAGCAGGCCGCGATCGTGATGCCGGAAAGGACGATCGCACGCGGGAAGGTCTTGCGCGGCTCCACCACCTCGCCCGCGAGCATGGGCGCCAGTTCCAGCCCCGCGAAGCCGAAGCAGAGATTCGCGAAGAAGAGAATCGTCTGGTGCTTGCCGAAGGAAGGCATGACCGTCGCGGCGGTGATCGGCGTTGCCGAGCCGGAACGCAAGAGCGCGATCACGCCGACGAGCGAGAGCGCCGCCGACGGCAGCCACTGCGCGAGTCCTCCGATGTTCTGAACCCAGCGCCCGGTCTTCAGGCCCACGATGTTGAACACGAGGGCGATCGCGAGGAGCACGAGCGCTGCGCCCGCGGTGTAGGTCGGGCTCTGCTCGAGGGCCGCGAAGCGCAGGCCGAAGACGTAGAGCGCGAAGACCACGGCCGAGAGCGTCAGCGTCGGGAAGTAGAGGATGTTGGAGGCCCAGTAGAGCCAGCCGGCGAGAAACCCCTGGCGCGGCCCGAAGGCCTTCGTGGTCCAGACGTAGAGCCCGCCCTCCTCGGGCAGGGCCGTCGAGAGGGCCATCACGGCAAAGCCTTGCGGGATGAAGAAAGCGAGGGCCGCGAGGACCCAGAGAAAGAGCGAGGACGGGCCGTTGGCCGCCGCCAGCGCGACCCACCGCATTCCGACGATGGCGGCGACGTTGAAGAGAACGATGTCCCAGGTCTTCAGCGCCCGTTCGAGGGCCATTCTGGAGTCCTCCGTTTCGGAAACGTCGGCGTCCGTCCCGTCTCGCGGCGGGACGCCGTCACTTCGCGGCTCGGCGCGCCGACACGATCCCGGCGACCCCTTCCGCGACCAGGATGTCGCCGCGAAGCTCGATCTCCGAAAGCACGATTCGGGTTCCGTCGGGCGAGATCGCGAAACTCTCGGTCGGCAGGTCCGGTTCGAAGCCGGCCAGGACCCGTCGCGTGGCCGACGTGTCGGCCGCCCCGGCGGAGAAGGCTTGCACGAACACGCCGGCCCTCTTCTCGGCGTTCGAGCCGACGAACGCGATCGCCTTCCCGTCCGGAAGCCAGCGAGACCGGCCAAGCTGATGCAGGGGCTTCAGGTCGATCGAGAAGGGCAGAATCTCTCCGCCGGTGAGGCGCGCCACCCGCACGGCGGTGTAGGGAACGTGATAGAGAACGTAGGCGCCGTCCGGCGAGATCTCCGGGTGAATCGCGGAGCCGCCGGCAATCTTCGTGTCCCCGGATCCGTCGGGATGAATCTTCCAGAGGCCGCTTCGTGAAGGGTTGGCCGAAGTGTAGGTAACCCACCGTCCGTCGGGAGTCATTTCCGGGTTTTCCGCGTCGACGCCGTCGTGCGTCACCAGCCGCGGGTCGCTCCCGTCGGGGTCGGCGGTCCAGATCTCGAAGTGGCCGCTCCGGTTCGAGCTCCAGACCAGGCGCTTGCCGTCGGGAGAGAGCGCGGGATCCCAGTCCTCGGCGGGGTCGTCGGTGAGCCGCCGCAGAGCGCCGTTGGCGAGCGTGATCTCCCAGATGTCGAGGTTGCCGCCCCGGTCCGAGGCGAAGAGCAGGCGCTGCCCGTCGGGCGAGTAAGTCGGCTCGCGGTCGCTGCTCCGGCCCCGCGTGATCCAGCGCGCCGGCGCCGCTCGCCGCTGATCCGGGGCGGGCACCTCCCGCAGGTTCTGATGGGAAAAGTCGGCGTCGAAGATCAGCCGGCCGGACCCGAGCACGTCCAGCGTTTCGCCGAAGTTGGAGACCTGGAGGAGGACCTTCGCCCGCGAGCTGCCGGGCTCCTGCAGCAGGACCCTCCCCGTCACGGTACGAGTCGCGGAGGTCGCCGAGGCGCCCTGCATGTAGACCATGCGGCCCGACGACCAGGCGATCGAGGAGAGTTCGCCGCGGCTCTCGGGAGGAGAGAAAACACGATGCTGCCGGCCATCTGCCGAGAGCCAGTGGATCAGGCCGGGAGTCGTGCTGGCCCCGGCGCCCTGGACCGCCAGGATCGCGCGCCCGTCAGGAGTCCAGCGGGGGGCTTTGAGATCGAGCCCGGGAAAGCCGGCGAGACTGCGAGCGCCGCTGCCGTCGGCCGACACGATTCCGATCTCGGTTCCAAAGCCGCCTCGCCCCTTTCGGACAAACGCGATTCGGGTGCCGTCGGGCGACCAGTCCCCCTGGAAGGCGTCGGCGACCACTCTGCGGGGCGCGCCTCCCACGAGCGCGACGCGGTAGAGAGCGACCTCGGCTCCCTCGGCGCGGGCAAAGAGAATGCTGGAGCCGTCCGCAGAGAACCGGGGGTGGGTGTCCACGGGCCCGTCGGTGAGCGCGGCCTCGTTGCCGCCCGCGATTTGCTTCAGCCAGATGCGCGTCCGGCCTTCTCGATCCGACGCGAAGGCGACGGTCTTCCCGTCGGGGGAGGCTGCCGGGTCCCAGTCGCGGCCCGAGTATGTCAGCGGGCGGATCTCGGGCGGCTGCGCCGGATCGGGCGCCGCGAAGCGTCCCGCCGCGAAGCCCGCGAGGAGCCCGAGCAGGCCGACGCCCGCAAAGAGGATTGGCCGCGGCAGCTTCGGTCCTCCGGTTCTAATGGCCGCCACCGGCGCCGACGTTCCGGTGAGCGCCTCGAGGGCGAAGCCGATGTCGTGCGCCGAATGGAAACGCTGCTCGGGGT
>JBLMXY010000105.1:0-4678 GCA_050257975.1 Acidobacteriota bacterium
GCCAGGGCCCGATAGACGCCGGCCGGCGTGTAGAGGGAGCGGATCCCGCGGCCGAGCACCTCGGAGAAGCGCTCGACGACCTCCCGCCAGGAGAGCACCTCCGGCCCGCCGATCTCGAAGACGCCGGTAGAGCCCGGAGCCGCCACCGCCGCGGACAGGATCCCGGCGACGTCGTCGAGAGCGATGAAGGCATGACGGGTCCGGCCGTCGCCCGGGACGAGAGCGACGCCGCGCCGCTCGATCAGGTGGCCAACGGCGCCGAGGAACGCCCGGGAGAACCAGAACGGCCGGCGCAGCGTGTGGACCTCGGCGCCCCGCATCGGAATCGAGCTGCCCATCAGCGCGAACCAATCGTCCATGAAGAGCGAGCCGCGAAAGACGGACACCTCCAGGCCGCTTTCCGCCAGGGCCGCCTCGACGCGCCGTTTGGCGGCGAAGGTCGGTACGCGGGCGTCGAACGGCGTCTTCGGAACGGACATGTGGATGAACCGCCGGACGCCCCGGAGCCGGCAGGCCGCGATGAGGTTCGTGTATCCCCGCTCTTCCGTGTCCCCGAATCGGCCGCCGCCGCGGGGAACGACTGCGTTGGCCGTGGCGACGACGGTCTCGACTCCCCGACACGCCTCGTCGAGGCTCGCGGCATCGCGCAGATCCCCGAAGGCGATGGAGACGCGGTCGCCCTGCAGGTGCTGGTAGGCCGAGCCTCGCCGCGCAAGCGCGCGCACGGGAAATCCCGCTCCGCCGAGGCGGCGCACGACCGCGGTGCCGAGCTGCCCCGTAGCTCCGACGACGAGCACCGCTGTCCCCGACACCGACGCTACCCCTCGATCTCCACCGCGAAATCCGGGGTCAGCCGAAGGCGCAGAAACGCGAGCCGGCAGGGCCAGGCCTCGTGCGCGAGCCGGCCCGACACCCGCCGCCAGATCCAGGCCGCCAGGTTCTCGGCGGTCGGCGGCGTCGCGGCGAACTCCGGCACGTCGCGATTCAGATTGCGATGGTCGAGCGGGCGATCCACTTCTTCTTTCAACACCCGATCGAGGTCGGTCAAATTGACGATCATGGCCGTTTCCGGGTCGATTTCTCCCTCGACCGCCACCTCGAGCTCGTAGTTGTGCCCGTAGCCGTGCGGTCCCTCCTCTCCGTAGACGGCGCGGTTCTTCTCGGCCGGCCAATCGGCGCGCCAGAGGCTGCGGCCGGCATTGAAGTGAATGGTGCGGGAAAGACGGATCATGAGCAGGTATTCGGTGTCCGGGGTCCGGTGTCCGGTTCGATGGGCCGGGAGCCTACCACCCGGACACCGGGCACCGGAAACCGGGCACCGGCTCTCGGCTAGAATCTGCGCGCGCCAGAGCAGGAGGAAGATGGAGCTCTTTCGAACGGTCGCGGATCTCTCCGCCTTTCTGAAGACCTGCGAGGCGATCGGGGCCGAGGATCCGCTCACGGTGACGGAGCCGGCACGGTTTCGCTCGCACGTCCTCGACAGCCTCGTGTGGACCGCCGTCTTCGGCAACGCCGAGGTGCGCGACGCCTGCCGGCGCAAGATCCGCCAGGCCGCGGCCTCTCTCGGGATTCTCCCGGCCTCGATTCTCCCCCTCTACGAGGCGCGCGGGAGAGGCGAGGTCTCGGGCTTCACCGTGCCGGCCGTCAACGTGCGGATGCTCGGCTACGACACGGCCCGCGCCGTCTGCCGCGCGGCCAGGCGGCTCGACGCGGGAGCCGTGATCTTCGAGATCGCCAGGAGCGAGATGGGCTACACGGAGCAGCGCCCCGCCGAGTACGCCGCCGTCGTCCTCGGCGCCGCCATCCGGGAAGAGTGGCAGGGCCCGATCTTCCTGCAGGGCGACCACTTTCAGACCAACCCGAAGAAGATCAAGGACAACCCGGAAAAGGAAATTCGTGCCATCGAAGCGCTGATCGAGGAAGCGGTCCCTGCCGGTTTCTTCCAGATCGACATCGACACCTCGACCCTGGTCGATCTCTCGAAGCCGACGCTCCCCGAGCAGCAGAGGGTCAACGCCGAGCTCGCCGCCCGTTTCACGAAGTTCATCCGCGCTCACGAGCCGAAGGAGATGCCGATTTCCGTCGGCGGCGAGATCGGCGAGGTGGGCAAGGAGAACTCGACCCCGGAGGAGTTCCGCGCCTACATGGAGATCTACCGCCAGGCGCTGGGCGACGCGAGAGGCATCGCGAAGGTCTCGGTGCAGACCGGCTCCTCGCACGGCGGTGTCGTCCGGCCGGACGGCACGGTCGAGCGGGTGGCGATCGACTTTTCGGTCCTCAAGAGGATCTCGAAGGTCGCGCGCGAGGAATACGGCCTCGCCGGGACGGTGCAGCACGGCGCCTCGACCCTGCCGGCGGAGTACTTCGGGCACTTCCCCGACAACGACTGCGCCGAGATCCACCTCGCGACCGAGTTCCAGAACATGGTGTACGACCATCCGTCGCTGCCCCTGCCCCTGAAGCGCGAGGCCGAGCGTTGGCTCTTCGAGAACAAGGGCGAGGAATGGAAGAAGGGCGAGACCGAGAGCCAGTTTCTCTACAAGACGCGCAAGTACGCGATCGGGCCCTTCAAGGAGAAATTCTGGAACCTTCCCGAGGGAACACGCGAGGCCCTCCGCGATTCCCTCGAGCGCCGGTTCCTGTTTCTCTTCGACAAGCTGCGCGTTGCGGGCACCCGCGCGCTGGTCTCGAAGCTCGTCGAGCCCGCCGACGTCCTGCGGCAGCCCGCCGCCGCGGCCGCCGGCGGCGGTTTCGTGCGCGACGATCAGGCGGGAGATTGAAGAGGACCTCGCTCGGGCGCGGAAGAGCGCGGCGGGGCCGTGTCTCTCCGGCGCGGCGAAATCTCGCGGGGCCGCGCCCGCCCGGGAGAATGACGGCCGTCGTCAAGGTCGCGGCGGCGCCCGGCGCGGCGGCCACCGAGGTCCGGACCGTCGCCGTTCCGGAGCCCGGCCAGGCCGAAGTGCTCATCCGCGTGCTCGCCGCCGCCGTCTGCGGCACCGACAAGCACATCTACCAATGGGATCCCTCCATGGCCGGGATGGTCACGGTCCCTCGGATCTACGGGCACGAGTTCTGCGGCGAGATCGTCGCCTTCGGCCCGGGGGGAAAGCGCCCGCACCTCGAAGAGGGCCAGTACGTCTCGGCCGAGATGCACGTCACCTGCGGGCACTGCCGCCCCTGCCGGACCGGCCAGCGGCACATCTGCGAGAACACGAGGATCCTCGGCGTTCACGGCGACGGCTGTTTCGCCCAGTACGTCGTGGTGCCCGCGTTCAACGTCGTTCCGCTCGAGCGCGAGTTCGTGCCCCCGCGCGTCGGGGCGTTTCTCGACGCCCTCGGCAATGCGGTGCACACGACCCAGGTCGCGGACCTCTCGGGCAAGTCCGTCGCCGTCCTGGGATACGGGCCGATCGGCGCGATGTGCGCGGAGATCGCCCGGATCTCCGGCGCCTCCCACATCGCGATCACGGAGGTCAACGCGCAGGCCGCCGCGCATGCGCGCCGCTGGGCCGAGTCGCGGGGCGCCGGGCACGTCACGGTGCTCGACCTCTCGCGCACCAAGGATGCCGCGGGAAGCCTGCGCGATGCGTCGGGCGGCGGCGCGGACGTCGTCCTGGAGCTTTCCGGAGCCGAGCCCTCGATCAACCTCGCCCTGGCGGCGGCGCGTCGCGGCGCGAAGATCTCGCTTCTGGGCCTTCCCAAGGGCAAGGCGGTCGCGATCCACGACTACACCAACGACTTCATCTTCAAGGGCCTGACCCTCCACGGCATCGTCGGGCGACGCGTCTTCGACACCTGGATCAAGATGCTCGATCTGCTGCGGGCGGGCCTCCAGGTCGAGGACCTCGTCACCGACGAGTTCGAGGGTCTCGAGGACTTTCACCGGGCCATGGAGCTGCTGGAGAACCGGCACGCGATGAAGGTCGTCTTCTACCCCAACGGAAGGCCCGGATGACGAAAGGCGGCCGCCCCGCGCCGCGCGAGAGACTCCGGCCGGCTCTCGATTAGACTAGCGCTCATGCCCACCAACAAGCCCGGCCCCTCGACGAGCCAGCCGATGACGGACCGCCGGATCGCCGAGTTCGCCCTGGAGGAGTCGCGGCTCTCCAACCTCGCCTACCGATTCAAGCTCGTGCCGCGCGACCGGGTGTGGAAAGACTGGGACCGCACGCAGTTCGAGCCGAACCAGTACCGCGTGGCCGGGCTCGCCGGGGTCTGCCTGAATCGGGACGAGCAGGAGAAGGCGCACCGCACGGCGGCAAGGGCTCTCGAGGACCTCGACCACGTCCTCTTCTGGGTGGGGCAGCCGGCGCTGGCCGTGATCGTGCGGGGCAGCCAGGGCACCTCCGAGATCATCAACCGCCCCACGCTCTGCGCGGAGATCATCGCGCGAGACCGCGCGGACTTCGACCACGCCGTGGCGGCGCTCGACGCGGCCTTCCCGGGCGGGCGCGTCGCGGGCAAGATCGTGTCGGAGGAATAGTTGTCAGTGGTCAGTGGTCAGTTGTCGGTTCCGGAACTGACGACTGAGAACTGACAACTGACAACTCGTAACGAATGAACCTCCTCGAACACCTCGCCTCCGAAATGGCCGGGCTCCGGCAGAGCGGGACGTACAAGGAGGAGCTCGTCCTGGAGTCTCCGCAGGGACCGCGCGTCCGGGTCGGCGGCCGCGAAG
>JBLMXY010000106.1:0-9931 GCA_050257975.1 Acidobacteriota bacterium
TCGGACCGGGTAGTCCGGCGCGTCCTAGAATGCTCGTCGTTTCGAGGTCGCCGGCCCCGGCTTGCGTCCGGGCAGAGAGGCGACACCGCGACCGCGGCAGGGGTCCGCCGGGCTCGCGGCTTTTCCGAAGGAGAGAGGCAACATCATGAAGAAGAATCTCTGCCTGCCTGTCACGAAGGAAGTCGCGTCCCGATGCGCCGCGGTGTTGACGCTGGCTCTGCTCGGGGCGGGCCTGGCCAGCGTCGGCCAGGGTCAAGCGATCACGGAATTTGCGACCACGCCCGGCTCCTTTCCTTTCCAGATCACGGCCGGGCCGGACGGAAACCTGTGGTTTACGGAGAGTCTGGCAAACCGAATCGGTCGCATCAGCACGGCCGGGGTCATTGCCGAGTTTCCAGTCCCGTCGGCGGCGAGCGAGCCTCGGGGAATCGCCGCCGGTCCGGACGGCAACCTCTGGTTCACCGAGATCGCGGGCCACAGGATCGGGCGGATCTCGCCGGCCGGAGTCGTCACCGAGTTCCCGGTCCCGAGCTCCAGCGGCGAGCTGCTCGCCATCGCCGCCGGTCCGGACGGAAGCCTCTGGTTCACGGAGCTTTCGGGCAAGATCGGGCGGATCACGCCTGCCGGCGTCGTCACCGAGTTCCCAACGGGGAGCAGCGGGCCCTCGAGCATCGCCGCCGGCTCGGACGGAAACCTCTGGTTCACGGAATTCTCGAACAACATCGGGCGGATCACGCCCGCCGGCGCCGTCACCCGGTTCCCGATCCCGACGGTCGCCAGCGAGCCGATCGGAATCGCCGCCGGCCCGGACGGCAACATGTGGTTCACCGAAGCGTTGGGCAACAAGATCGGGAGGATCACTCCGGCCGGGGCGATCACCGAGTTCCCGACCCCGACGGCCGTGAGCGAGCCGATTGGAATCGCGGCCGGGCCGGATGGAAATCTCTGGTTCACCGAAGCCGCCGCCAACAGCATCGCGCGGATCACCACGATCGGCGTCGTCACGGAATTCCCGCTCCCGGCGGCCAACAGCCTGCCTCTTGGCATCGCCGCCGGCCCGGACGGCAACATTTGGTTTACCGAATGGTGGGGCAATCGGATCGGCCGGATCGATCCGGCCGCGGCGCCGCCTCAGGGTTGCACGCCGAGCGCGACGACGCTGTGTCTTTCCGGCGGGCGATTCCACGTGCGCGTCGACTGGACGGCGTCCAACATCGGCCAGAGCGGCGTCGGACAGACGATCCCTCTGACCTCCGACTCCGGCGCGTTCTGGTTCTTCCAGCCGTCGAACATCGAGCTGATCGTGAAGGTCCTGGACGCGCGCGCCATCAACGGCCACTTCTGGGTCTTCTACGGCGCGCTCTCGAACGTGGGCTACACGATCACGGTGACCGACACGCAGACGGGCGTCGTCAGGACTTATACGAACCCGGAGGGCCAGCTCGCGAGCGGGGCGGACACCGAGGCGTTCTGATTCCTCCCGACCTCGAGGGCGCGGCGCCAAATCGAATAACCCGCCGCGGTGACTTGCGTAGAGATTACCCGCGGCGAGTTCCGCCGGACTCGCGGGCCTTCACAGGAGGAGAAAAGACGGCATGAAGAAGACCGGACTGCTTTTCGCGACGGGAACCGCGACCGGGCGCGCCGCGGCGCTGGCTCTCGCCTTGCTCGGGGGCCTCCCGAGCGTCGGCCGGGGGCAGGCCATCACGGAGTTTGCGATCCCGCAGGCCGGCGGGCCCATCGAGATCGCGGCCGGCCCTGACGGAACCCTCTGGTTCACGGAAAACGCGACCAACCGAATCGGGCGGATCACCGCCGGCGGCGTCATCACCGAATTTCCGACGGCTTCGGCGGTGAGCCATCCCTTCGGCATCGCCGCCGGCCCGGACGGCAACGTCTGGTTCACCGAGCCCGCGGGCCGCAGAATCGGGCGGATCACGCCGGCGGGCGTCGTCACCGAATTTCCGCTGCCCGCGGGCGGCGGCGGGCTCGGCGGGATCGCGGCCGGTCCCGACGGCAACCTCTGGTTCACCGAGCACGCGCACCGGATCGGTCGGATCACGCCGGCCGGCGTCGTCACCGAGTTTCCGATCCCGGCCGCGGACAGCGAGCCTTTTGGAATCGCCGCCGGCTCGGACGGCAACCTCTGGTTCACCGATTTCGAGGGCAGAATCGGGCGGATCACGCCGGCCGGCGTCGTCACCGAATTCCCGGTCCCCACGGCCGACAGCGAGCCCGCCGGAATCGCCGCCGGTCCGGACGGCAACCTGTGGTTCACCGAAGCGACGGGCAACAAGATCGGGAGGATCACTCCGGCCGGTTTCATTGCCGAGTTCCCGATCCCCACCGCCGGGAGCCAGCCCTACGGAATCGCCGCCGGTCCGGACGGCAACCTCTGGTTCGCCGATCCCGGCGCGAACGGCATCGGTCGAATCACCACCGGCGGCGTCGTCGCGGAGTTCGCGCTCCCGACGGCCAACAGCGAGCCTGCCGGCGTCGCTGCCGGTCCGGACGGCAACCTTTGGTTCACCGAGGAATCGGGCAACCGGATTGGCCGGATCGCTCTGTCCGCGACGCCGCCTCAGGGCTGCTCGGCGAGCGCGACGACGCTGTGTCTCTCCGCCGGCCGATTCGACGTGCGCGTCGACTGGACGGCGTCGAACATCGGCCAGAGCGGCGTCGGGCAGACGGTCCCTCTGACCTCGGACTCCGGCGCCTTCTGGTTCTTCCAGCCGTCGAACATCGAGCTGATCGTGAAGGTCCTGGACGCGCGCGCCATCAGCGGCCACTTCTGGGTGTTCTACGGCGCCCTGTCTAACGTCGGCTACACGATCACGGTGACCGACACGCAGACGGGCGTCGTCAAGACCTACACGAACCCGGAGGGCCAGCTCGCGAGCGGCGCGGACACGGAGGCGTTCTGATGTTTTCGGCTTCGATGCCGCCGGCGTCCGGTTGGGCTCGGTGCCGGGCCATTACGAAAAGATTAGCTTCGGGCTTCGGGTCTTGTGGCACCGCCTAGAATGCTCCTCGCTTCGAGGTCGCCGGGTCCGGGCTACTCCCGGGGTAGCGAGGCGACACCGCGCCCGCGGCAGGCTCCGTCGGGCTCGCGTTTCTCGCAGCGAAAGAGAGAACGGATGAAGAGGACGATCGGATTGCGGGGCGCGACGGGGATGGTGCGGGGACGCGCCGCGGTGCTGACCATGGCTCTCCTCGGGGCGGGCCTCCCGAGCGTCGGCCGGGGTCAGGCCATCACGGAGTTCGCGATCCCGCGAACCGCGGGGCCGATCGAGATCGCGGCCGGCCCTGACGGAGCCCTCTGGTTCACGGAAAACGCAGCCAGCCGAATCGGTCGCATCACACCGGCCGGCGTCCTCACCGAATTTCCAACCTCGTCCGCGGCGAGTCAACCCTACGGTATCGCGGCCGGCCCCGACGGGAGCCTCTGGTTCACCGAGATCGGGCGCACGATCGGGCGGATCACGCCGGCGGGCGTTGTCACCGAATTCCCGCTACCGGCGGGCGGCGGCCTGCTCGCAGGGATCGCGGCCGGTCCCGACGGCAACCTCTGGTTCACCGAGCACGCGCACCGGATCGGTCGGATCACGCCGGCCGGCATCGTCACCGAGTTCCCGGTACCGTCGGGGGACAGCGTGCCCCTCGGCATCGCTGCCGGCCCGGACGGTAATCTCTGGTTCGCCGATTTCGAGGGCAGGATCGGGCGTATCACGCCGGACGGCTCCGTCACGGAGTTCCCAATCCCGACGGCCGGCGGCGAGCCGACCGACATCGCGGCGGGCCCGGACGGCAACCTGTGGTTCACCGAATTTTCGGGCAACAAGATCGGGCGGATCACGCCGGCCGGCATCATCGCCGAGTTTCCGACGCCGTCGGACGGAAGTGTGCCCTATGGCATCGCTGCCGGCCCGGATGGCAACCTCTGGTTCGCCGAACCGGGAACGAACAGCATTGGTCGAATCACGCCACGCGGCGACGTCACGGAATTCCCTCTCCCGCAGGCGGGCGAGGCGCCCGCCGGCATCGCCGCCGGCCCCGACGGCAACGTGTGGTTCACCGAGCAGGCCGGCAACCGGATCGGCCGGATCGCTCTGTCCGCGACGCCGCCGCCTCAGGGCTGCTCGGGGAGCGCGACGACGCTGTGTCTCTCCGCAGGCCGATTCGACGTGCGCGTCGACTGGACGGCGTCCAACATCGGCCAGAGCGGCGTCGGGCAGACGATCCCTCTGACCTCCGACTCCGGCGCGTTCTGGTTCTTCCAGCCGTCGAACATCGAGCTGATCGTCAAGGTCCTGGACGCGCGCGCCATCAACGGCCACTTCTGGGTGTTCTACGGCGCGCTCTCGAACGTGGGCTACACGATCACGGTGACCGACACGCAGACGGGCGTCGTCAAGACCTATACGAACCCGGAGGGCCAGCTCGCGAGCGGCGCGGACACGGAGGCGTTCTAGCGGTTGGCTCTCGAGGCGTTGTTCACCGGTTGATCCGCCCCGGGCGAGGCCGAAGCTTTCGTCTCCGATAGGGGGCCGCCCTCACCCCAACCCTCTCCCGCCGGAAGAGGGAGCGCCGAGGGCGTGAACAACCTAGTTGCCGCGAAGCGAGGCGGGGATCTCGAAGATCTTCGGGTCGACGGAGTTCGGGCGGATCGAGGTGTAGCGATAGGTGAAGGTCTCCGCGTTCTGCTTTAGCGTGAAAGCCTCGACCCACCGAATCCCGCCGATCTCGACCCACCTGTCGGGAAAGATGTGAATCGTGCCCTTCTTCGGGCTGCCGGCCGGCGGCTCGAAGGAGACCCGAAGGGGCAGTTTCGTCGCTTCGTCGACGCAGGCCGAGGCTGGGTGGCCGTCGGCGTCGGCCATCGCGACGACGAGACAGGCGCGCCCGCCGACCATGTCTCGGCCGGAGAGGCGGGGGTCGTGGAAGCGCCGGTCGATCTCGAGGAAAAGGAAGTGAAATTCGTGATCGCGAACGACGTCCATCATGCCGGGAGGAAGCGGCTCGATCGCTCCGGTCGCGGGATTCCGGCTCCAACCGGCCTTGCCGGCGACGAAGAGCTCGCTCGTTTCCTTTCCGACGGTCTGCCGGAAGAGCGTCTTGTCGGGGCGGAGGGAAACCACCTCGGTCCAGAAGGCCCGGTTGTAAGCGGACGGCCCCGTGCAGTCGGCGACCGCGTCGAGGCTCTGGATCCTGGCGAGCGCCGCCGGGCTCGCTTGCGCGGCGGCCGCCTCGGAAAGAAGCCTCGCCGCGTCCTGACGGGCGAGGAGTGCGCCCGAGGCGAGAAGGCCGGCAAGCGAAACGGCCGTTTTGCGGATCACGCTCTCCCGAGATACGAAAAGCCGGCCCCCGGGTTGCGCGGGCGCGCCACCCCCCCACGATAGACTCCGCCGCGTGCTGCCGCGCGATTCAGAGATCCTGGAGCGCCTGCGCCAGAAGGGCTCTCGGGTCCTCTCCTTCCGGGAGCTCTGCAAGGCCCTTCACGTCCGGGACTCCGAGGAGGACGCCTTCCGGGAGCGCCTGGAAGGCCTGGAGCGAAGGGGCGAGGTGGCGCGCGTGCGCGGCGAGAAGTACTCCGCGATCGAGTTTTCCAACATGGTGGCCGGGCGGATCACGGTCCGGCCGGAGGGGTTCGGCTTCGTCCTGATCGAAGCGGGCGAGGACCTCTTCGTCCCGCGCTCCGGGATGCACGGCGCCATGGACGGCGACACGGTCCTGGCGCGCGAGGAACGCGCGCGGGTTCGCGGGCGGGGGAGGGACGCCGGGAAGATCTCCGGTGTCGTCGTCAAGGTGCTCGACCGCGCTCGGGAACGCGTCGTCGGCCGCTTCGAGGCGCAGGAAGGCAGGAAGGTCGTCCTGCCCTACGACGCCAGGATCGACGCCGTCGTTCGCATCTCCGACCACAAGACCCACGGCGCCCGCGAAGGCGAGATCGTCGAGGCGCGGCTGACCGCTTTCCCCGACGCCCGGCGGATCGCCCACGGCGTCGTCGAGGAGCGGATCGGGTTTCTGGGGGAGCCGGGCGTGGACATCGAGATCGTGCTGCGGTCCCACAACCTCCCGCACCGCTTCCCCGAGCCGGTGGTGGCCGAGTCCGAGGCTTTCCCGGAGGAAGTGCCGGAAGACGACCTGCTCGGACGGAGGGACTTCCGGGACCGCCGCATCGTGACGATCGACGGCGAGACGGCCAAGGACTTCGACGACGCGGTCGAGGTGGAGAAGACGTCGCACGGCTACCGCCTCGGCGTCCACATCGCGGACGTGTCCCACTACGTCGAGGAAGGGACCGCGCTCGACGACGAGGCCCGCTCGCGCGGCACCAGCGTCTACTTCCCGGGCCGCGTCCTGCCGATGCTCCCCGAGCACCTCTCGAACGGCCTCTGCTCCCTGAACCCTCGGGTGGACCGCCTCGTTCTCTCGGCCCTGCTCGAGCTCGACCGCCACGGCCGGGTCCTCAAGGCCGATTTCGTCAAGGGAGTGATCCGCAGCGCCCACCGGATGACCTACACCGAGGTCGCGCGCCTGCTCGAGACGCGGCTCTCCTCGGAGGACGAGCATCACTACGGGCCCTTCCTCGAGGACTTCCGCGTGATGGCCGAGCTCGCCGCGCTTCTTCGCCGGCGCCGCGAAGGCCGGGGCTCGATCGACTTCGACCTGCCTGACGCCGACGTCGTGCTCGACGACGAGGGGCTCGTGGTCGGCATCGTGCCCGAGTCGCGCAACGTCGCGCACCGGCTGATCGAGGAGTTCATGCTCGCGGCCAACGAGGCCGTCGCGAAGCACCTGCTCTTCGCCAGGCAGCCCGCGATCTACCGCGTGCACGACCGGCCCGACCCCGACCGGTTGGTCGATCTGCGCGAAGTCCTCGAGGGCTTCGGCTACGAGCTGAAGGGGGATCTCGAAGAGGTCCCCCCGTCTGCATTCCAGAAGATCCTGAACGCGATCGAGGGAAAGCCCGAGGAGCGCCTCCTGCGGGACCTGCTCCTGCGGGCTCAACGCAAGGCGCTCTATAGCGAGGAGTGCCGCGGGCACTATGCCCTTGCGGCCCCCTACTACTGCCACTTCACTTCGCCCATCCGGCGCTATCCGGACTTGATCGTGCACCGCCAGTTGACGCGCCTGTTGCGCGACGGGCGGCCCGTCGCCGCGAAGGACTTCGAGGACGTCAACCTGCGCTTTGCCGAGATCGCGAACGTCTGCTCGCAGCGCGAGCGCCGGGCCGAGCAGGCCGAGCGGGAGAGCCTGCTGTGGAAGAAGATCGTCTTCATGAAGGACAAGGTCGGCCGGGACTTCGACGCCTTCGTGACGGGTGTGGCATCCTTCGGCGTCTTCGTGACGCTGAAGGATTTCTTCGTGGAGGGTCTGGTGCCGGTTTCCGCCCTGGGAGAGGATTTCTTCGTGTACGAGGAGAGGCAGCACCGGCTGCGCGGCCGGTCGAGCGGGAAGACCTACCGGCTCGGAGACTCGATGCGCGTGAAGCTGAAGGCGATCGACGAGGCGCGGCGCCGGCTCGACTTCCGGCTCGCCGACGCGGCGCGGGAGCGCGCCGCGGTTTCTTACGGGCGCAGGCCCCGGAGGGTAACGCGATGAACCGAAGAGCCCTTGCCGCCGCACTTTGCCTCGCCGCCGCCGGACCGCTCGGCTGCGGGGAGCGCGGCCGGCCCGACCCCGATGTTCGGATGGCGGTCTCGCACGAGCGGGTGGAGGCCGAGCAGCAGCAATCCGCGCAGGGAAGTCCGGAGGGCCAGGCGCCGGCGGGGATGGAGGCCCAGGGCCAGGGTCAGAAGCAGGTCCCCTCGGTTCCGACGAGGCTCGACGTGCCGGACGCGGTCAAGAAGGCCTACTCGGGAGTCGTCCTTCTCTGGAAAGATTCCGCGAGCGGCAAGGAAGGCAAGCTCGAAGTGCCGTTTGGCGGGTCGGTCGCGCTTCCCGACTCCGGCCTGACGATCTCGGCGGACGTCTACCTTCCCTCCTTCGCGATGACCGCCGAGGTCATCACGTCCTCGGGCGTCGAGGAGGGGAACCCCGCCGCCCGCATCCGCGTCCGCGACAAGGAGAAGGACATCTTCAGCGGATGGATCTTCAAGCGCTTCCCCGACGTGCACCCGTTCACGCATCCCCGCTTCTCGCTGCGCCTGGACGGGGGGATCCGCAGCTCGGCAAAGTGACGCGCGGGCCGCTGCGCGTCGTCGTCGCGGGCCGCCCGAACGTCGGCAAGTCAACGCTCTTCAATCGCCTGGCCAGACGGCGGCGGTCGCTGGTCCACGACCTGCCGGGGATGACGCGCGACGTCGTCGAGGAGAAGGCGCTTCTTCCCGACGGGCGTTCCTTCCGCCTCTTCGACACGGGAGGGTTCGACCCGTCGGGAAAGGAGGAGATCCCGGCGGCGGTGCGGCGCAAGGCCCTGGAGGCGATCCGCCAGGCCGATCTGATCCTGCTCGTGGTCGACGGGGCGGCGGGCATCCTGCCGGGCGACCGGGCGGCGGCCGCGGCGGCGCGCCAGTCCGGCGTCGAGACGATCGTCGTCGCCAACAAGATCGACCGCAAGGAGGCGGAATCGGGCGAGCTCGAGGCCTGGGAGCTCGGGTTCCCGGAGGTGTGCGGCGTCTCGGCCGAGCACGGGATCGGCGTGGACGACGTGCTCGCGGCGATCGCGGCGCGGATGCCCGAGGAGGGCGGCGAGGCGCCGCCGGAGCCGGCGCCACGAGTCCGGGAAGTCGCGCTCGCGGTCGTCGGGCGGCCCAACGTCGGGAAGTCCTCGCTCTTGAACGCCATGCTCGGATCCGAGCGCGCCATCGTCTCTGAGGTGGCCGGCACCACGCGCGACGCCGTGGACGAGCTTCTCGAGTCGAAGGGAAGGAGGTTCCGCCTGATCGACACGGCCGGCATCCGGCGCAAGGGCCGCACGGAGAAAGGCCCGGAAGTGCTGTCGGTCGTCCGGGCGCGCCGCCAGATCGAGCAGTGCGACGTGGCCCTCCTGGTCGTGGACGCCGCCGAGGGGCCGACGGGGCAGGACGCGACCGTCGCCTCGTACGCCCACGACGCCGGCAAGGGCCTGGTGATCGTCGCCAACAAGTGGGACCTCGCGGGGCGGTCCGGCGGGGAAGGGCAGGAGGCCGCGAAGTCGGCCCGCCTCGCGATCGAGGAGCAGATCCCCTTCGCCCGCCACGCTCCCGTCCTCTTCGTTTCCGCGAAGACCGGCCGGGGAGTCGCCCGCGTTCTCGAAGCGGCGGCAAAGGCGGCCGAGAACCGGGCGCGCCGGATCCCGACGGCGGTCCTGAACCGGGTCCTCGGCCGGGCGCTGCGCGACAAGGCTCCCCGGACCGCCTCGGGAAAGGCCCTGCGCGTCTTCTATGTCGCCCAGACCGAGACCGATCCGCCCACCTTCTGCCTCGTCTCGAACCGATCCGAGCGCCTGCACTTCTCCGAGGAGAGGCGGATCGAGAACCTCCTGAGGGAGGCGGCGGACTTCGCCGGGTCGCCGATCCGGATCGAGGTGCGGGAGCGGTCCCGGGAGGAGCGCAGGGGCGCGAAGAAAGCGAAAAAGTAGCGGCCCGCCTTCACGAGAGACCGTGGTTCCGCTAGAGTAACGCCGTGGCCAAAGCGGTGCCCGAGCTCTACAAGCCAGCCGAGGCTTGCAAGATGGCGGAAGTGGCGCCGTATGTGCTGCGCTACTGGGAGACGGAGTTCCCGGTGCTTGCCGAGAGCAAGGCGCAGGGAGGCGGGAAGCTCTATTCCGCCCGGGACGTCAAGATCATCGCCCGAATCCGCGAACTGCTCTACGACGAGGGCTTCACCGTCGCGGGCGCCAAGAAGCGCCTCGAGTCGGAGCTGTCCGAGGGCCGCTTCGAGGACGGGCTCTCTCCCGCGCCGCCGCCCGCCGCGCAGAAGACCGCGCAGGCCGCAAAGTCTCCCG
>JBLMXY010000107.1:0-22901 GCA_050257975.1 Acidobacteriota bacterium
TCGCCGCGATCGGCTCGAGGCTCCACGTCTCCCCCGCCGCGCTGCTGCGCCACGCCCCCTCCAAGCCCGCGCTCTTCGCGCTCGCGATGGAGTCGGAGCCGCAGGGAGAAGCGATGCCGACCGACTTTCTCGCCCTCGTCGACGCCGGCGAGGATCCCGCGCGCGTGCTGCGCCGCCTCGCCCGAGCGTTCGTCCCGTTCATCGAGCGCAAGATGGGAGAGAACATCGCCCGCTTCCTGCGCGCGCGGTCCGAAGACGAGGCGCGTCTGGTCCGCCTTCCCTTCGATCCCCGTCAGAAGAGCTCGCCGCCGGCTCGGGCCGTCCAGGCGCTCGAGGACTACCTGCGCCGGGCGCGCGCCGCGGGCCGGGTCTCCCTGCGCGATCCTCGCGCGGGGGCGCTGGCGTTCCTGGGCTCCCTGCAGTCGTACGTGTTCTTCCACCGCGTCGTGCGCATCGAGCCGCGCATCCCGCTCGACGCATACCTGGACACGGTCATCGACCTCTGGAGACACGGGGCGCTGCGCGGCCCCCGGAGACGAAAGTGAAGCGCCGGAGCGCGATCCTGGCGCTCGCCGCGGTTCTCGCGGCGGGGGGCGCCGCCGCCTGGTGGCTCGCCGCTTCCCGGGGCGAAAAGCCCCTCGTGCTCTCGGGAGCGATCGAGGCCCGGGACGTCGAGGTCGGCTCGCTCTACGGCGGCCGCGTCGCGAAGGTCCTCGTCGAGGAGGGCTCGACGGTCGCGGCGGGCCAGCCCCTCGTCCAATTCGAGACCGACCTGATCGATCTGCAGATCCAGCAGCAGCGCGCGCGGGCCGAACAGGCCCGGTCGAGCCTGGCCAAGGCGCTCGCCGGACCGCGCACCGAGCAGATCGCGAGCGCCCGGGCGCAGGCGGAGAACACGGAGCGGGAGCGGCTGAGGCAGAAGGCCCTTCTCGAGGAGGGAATCATCGGAAAGGACGCGTACGACGCGGCGGAGACAGCCGCCCGGACGGCCCGCGAAGCCTTCCTCGAGCTCGACCGGGGCAACCGGCCCGAGGACATCGCGGCGGCGCGGGCGACCCTCGAGGCGGAAGAGAAACAGCTTGCCTACCTCGAGCGCCAGCGGGCCGAGGCGCTGGTCCGCGCCCCCGCCGCCGGCGTGATCGAGTCGATGGACCTGCGCCCGGGCGACCTGGTCGGCGCCAACCAGCCGGTGGCCCGGATGCTCGAGCCCTCCCAGCTCTGGGTCCGCGTCTACGTGCCGGAACCGCAGCTGGGCCGGGTTCGCATCGGCCAGAAGGCGGCCCTGACCGTCGACACGTATCCCAGGCGCGAGTTCCCCGGGCGGGTCGTCGAGATCCGCGCGCAGTCCGAATACACGCCCCGCAACGTCCAAACCCTCGATCAGCGCATGGACCAGGTCTTCGGCGTGAAGGTCGCGGTCGATCCGGCGCCGGAGCTCAAGCCCGGCATGGCGGCGACCGTGCGATTGCAGGAGCGCTGATGCCGCCCGATCCGGCCCGAGACGACGGCATCGCGGTCGAGGGCGTCACGCGCGACTTCGGGAAGGTGCGCGCCCTCGACCGCGTCTCCCTCGCCGTGCCCCGCGGCGAGATCTACGGACTCCTCGGCCCCAATGGATCGGGCAAGTCGACGCTGATTCGGATCCTCTGCGGCCTGCTCGCGCCCACGCAGGGGCGCGCCCGCGTCGACGGCCTGGACGTCTCGGAGCAGGGCGAAGAGGTCCGGCGGCGCATCGGCTACGTGCCGCAGAAGTTCTCGCTCTACGAGGACTTGACGGTTCTCGAAAACCTCGACTTCTTCGCCTCGGTCTACGGCCTGCAGGGCGGCCGGCTCGCGGAGCGCCGCGAATGGGCGATCGGCCTGACCTCGATCGGGCCCTACCGCGACCGCCTGGCCGGTCAGCTGTCCGGCGGCTGGAAGCAGCGGCTCGCGCTGGCCGCGGCCGTGATGCATCGGCCGCGGGTCCTCTTTCTCGACGAGCCGACCGCCGGGATCGATCCCGTCGCCCGCCGCGAGCTCTGGAACCTCCTCTTCACCCTCGCCGCCGAGGGGGTCACCTTCCTCGTCACCACGCACTACATGGACGAGGCCGAGCGGTGCGGCCGGGTCGGCTACCTGTACCTCTCCAAGATGCTCGTCGAGGGGACGCCGGACGAACTGACGAAGCGTCCGGAGGTGACGCCGGAGGGAATGCGGCGCGTGGAGGCCGCCTGCGAGAAGGGGGTCGCGGCGTTCATGAGCGAGGCGCGCGCCCTTCCGTACGTCGACGACGTCACGATCTTCGGCAACTCGCTGCACCTGCTCGTGCGCGCCGACGTCGAGGCCGGGCGGATCACGCGAGACCTCGAGCGGGCGGCCGGCGCCCCCGTCGAGATCCGGCCGATCGCCGCGTCGCTCGAGGACGTCTTCGTCCGGCTGACCAGGCTCCAGATCGACCGGGCCGCCGGAGAGCTCGCGCCGGCCGGGGTCACGCCATGAGGGGATTCCTCCCGGTCCTGAGGAAAGAGGCCGTCCAGATGATCCGCGACCGGGGCGCGCTGCAGTTCGCGATGCTGGTCCCCGCCTTCCAGCTCGTGCTCTTCGGCCTGATCGACACGAACGTCCGGCACGTCCGAACGGCCGTCTTCGACCAGAGCCGCACGCAGGAGAGCCGGCAGCTCCTGACGGACTTCGTCAACACGAGCTACTTCGACATCGTCGCCGAAGCCCCGTCGAGCGCCGCCCTGCGCGAGTCGATCGTGGCGGGACGCGCCTCGGTCGGAATCGAGGTTCCGCCCGATTACGGGCGTCGCCGCGTCAACGGGGAGCCGGCCGACGTGCTCGTCCTGATCGACGGCTCGGACTCCTCCATCTCGAGCCAGGCGCTCGCCGCCGCCAACGGCCTCGCCCTCTCGAAATCGCTTTCCGAGCTGGCCAAGCGAGCCGGGGCGCGCGACCTGCCGATCCGAACCCACCCGCTCTTCCTGTTCAACCCCGACTCGCGCAGCGCCAACCTGCTCATCCCGGGCCTCGTCGCGATCCTGCTGACCTTCTCGGGGACGGTCCTGGCGGCGTTTGCCATCGTCCGCGAGCGCGAGCGGGGCACGCTCGAGCAGCTCATGGTCACCCCGGTGTCCCCGGTCGCGGTCGTCCTCGGCAAGCTTCTCCCCTACCTCGCCCTGGCGTTCGCGCAGCTTCTCTTCATCCTGCTCCTGATGACCGTAGCCTTCCGCGTTCCGATCCACGGCAGCCTTCCGCTCCTGCTCGGCCTCTCCGCGGTGTATCTCTTCGCGCTGCTCGCCCTGGGCCTGCTCATCTCTTCCCGCGCCCGCACGCAGATGGAGGCGATCCAGATGGCGCAGCTGTTCCTGCTTCCCTCGGTCATGCTCTCCGGATACATCTTCCCGCTTTCCTCGCTGCCGGCGCCCCTGCGCGTCGTCTCCCAGGTCCTGCCGGCGACGCACTTCATCGCGATCGCGCGGGGGATCATCATCCGCGGCGCCGTCTTCGCCGACATGTGGCGCAGCGTCGCCGCGCTCCTGGTGATCGCCCTGGTGCTGGTCGCCGGAAGCACGCGGGCATTCAAGAAGACGGTCTCGTAGGGCATAGTGCGCGGACACCGGGACCGGCTCCCGGTGCCCGGTGCCAGGTGTCCGGATCGTCCCGGGAACCGGACACCGATCACCGGACGCCGACCGTTCCGATAGAATCACGACCCCGCTTCGGCGATGGACGCGGGAGCGGCGCAAGGAGCAGGCAAATGGCCCAACTCAAGCCCGGCGACACGGCCCCCGATTTCACTCTCCCTTCGACGGTGGGAGAGAAAGTGACGCTCTCCGACTATCGCGGAAAGAAGAACGTCCTGCTGATGTTCTATCCGCTCGACTTCTCTCCGGTATGCTCGGTCGAGAACAAGCAGTGCGCCGAGTTGCTCCCGTCCAAGGGCTCCGACGACGTCCAGGTTCTCGGCGTCTCGGTCGACTCCCTCTGGGCGCACAAGGCCTTCGCGGCGCAGAACGGCATCTCCTACCCGCTGCTCGCCGATTTCCACCCCAAGGGAGAGGTCGCGCGCAAGTACGGCGTCTATCTCGAGGACAAGGGCCTCGCGGCCCGCACCGCCTACGTCATCGGCAAGGACGGCCGGATCAAGGACGTCATCGCGAGCGACATCCCGGTCGCCCGGGACATCGCGAAGCTGATCGAGAAGACGCGCGCCGCGTAGGGCGAGATGAGCGAGACGGGCGTCGTCGTCCCCTCCGTCGAGGACGAGCAGAAGGTGCGGGAGATCTCGGCGCACATGCGCCGGGTCATCGAGCTTCTGGGCCTGGACCTCACCGATCCCAACCTGAGGGAGACGCCGGAGCGCGTCGCGAAGATGTACCTGGAGATGTTCCACGGGCTGTCCGAGGGCGCCCAGCCCCGTATCACCGTCTTTCCCAACGACGAGCGCTACACGGCGATGGTGATGGAGAAGGACATCCCCTTCTATTCGCTCTGCTCCCACCACTTCGTTCCGTTCTACGGCCACGCGCACCTGGCCTACATCCCCAACGACAAGATCGTGGGCCTGTCCAAGATGCCTCGCGTCGTCGAGTTCTACGCCCGCCGCCCGCAGCTTCAGGAGCGGTTCACCGAGCAGATCGCCGGATTCCTCGAGGAACAGCTCTGCCCGCAGGGTGTGATGGTGGTCGTGGAGGCCCGGCACCTGTGCGTCGAGATGCGCGGCGTCAAGAAGCCGGGAGCCCTGACGGTGACCTCCGCGATCCGCGGGATCTTCTTCAACAAGCCGGTCCGGGAGGAGTTCCTGGACCTGCTGAACCACCCGGCGCGCTAGAAGTCAGCCGCCCCGGGTGAGCTGCCGGCGCAATTGCCCGACAGCGGAGAGCCCCGCGAGCGTCCGCGCACCGTGCCAGCAGAAGTCGTCCCCCTCGACGAAGAGTCGCCGGCTCTCGGTTCCGAAGAGCTTGCGCATCGCCTCGTCGTGCCGGGCGCGCCGGAAGGGATAGGGCTCGCTCGGGAAAAGGTGGACCCGCGCGCCGCGCGCGAGCGCCTCCGCCGGGGTCGATTTCGGGTAGCGCTCGGCCTCCTCGGCGTACGCGTTGACGCCGCCGGCCAGGCGCAGAAGGTCGGCGACGTAGGTCGCCCCCGAGACCGTCATCCAGGGGTCCTTCCAGATCCAGTAGGCGTAGCGGAAGGAGTCGGGCGGAGGCCCGGATCGGGCTTCCGAGAGGGCCCGCTCGATCCGCGAGGCGAGCGCCTCGGCTTGCGCCTCGCATGGGCCGCCGAGAAGCCTTCCCCACTGGCGCACGTCGCGCGGGACCTGCCCGACCGTCGTCGGAAAGGTCACGTCCACCGGAATGCCGGCGGCCTCGAACGCCTGCACGTCTTCCCGGCGGTTCTCCTCCTGGTTGGCGAAGACCAGGTCCGGCTTCAAGGCGAGGACCTTCGCGATGTCCGGGTCCTTCGTGCCTCCGATCCTCGGCACGCCCCGCAGCACCCCGCGCGGGCGCGTGCAGTAGCGTGTCGCGGCGGCCAGCCGCGGCAGCGCGCCGATCTCGACCAGGGTCTCCGTGATCGAGGGGCAGAGCGAGACGACCCGTTGCGCCGGCAGCTTGCCCCCCGATCCTTCGGCTCCTTGCCCGGGACTACTTCGTCACCGAGTAGACCCGCTCGAGCACCCTTTCGTCGGCCGGAGCGCCCTTCAACCAGCGCGCCAGCCAGTCCACCATCACGTTGTGCCAGAAGAGGGCGTTGCCGGGCTTCAACACCCAGTGCCCTTCGTCGGGGAACGTGAGGAGCCTGGAGGGAACGCCCTTCAGCTGCAAGGCCGTGAAGAACTCCAGGCCCTGCTCGAACGGAACGCGGTAATCCTTCTCGTTGGTGACGACGAGCGTGGGGGTCTGGAACTTTCCGGCGAAGCGAATCGGGCTCCATTTCTCGTAGAGATCCGATTCCCAGGGCCATCCGCCGAACTCCCAGCGGGGGAACCAGAGCTCCTCGGTCGCCAGGTTGGCCGGCGCGAGGTCGATCGTGCCGTCGTGGCAGATCAGCGTCGCGAACCGCGTCGTATGGCCCGCGATCCAGGCGATCATGTAGCCACCGTAGGAGGCTCCCGCCGCGCCGATGCGCTTCTTGTCGACGTAGGGCAGCGACTCGAGGTCGTCGGCCTGCCGCATCAGGTCGTCGTAGACCTTGCCGCCCCAGTCCTTGCTGATCTCGTCGACGAACTGCTGGCCGAATCCGGGCGAGCCGCGCGGGTTGCCGGCATAGACGACGTATCCGTATCCGGCGAAGCAGGCGAGGTTCCAGCGGTAGGACCAGTCGTCGCCCATCGGCACCTGCGGGCCGCCGTGGACGAAGAAGATCGCCGGGTAGGTCCTCGAAGCGTCGAACCCGGGCGGCAGGATGAGGAAGGCCTGGAGCCTTCGCCCGTCGGCCGAGGCGACCCATCGCTCGAGCACCGTCGCGGGCCGGGTCTCGGCGAGCAGGGCGGCGTTGAGCCGGGTCTCGGCGAGCGGACTCGGCCCTCCCTCCGCCGCGAGGCTCCAGACGTCGGCCGGCCGCGTCAGCGAGCTCGCCGAGAAGTAGATCCGGCCGCCGGCTCGCGCCGCGCGAAGACCCGTGGCCGAGCCTCCCTTCCAGATCTCCCGGACCGGGCCGCCCGCGGCGGGCACCCGGTAGATGTTCTCGCGCCCCGCGACACTCGACACGAAGTAGATCCATTTCGAGTCGGCCGACCACTCGAGCTCCTCCACCCAGTTGTCGAAGTCCGCCGTCAGGGAGCGGGCCTTTCGCGTCTGCCGGTCCAGGATCATCAACTGGAACCGGTCGGACTCGAAGCCCGGCCGCCTCTGCGCGCGGTAGGCGATGAAGCGGCCGTCGGGGGAATAGGCGGGGCTCCCGTCGAACGCCTCGTTGTCCGCGGTCAGATTCCGCGGCTTTCCCGACCCGTCGAAGGCGGTCTCCCACACGTCCACGTTGGTCGACACGGCTTCGACCGCGTCCGGGTTGGAGGTGTAGAGAAGCTCCTTCCCGTCCGGCGAGACCTCGAAGTCGTGGTCGCCGCCATAGGCCGGCGCGTCGCGGTTGCCCGGCGTCAGGTCGAACGCCTCGCCGCCGGCGACGGGCGCTCGAAAGACGTGCGTCCGCATGCCGTCCCTCCAGGAATCCCAGTGGCGATAGAGGAGCCGCTCGGCGATGCGCGCCTTGATCTTCGAGTTCTTTCGCCGCTCGAGCTCCCTGGCGATGCAGGGCGCGTCCGCGCACTCGGGAAAAACGCTCGCCGTGAAGACGAACCACTTCCCGTCGGGAGACCACTTGAAGGCGGCGATGTCGTTGGGGAAGGAGGTCGCCCGGCGCGGCTCTCCGCCCGCGAGATCGAGGGTCCAGATCTGGGCGCTCCCCTCCTTGTTCGAGAGAAAGGCGAGCGCGCGCCCGTCGGGCGAGAAAGCGGGGTCCGTGTCGCGGAACTGGCCCGAGGTGAGCCGCCGGGCCTCGCCGCCGCCGGCGGGCTTGATCCAGACCGCCGAGGTCGTCGTGTTCTCGTCGACGTGAGGAATCGTGACCGCATAGGCCAGCCACTTGCCGTCGGGGGAAAGGGCGAACGAGCTCAGGCGCTCGAGCCGCGCCAGATCGTCGAACCGAAAGGGATGCTCGGCGCGGGCCGCGGGAGCCGAAAAACAGAGCCCCAGCCCCGCCGCCAGAATCAGCGCGAAGGATCGCATCGACACCTCCAGCCTTGGATTCTACGCAGGCCCGGCGCCGCGATGCCGGCGGATGTCTTTGATATGATTTTTGTTTCCGTTCGCCGCAGATCGGCAAAGGAGAGAAATGTCCACTGCCCTTCTCGAAGACAAAGCCGCCGCCCAGGCGGGAAACCGTCCCGTCGTCAACGATTTCTCGATCCACGTCGCCACCGCCAACGGCTCCGGGAGCCAGTCCTCCAACAACATCCTGATGCGCTCGATCTTCCAGATGGGCGTCCCCGTCTCGGGAAAGAACCTCTTTCCCTCCAACATCCAGGGGCTGCCGACCTGGTTCACGATCCGGGCCTCCCGGGAGGGCTTCATCGCCCGCCGCCGCGACATCGGGGTCCTGATCTGCATGAACCCCGAGACGGCCCACGAGGACGTCCGGACCGTGCGGCCGGGCGCGGCCGTCGTCTACGAAGAGAGCTTGAACCTCAAGACACTGCGCGACGACGTCCACTTTTACCCCGTCCCCTTCCAGAAGCTCGTGCTCGAGCTCGTGCACGACGGAAAGCTGCGGCGACTGGCCGTCAACATGATCTACGTCGGGGTCGCGGCGTGGCTGCTCGGCATCGACATGGAGGAGATCCGCCGCGCCGTCGTCCGGCAGTTCAAGGGCAAGGAGAAGGCGGTCGACGCCAACACGAAGGCGATCCAGGGAGGGTACGACTGGGCGGCCTCGAACCTGACCAAGACCGACCCCTTCCGCCTGGAGCGGATGAACGAGACGGCCGGCAAGATCATCATCGACGGCAACGCGGCCGCCGCGATCGGCGCGATCATGGCCGGCGTCCAGGTCGTGTCCTGGTACCCGATCACCCCATCCTCCTCGCTCGCCGAGGCCCTGATCGAATACGCCAAGCGCCACCGCAAGGATCCCGTCACGGGCAAGCCCACCTGCGCGATCGTCCAGGCCGAAGACGAGCTCGCGGCCGTCGGCATGGTGCTGGGCGCCGGCTGGGCCGGGGCGCGCGCCATGACCACGACCTCGGGCCCGGGCATCTCCCTGATGTCGGAATTCGTCGGCCTCGGCTACTACGCCGAAGTGCCGGGCGTCATCGTGGACGTGCAGCGGGTGGGGCCCTCGACGGGACTGCCGACGCGGACCATGCAGGGGGACATCCTCTCGACGTACTTCCTCTCCCACGGCGACACGAAGCACATCCTGCTCATCCCGGGCTCGGTCGAGGAGTGCTATGCGCTGACGATGGAGGCCTTCAACCTGGCCGAACGCTTCCAGACGCCGGTTTTCGTCATGACGGACCTCGGCCTCGGCATGAACAACTGGATGTCCGATCCCTTTTCCTATCCGGAGAAGCCGATCGACCGCGGCAAGGTCATCCGCACGGAGGAGGAGCTCAAGGCGCACATCCGGAAGTTCCAGGAGTTCGCCCGCTACAAGGACGTGGACGGCGACGGAATCCCCTATCGGACGCTGCCCGGCGTGATCGACAACCCCGCCGCCACCTACTTCACGCGCGGATCCGGCCACTCCGAGCGCGCCACCTACACCGAGCGCCCGGACGACTACCGGCGCAACATGGACCGGATCGCCCGCAAGCTCGAGACCGCGCGCCGCGAGGTTCCCAGACCGGTCATCGACGGCCGGGGATCGCGAATCGGGATCGTCGCCTACGGCTCCTCGGACTTCGCCGTCCACGAGGCCCGGCACGTGCTCGCGCGCAAGGGCCTGCGCACCGATTCGCTGCGCTTGAGGGCGCTCCCCCTGGCCGAAGAGGTCTTCGCCTTCGTCGCCGGGCACGACCGCATCTACGTCGTCGACCAGAACCGGGACGGGCAGATGCACGACCTGCTTCGCCTGGAAATCCCGGCCGGCGACGTTCCAAAACTGCGCTCCATCCGACACTACGACGGCTTCCCGCTCGACGCCGAAACGGTGATCGAGGGGATCGAGGCCGGGGAGAAGAAGTGATGTCCACCGAAGCACCCCCCAAGGCGCCCGCGAACCGCATCGGCCTGACCGTCAAGGAATACGGCGGCCTGAAGTCCACGCTCTGCGTGGGATGCGGCCACGACGTCATCACGCGCCAGATCACGCAGGCCCTCTACGAGATGGGGGTCGCGCCCTACAAGGTCGGCAAGCTGTCTGGCATCGGCTGCTCTTCGAAGACGACCGCCTATTTCGCCGATCGCGGCCACGGCTTCAACGCGGTGCACGGCCGCATGCCGGCGATCGCGACGGGAGCGGCGCTCGCCAACCAGAGTCTGCTCTGCCTGGGGGTCTCGGGCGACGGCGACACGGCCTCGATCGGGGCCGGCCAGTTCGTCCACCTGCTGCGCCGCAACGTCCCGATGGTCTACATCGTCGAGAACAACGGCGTCTACGGCCTGACCAAGGGGCAATTCTCCGCGACGGCGGACCTCGGCTCGCAGCTGAAGACCGGCGTCGTCAACGATCTGCCCGCGATCGACCTGTGCGCGATGGCGATCGAGCTCGGCTGCGGCTACGTGGCCCGGTCCTTCTCGGGGGACATGAAGCAGCTGGTCGCCCTGATCAAGGGTGCGATCGCCCACCGGGGCACCGCGCTTCTCGACGTCATCTCGCCCTGCGTCACCTTCAACAACCACGAGACCTCGACCAAGTCATACAAGTGGGCCAAGGATCACGAGGAGGCGATCCAGGAGATCGGCTTCATCCCCTACTTCGAGGAGATCCAGGTCGACTACGACCCGGGCACGACCCAGGACGTCGAGCTCCACGACGGCTCGCACATCCGCCTGAAAAAGCTGCGCGCGGACTTCGACCCCACCGACAAGGGGGCGGCCTTCGCCCTCCTGCGCGAGGCGCAGGAGAAGGGGGAGTTCCTGACCGGACTGGTCTACGTCGAGCCGACCAAGAAGGACTTTCTGTCGCTTCTCGGCCTGCCGGACGAGCCGCTCGTGAGCCTCTCGACCGAGCGGCTGCGCCCGAAGCCCGAGGCCCTCGCGGCGATGATGGAAGAGCTGCGGTAGGGCTCTTGGGGCCGCCTGCCCGGCGCGCGCTGGAAGAAACCCGCCCCCGCAAGGGTTCTGGCGCCTCGGGAGGGTTCATGCGCATTCGACCCGTTCTGGGCCTCATGGGCCTGACCGCTCTGGCCGGCGCCATGGCGCTCGGCGCCGACAAGTCTGCTTCGGCCGCCGCGAAGAAGGCCACGCCCGCGCCCGCCCAGAACTCCTGCAAGACCTGTGTCGAGCGGCGTCCGATCCTCGATCCCCGGCTCTTTTCCGACACGAAGATCTACGAGCCGGAGGCGAAACCGGCCTACGAGGTCGCGCGCAGGCTTCCGGCGACCCTCGACCGGCTCCACTGCTTCTGCGAGTGCGCCGAGAACCCGCGGTTTCACCACAAGACCCTTCTGACCTGCTTTACGGACAACCACGCGGCCGGCTGCGGCATCTGCATTCGCGAGGCGCTCATGGCCTCGGAGCTGAAGCAGAAAGGCGCCTCCGACGACGAGGTCGTCAATCTGGTCGAGGCCATGTTCCGGACCGAGGGCCACCCGCCGACGCATCCGCGCCGCGGACGCTAGAATCGGGGGATGGGCCTTCGCCCCTCCGCCTGGTTCTCCCTGTCGCCCCTCGGCCTCGGCCAGACCAAGCCCCGCCACTTCCGCGACATCGCGCGCGTTGCCTGGCAAAACCGGACGGAGATTCCCTTCGCCTGGCGAATCCTGACCCGGGGCGTGTGCGACGGATGCGCGCTGGGCACCTGGGGGATGCGCGACTGGACGATCCGGGGCACGCATCTCTGCATGGTGCGCCTGGAGATGCTCCGGTTGAACACCATGCCGGCGCTCGATCCGGCGCGCCTGGCCGACGCCGACGCCCTCGCCTCCCTCTCCTCGCGGCAGCTGCGGGAGCTCGGGCGGCTGCCCGAGCCGATGCTCCGCCGCCGCGGCGAGCGGGGCTTCCGCGTCGTCTCGTGGGAGGAGGCGCTGGATCTGGCGGCCCGGCGCCTCGCGTCAGCCGACCCCAATCGCGTCGCCTTCTACCTGACTTCCCGCGGCATTCCCAACGAGACCTACTACGTCGCCCAGAAGGCCGCGCGCCTTCTCGGAACCAACCACGTGGACAACTCGGCGCGGCTGTGCCACGCGGCGTCGACCTCCGCGATGAAGGGGACCCTCGGCTACGGCGCTTCGACCGGCTCCTATGGCGACTGGATCGGTTCGGACCTGATCGTCTTCTTCGGCTCGAACGTCCCGAACAGCCAGCCGGTTGCGGTCAAATACCTCTACGAGGCCAAGGAAGCGGGCGCCCAGATCGCCGTCGTCAACACCTACCGCGAGCCGGGGCTCGAGCGCTACTGGATCCCCTCGGTCTTCGAGAGCGCCCTCTTCGGAACCAGGCTCGCCGACCGGTGGTTTTCGGTCGACACGGGGGGCGATCTCGCTTTCTTGAACGGCGTCTTCAAGGCGCTCCTCGAGGAGCCGGGCGGCGTCGACACGGAGTACGTCGCGGCCTGCACCTCCGGCTTCGAGGAGGCGGCAAGAGCGGTCCGCGGGCAGGCCTGGGAGGACCTCGAGCGCGAAAGCGGCGCCACGCAGGCTTCGATGCGGGATTTCGCGCGGCTTCTCGTCGCGCGACCCAACGCCCACTTCGTCTGGTCGATGGGGCTGACCCAGCACGCGCACGGCGCCGACACGATCCGGGCCCTCGTCAACGTCGGCCTGGCCCGCGGCATCCCGGGGCGGGCCAAGCGAGGGCTGATGCCCATGCGCGGCCACTCGGGCGTTCAGGGCGGCGCGGAGGTGGGCTGCGTCCCGAATCCCGATCGGGCGACGCTCGACCGGTGGAGGGAAGTCTGGGGCTTTCCGCCGCCCCGCTTCCCGGGAATGGCGACCGTCGAGCAGATCGCGGCCGCGGCCGACGGGCGCCTCGACGTCTTCTGGATCGTCGGGGGAAACTTCCTCGAGACCCTGCCCGGAGCGGCGCGCAGCCGCCGGGCCCTCGAGAAGCCGTCCCTGCGGATTCACCAGGACATCGTGCTGTCCTCCTCGATGCTCGTCGCCCCGTCCGACGCCCTCCTGATTCTTCCCGCCGCCACGCGCTACGAGACGCCGGGCGGGGTCACCGAGACCTCGACCGAACGGCGGGTCATCTTCTCCCCCGAGATCCCCGGCCGCCGCATTGGCGGCGCCCGCCCGGAGTGGGAAGTCCTGGCCGAGGTCGCGCGGCGCGCCCGGCCCGCCCTGGCCGACCGGATGGCCTTCCCCTCGACGGCCTCGATCCGGGAGGAGATCGCGCGCGCGATCCCGCTCTATCGCGGAATCGAGACGCTGCGCGATGCCGGCGACCAGTTCCAGTGGGGAGGCGGACGTCTGTTCGAAGGCGGGCGCTTCGCGACGGCAGACGGGAAGGCCCGCTTCTCGGAGGTCGCGCTTGCGCGCCGGGAACGAATCCCGGGCGCCTTCTCGGTCTCGACGCGTCGCGGAAAGCAGTTCAATTCCATGGTCCAGCACGAGACCGACCCGCTGACCGGAGCCGCGCGCGAAGACGTCCTGGTGTCGGAAGCGGACGCCCGCGCGCTCGGCGTGTCGGACGGCGACGGCGTGCGCCTCGTCTCGGAATGCGGGCAATTTTCCGGGCGCGCGAAGGTGGTTCCGATCAAGCCGGGCAACCTCGAGGTGCACTGGCCCGAGGGGATGGAGCTGTTGTCGGAAAGCGCCGTCGACCCCGAATCGGGAGAACCGGACTACAACGCCCGGGTGCGGGTCGAGCGGTCAGGCTGAGAAGGCCTTCTCCGCCTGGGAGGGCGCGTTCAAAGGCCCCGGGCCGGCAAGCCGCTCGGGCAGGGGCAGGCCCTTCTCGCGCAGGAGCCCCCGCTCGCCGTCCCCGGGAACGACCGGCGCGGCGGAGGCGTCTCGCGGCGGGTTGGTTCCGTCTCCGGGATAGTACGGCCGGTACCCGTAGCCGTCCTTGACGGGCAGGCCCGGCTTCTCGATCAGCTTGTCGATTCCGAAGACCGCCTCCTCCCGCGAGAAGAAGGCGAGCTCGTAGTTGCGGGTCATCCAGATGGCGTCCTTCGGGCAGGCGTCGACACAGAACCCGCAGAAGACGCAGCGCAGCATGTCGATGTCGAAGACGACCGGATACTTCTCGTAGGCGATGCGCGGGTGCTCCCCCGCCACGATCGTGATGCACTCGGCCGGGCACGCCTGCTGGCACATGTAGCAGGCCACGCATTTCAGGGTCCCGTCCTCGCGGGTCTTCAGGATGTGCTTGCCGCGAAAGCGGCCCGAGTAGTTGCGCTTCTGCTCGGGGTAGAGGATGGTGGGCAGGCCGCGCATCTGGGCCAGATTGCGGAGCAGGTGCCGGAGCGTGACCGACATGCCCCGCAAGATCTCGGGCAGGTAGAGCCTCTGGGCGAGCGTGAGCCTGTCCGGGGCCGTGCGGCTCACGTCGACGATTCCGCTCATCGGTCGAGCTCCCCGGCGATGACGTTCAGGGTCCCGAGGGTCGCGATCATGTCGGACACCGTCCCCCCCAGGATCATCTTCTCGAACGCGGCCATGTTGGGAAAGCACGGAGGCCGAACCTTCAGCCGATAGGGACCGCCGCGGCCGTCGGAGACCGCGTAGAACCCGAGCTCGCCGTTGACCGCCTCGATCCACTCGTAGCACTCGCCCGCCGGCACGCGGATGCCCTCCATCACGAGCTTGAAGTGGTAGATGAGCGACTCCATGTCGTGGTACACGGCGTCCTTTGGCGGAAGCACCACGCGCCAGTCGTCGGAGTTGACCGGCCCCTTTGCGGGGAGGATGTCCAGCGCCTGGCGGATGATCTTCAGGGACTGCCGGATCTCCTCCATCCGGACCAGGTACCGGGCGAAGTTGTCCCCGTCGTTTGCCACGGGAACGTCCCAGTCGAACTTGTCGTAGAAGTCGTACGGCCGGGCGCGGCGGACGTCGTAAGGCACGCCCGAGGCACGCAGCATCGGCCCGGTCAGTCCCCAGGCGATCGCCTGCTCCTTCGTGACGACGCCGGTGCCCTGGAGCCGGTTGCGGACGATCCGGTTGTTCCGGATGAGCTTCTCGACGTCTTCCACGAACTTCGGAATCGACTCGAGCAGTTCCCGGCACCGGGGCACGAAGTCCTCGGGCACGTCGATCGCGAGACCTCCGACCCGCACGTAGGAGACCGTCAGCCGCGCGCCGCAGCAGGCCTCCATGAGGCTGTAGAAGTTCTCCCGCGGCTGGTAGAGGTAGATGAAGGCCGTCAGCGCGCCGATGTCGACCAGGTTGGCGCCCACGCAGACCGCATGGTCGACGATCCGGGTGAACTCCGAGAGGATCGTGCGGACGAGCTGGCCGCGCTCCGGGATCTCGACGCCCAGCATCCTCTCGACCGTTCGCACGTAGCCGACGCCGTTGACCATCGCCGAGACGTAGTTCAAGCGGTCCGCGTACGGGATGACCTGGTTCCAGAGGTGCGTCTCGGCCATCTTCTCGAAGCACCGGTGGAGGTAGCCGATGATCGTCTCGGCGCGAATGATCCTCTCGCCGTCCAGCCGCGCGAGCAGGTGGATGATGCCGTGCGTCGCCGGGTGAGACGGCCCGATCGAGAGCGTCTGCGTCTCGAAGTGCCCGGCGCGCTCCTCGGTTTGTCTGGCCCATTCGGGAACCCGCAGGTCGCTCTCCGTGTAGAACCAGCGCTGCCCCGGCGCGTAGTCCTTGCGCAGCGCGTGGCCCACGAAGGCGTCGTGGCAGAGCAGGCGGTGCAGGTTCGGGTGCCCGGGGAACTCGAAGCCGAAGAGGTCGTAGGCCTCGCGCTCGTACCAGTTGGCGGCCGGCCACACGCTCTCGACGCTCGGCAGCGACGGTTTTTCGGCGTCGGGCAGCGCGATGCGCACGCGCACGTGCTGGTTGTTCGAGAGCGAGTGCAGGTGTGTGACGGCTTCGAACCGCGTGCGCGGGCCCCTGCGCTTCAAGTTGTCGACGCCGGCGAGGTCCAGGAAGAGGTCGAAGCGGCATTCCGGGTCATCGCGCAGGAACCGCGCGAGCTCGAGCCACTCCCCGGGCCCGGCTTCGATCGTCGGCAGGTCGCGGTCCTCGACCGTCACGCGGCCGCCGAGCGGGGAGGCCGACAGCCGCGCCCGGATCTTCTCGGCGGCCGGCGAGAGGACGGTGGCCTCGACCACGCTCACGACGGCTGCTCCGCGGCGAACTTCGCGGAGCGGCGGTCGCGGGACTTCTCGCCCGACGCAATCTTCTGCTGGAGCTGAATCACGGCGTAGATCAGCTGCTCCGGGGTCGGCGGGCAGCCCGGCACGTAGACGTCCACCGGCACGATCTCGTCGATGCCCTGCGTGACGTGGTAGGCACGGTAGAAGCCTCCGGAGGAGGCGCAAACGCCCATCGAGATGACCCATTTGGGCTCGGGCATCTCGTCGTAGATGCGCCGGAGAATCGGGGCCATCTTGTCCGTCACCGTTCCCGCGACGATCAGGAGGTCCGCCTGGCGGGGCGAGAAGCGGATGACCTCCGAGCCGAAGCGGGAGATGTCGTAGTGGGCCGACGCCACGGACATGAACTCGATGCCGCAGCAGGCCGTGGCGAAGGGGAAGGGCCAGAGGGAGTTCTTGCGGGCCCACGCGACCATCGTTTCGAGCCGGGTGGTCAGGAAGTCCGCGCCGCCCCCTGCCCCGGTGGCCCTGGGGTCGAAGGCCGGCAGCTTGCCCGTCTTGCCGATCGCCATCATCGGTGATTCTATTTCAAAGGCGAAAGGCCGAGCACGCCGCGCCGTCCGCCGTCATCCGAAGTTGACGGTGTAGGCGAGCGACTTCATGTCGCGCATGCGGTCGAGGTAGACGAGACCGTCCAGATGATCGATCTCGTGCTGCAGGACGCGCGCGTGGAACCCGGATGCCTCGAAGGAGACCGGCCGGCCGGAGCGGTCGATCGCCCGCACGCGGATCGTCTCGAACCGGGGAACGACCGCCCCCATCAGGAAAGGGACCGAGAGGCATCCCTCGGAATCGTCCTCCATTCCCGTTCCGACGCCTTCGTAGAAGGCGTTGAAGAGGGCGGTCAACGGGACCTGCGCCTCCTGACGCTTTCGCTTCTCCGGGTGCACTTCGTACAGGAAGATCCGCAGGGGCGTGAACACCTGCGGCGCGGCGATCCCCGTCCCGTCGTATTCCCGCATCGTGTCCTCGAGGTCCGAGAGGAACGGCTCGTAGTCGCCGCGAGCCACCGCCTTCGCCTCGACCTCGGCCGAGCGCTGACGCAGGGTCTTGACGCCGAGCTTGGCGATTTTGAGGATCAAGATGAGTTCTCAGTTGTCAGTCGTCAGTTATCAGTTTCCGGAACTGAAAACTGACAACTGGAGACTGTTGACTCCCAAAATGGTGCCCAGGGACGGAATTGAACCGCCGACACACGGATTTTCAGTCCGTTGCTCTACCGACTGAGCTACCTGGGCGCGCGCCTGCCGGTCACGGGGCGCGGAAGTGTAACGGAAAGCGGTTCGGCTGACAACGCCGCGGGAATTCGCATCCGGGCCGGAGGGTTTCCCGGCAGAGTGCGGAACTTCGCGGCCTTCCGGTCGAGCCTGACATCCTGGATCTTCTTCGGGTCGGCGACCGCCTTGCTGGCCCAGGCCGGGGCCGCTCCGACCCCCGTGGTTCGGTCGCCCGGCAACGCGGAGTGGGCCTCGACGCTCGCGGAGGCCCGGGCGCGGGCCGCCTCGAAGCAGAAGTTCGTCTTCGTCGAGTTCACGCAGGCGCAATGCGGCAATTGTGAGCGGATGGATCACCTTCTCTACCCCGCCTTCGACTTCGAGGCGCTTCTCATCCCGATGGTCCCGATCAAGCTCGAGATCGACTCGGAAGGCGGCAAGGCCCTGGCCGCGCGCTACGAGGTGCGGGAGACTCCCTCGGTTCTGATCACGACTCCCGAAGGCCGCCTCGTCTTCCTCATGCAGGGCTTTCGCAGCGCGCCGGAGTTCTACGCGCACGCGCACCAGGATCTGGACGCCTACCGGCGCTTCGCGCGGAAAGTCGAGGGCCAGAACGTCAGCGAACTGTCGGGGCGCGAAGCCCTGGACACCGGACGAGAGCTCTTTCAACGCCAGGATTCGGCCGCCGCCCTGCCGCGGCTCGAACGCGCGACCCGGGCTCCGGACACGACGCCCGAGATGCACGAGGACGCGCTCGAGCTCGCCGCCGCCGCCGAGCTCGATCTGGGCAGATCGACCGCCTCCTCACGGACCATCGAGCAACTGATCGCGACGACGAAGAACTCGGACCGCCGCGAGCGCGCCGAGCTCTTCCAGGCCCAGATCCCGCTGTCCCAGAACAACCCGGCGGAGGCCTTGAAGCGCTTCGAGGCCTTCAAGCGGGCGCACCCGCAATCTCCCTACATGGCGGGTGTCGATGCCATGATCCAGAAGCTGCTGGACGCGCGCTCGCGGTGAAGAGACCGGAACGGCTCGCGGCGGTCTGCCTCGCCTGGCTGATGCCGGCCTGGGTGGCGGCTGCGCCTTCCGGCGCGCCGCTTCTGACCGTCGAGGCGCGCCTGGAGGCCGGAGCCGCCGGATCCGGAACGCTCCGGATCGACGCGACGCTCGCGCAGGGATGGCACGTCAACAGCCACCGCCCCTCCGAGGACTATCTGATTCCGACCGCGGTCCATCTCGAGCCGGCCGCCGGCGCGACCTTCGGAGAGCCGCGCTACCCGGAGGGAGTTCTCCGAAAGTTCGCGTTCTCGCAGACTCCCCTTTCCGTCTACGAAGAGCGCTTCACGATCAGCGTGCCGGTGACCTTGCCGGCCGGCCCGCCTCCGGCCATCTCGGGAGCCGTCGAGTACCAGGCCTGCAACGACCGGCAGTGCAATCCCCCGGCGACCTCGGCGTTCCGTGCCAGCATCGCGGCGGCGGAGTCGGCGGCCCTTCCCGGGGGCGCGGTCGCGCTCGCGACGGGTCCTCGCCCGGACACGGCGCCGGCGGCTCCCGGAGGCAGCGACTTCGGGGCTCTCCTCGAGCGCCGCGGCCTGCTCGGCGCGCTGCTCGTCGTCTTCGGCTGGGGTCTCCTGCTGAACCTGACCCCCTGCGTCTATCCCGTCATCCCGCTGACGGTCGGCTTCTTCGGCGGACAGGCCGCCGGACAGGGCCGAAGGGTGTTCGGCCTCGCCGCGCTCTACGTTCTGGGGATGGCGACCATGTATTCCGCTCTGGGAGTCGCGGCCGCCCTCTCCGGCAGACTCTTCGGCGCCGCCCTGCAGTCGCCATGGGTCCTCGTCGGCGTCGCCGCGGTTCTCGTGGCGCTGGCGCTCTCGATGTTCGGCCTCTACGACATCCGGATGCCGTCCTCCTGGATGCAGAAGGCCGGCGCCCGCGCCGGCGGGGCGGGGGCGTACGGGATGGGCCTGCTGGTCGGCGTGGTCGCCGCCCCGTGCATCGGCCCGGTCGTGCTCGGGCTGCTCGCGTTCGTGGCGGCCCGGCAGGACGCGGCGTTCGGTTTCCTGGTCTTCTTCGTTCTCTCGCTGGGTCTGGGGCTGCCCTACTTGTTCCTGGGCGCGTTCTCGGGCAGCCTCTCGCGGCTGCCCCGCGCCGGCGTGTGGATGGAAGGGGTCAAGAAGATCTTCGGCTGGGTGCTGCTCGCCATGGCGGCCTACTTCCTGCGCACGGTCGTGCCGGCTCCCGTCGGCCCGTGGCTCCTGCCGGCGGTTCTCGCCCTGGGCGCCCTGTTCGTCGCGGTCGCCGCCAAGAGCGGACTCGGTTCCGCCGTGCGCCTCTCCGCCGCGGTCCTGATGCTGGCCGCGGCCGGATTCTTCCTGCCGAGAACGCTGCCGGCTTCCGCCGGCCCCGCCTGGCAGCCCTACGCGGCCGAGGCGGTGGCCCGCGCCGGCCGCCCCGCCGTGATCGATTTCTCGGCCAGCTGGTGCATCCCCTGCATCGAGCTCGATGAGAAGACCTTCTCCGACGCGCGGGTGCGCGAGGCCCTCTCCCGCCGCCAGCTCTGGAAGGCCGACATGACGCGATCGGCCGCTCCCGAGGTCGTCGCCCTGGCCGAGAAGTACCGCATCCTGGGGGTGCCGACCGTGCTCTTTCTCGACGCCTCGGGCAAGGAGGTCGAGGAGCTTCGCCTGGTGGGCTTCGAGGGTCCGGAAGAGTTTCTGAAGAGATTAGGGAGGGCGCCGTGACAACAGTCGTCAGTTGTCAGTTTTCAGTTGTCAGTTTTCAATCATCAGCCGATCAGCACGAACTGAGAACTGATGACTGATAACTACGCCGGCAGCCGCCCCAGCTTCTTCAACGCCTCCTTGGCCGCCTTGCGCTGCGCCTCGCGCTTGGAGGAGCCCTTTCCGTAGGCGAAGGACTCGCCGTCCCAGAACACCTCGACCACGAAGCATTTCTCGTGGTCCGGCCCGTACTCGTCCACGACGCGGTACTCCGGCAGGGGCAGGCCCAGGCTCTGCGCCGTCTCCTGCAGAGCCGTCTTGTAGTCGTGAAAGGAGAGGTCCCCCACGTCGATGCCGGCCACGTCGGGCATGAAGATGCGGCGCACGAAGGCCTCCGCGGCCGGAAGCCCGCCGTCGAGATAGACCGCCGCCACGATGGCCTCGAAGGCGTCCGCCAGCAGGGACAACTTCTCGGAGCCGCCCGAACGGGCTTCTCCGGCGCCCATGCGGAGATACCGCCCGAGATTCAACTCGCGTCCCTTGGCGGCGAGGGTCGTGGCCGAGACCAGGTGCGCCTTGATCTTCGAGAGCGCTCCCTCCTGAAGGTTCGGGAAGGCTGCGTAGATGAGGTCACCAATCACGAAGCCGAGCACCGTGTCGCCCAGGAACTCGAGGCGCTCGTTGTTGGGCGAGCGCAGCTCCCGGTGCTCGTTGGAGAAGGAGCGGTGGGTCATCGCCCGCTCGAGAAGCGCCGGATCCCGGAAGGAATACCCGATGCGCTCCTGGAGGCCGCCGACGGCCTGGGCCTCGGCAACGCTCACGACTTCCCTCTCATCGTCGCTGGTGCCGGAGGCCGGAGTCGAACCGGCACGGGTCTTTCGACCCTCGGGATTTTAAGTCCCGTGCGTCTACCCAATTCCGCCACTCCGGCCCGAGAAGAGGCGTTGGCCAAACGGAGACGTCCGGGTTCGATCGCAAGCAGCAACAGGCTCCTCGATTCGCGGCTTATGGTCGATGGTTCCTCGGTGATTGGAGGCGACGGGCGGATTCGAACCGCCGAATAAAGGTTTTGCAGACCTCTCCCTTAACCACTTGGGTACGTCGCCGTACCGCGCCCATTCTAGCAAGGGGCGGCTCCCGGCCAAACGCGCGGTTGCTCAGCGGGGCCGCGGCGACGGCCGTGCCGGACGCTCGCCGGGCGGTGCGGGCCGGGTCGGCGTGACGTAGCTCCGCATCAGGCCGGTCACGATCCCCTGCACGATTACGTCCCGCGCGTCGTAGGTCAGGGGCTTCATCGCGGCGTTGGCCGGCTGAAGGCGGACGCGTCCTCCCTCCCCGTAGTAACGCTTGAGCGTCGCCTCGCCCCGGACCAGCGCCACGACGGTCTGCCCGTTCTGAGCCTGCGAACGCCGCGCCACGATGACGTAGTCGCCGTCCCGGATCCCGTCCTCGATCATCGAGTCTCCGCGGACTCGGAGCACGAAATGCTCTCCCTTTCCCAGAAGAGACGTCGGGACTTCGATCGACTCTTCGTCCGGGAAGGGCTCGATCGGCTTTCCCGCGGCCACGAGACCCAGCAGGGCGACCGGCCGGGACGAGCCCTGCTCCGCCGGGGAAATGCCCCGGCTGCGGTTCCATTCCCGGGACAGGGCGCCCTTCTCTTCGAGGCGCTTCAGGTGCTTCTGGACCGTTCCGAAGGAGGAAAGACCGAACTTTTCCCGGATCTCGCGCTGCGTCGGGGAGATCCCCTGCTCCGTCCGGTAGGAGCGAATGAAGTCCAGGATCTCCTTCTGTCTTTTCGTAAGATTCATCGCCTGCCTAATGAAATTCGGAGATTTCGCTTTTTTTCAAAATTTAGTTAGGCCGACGGAGCCATCGCGGTCGTTCCGTGGCCTGGGGAACGACCCGTCGGCCTGATGATCGAGTCTAGGCGTAAAACAGGCGCAAGTCAAGGGATCATCTACCGGCGTCGATCCGAATCGGGCTTCCGCACAGCGGGCACTCCACGAACCAGTCCTTCGAGTCCGGAGCGAAGGTCGCCAGGCGCACCTCCTCGAATTCCGTGTGGGGTCCCTCGGGCTTTCCGGCTTGCGGAAAAGAGAATCGGTGGATGAATTCGCGGGAAGAGGTCTCGACCTCTCCCTCCACACGAGCCCCGCACCGGCTCTTACAGCTCGCGGCGACCTTGACCTTCATGCCGAGTGTTTGGTCGGAGCGAGAGGATTCAAACCTCCGACCACGCAGTCCGATCCCCTCGTCCGTTTGCCTGGATGATACGACAGGATCGAGCCTCGAGCCGGCAATCGCCATCGCGATGCCCGGGCGTGCCGGGGAAGGGTGCCAAGCCGGGGCACCTTGTCCAGGTACTTGACGCTGTGCCAGCAAGGGAAATGATCGCGCTCCGTGAACTCTCCCCGCGCGACCCGTTCCCGCTTGTCGGCGAGATAGGTCTCGACCCGCCGGCGGAAACCCGCGCACGCCTCCGCGAGGCTGACCTCCTGGAGATTTCCCATGAAGGTGTCCGGAGTTCCGCCTTCGTAACCGGAAAGCTGGCAGCAGAGCGTGAGATTCCCGCGGTACACGGCTCCTACATCACGGAAGTCGCCGGAACTTGCGAGATCGTATTCCCTGCTCGTGTCGGTTCGCAAAGTTTGCTGCAGCTGCGGGCACACTCGGAGGAGTCCGTGCCCCCGCGTACCGGCACCAGCGGCGGGCCGATCGAGGAGACGCTACGACTTGAACAGCTATGTGTTGCCCGAGCACACGGGGGATTTCCAGGCCGCGCCTTTCGCTTGCTGGGTTAGAGGGCCCGATTCAATGGTTGATCCCACTTCGGTCGACTCGCAGGGTAGTGGGACACTCTGCAGGGCATTCTAAATTTGATCAAGACACGCTTCGGAGTAGGCGTGCCCGGATGGGAACGGTACGATTGCCGTTGACCGAAATCGCCGGGAGCCGATGAAACACGCCTACGAGATCGTTCGATACCGGTCGGAGTTCCGTGATCGCGTCCTGCGCTTGCAGACCCACCTCTGGAGCCCGAACCTGTCCC